>CAZMQF010000113.1:2765-8439 GCA_964568365.1 uncultured Pirellulales bacterium | reverse complement strand
AAAAGAAAAGTTATCTACAATATTATTGTAAGTTTTGATGGAGACAATAACGACGTGCACATTCTTATGGTAGATCCTGAAAATGTTACTGATAAAGAAAAGAGCAAACCTTTCCCAAAGTTTAATTTTATTCATAAAATAATTGGAATATTACGCAAGATATTTGGTAATATAATGGGCACGATTATCCATTATATGTTTTATGGATGCTAAGCGGCTTTTTAAGAAGAAAAATATTTAACAGCAATTTGAACCACTTTGAATTTATGAGTTTGGGATTTATATATAATCTCATTACAAGCTTTACAATCCTATCTAGTTCTTTCCCTTCGGTCACACAGACAACCTGTTATTAGCGTTAATTAACGGATTTGAGTGCATAATCCTCATAAGGATTACGAAATATAAAATAAACAGTCTTGCGTATTTAGCCGAAGGTATTTTATTTAAGCGAAATGTATTTGTTTCTCTTTTCTTGACCCACAAGGTTAAGAATAAATAGGCATGATAATGTTTTGTCATAATTAGGTCATAGAATCAACTGTAAGCTCAATTTACTCTATAGAAAACGTGCGTTTTGGTTTCTGTCATCCCCGTACAGGCGAGAATCCTGATATGATTTTTTTCTTCTGGATGCCTGCCCCCCCTCCGAGAAGACAAGTTTACTCCTGCGAAGTCAGAGGCAGGTATGATAAACAAAATGAATGCTTTTCTACAAAGACAGCTCAATTATAAAATTTATTGACAAATCATTGAATTTTGAGAAAATCGTTGTTTTAAGAAAAGGGTATCTTTTTACTGTTTCACTACGTTTAATTTTACAAGTAAAGCCGGCATGAAAATAAAGACACAGAAACAGACGGGCGAGTTGAGGACGGCTGGGCAATGAGAGAGGTAGAATTGGCAATTGTCGGAGCCGGTCCTGCAGGTCTGTCTGCTGCAATAGAGGCTGCCAAGGCAGGCGTGAACGTAGTTTTGTTCGATGAGAATCAAAAGGCCGGCGGACAGCTTTTCAAGCAAATCCATAAGTTTTTCGGCTCAAAGGCACATCAGGCAGGTGTCAGGGGGATCGATATAGGAAACAACCTGCTTAAAGAGGTAGAGAAAAGCGGGGTAGAGGTTCTGCTTGATGCGGTTGTATGGGCAATTTACAAAACCGACACATTATGTGTAACTCACAACGGCAAAAATATGATGGTCAAAGCCAAAAAGATTCTCCTGGCAACCGGTGCGACAGAAAACGTGCTGGCGTTTCCCGGCTGGACGCTCGCTGGAATTATGGGAGCCGGCGCAATTCAGACAATGATAAACATTCACAGGGTTCTGCCAGGCAAAAGAGTCTTAATGATAGGCTCCGGCAATGTTGGCCTGATTGTAAGCTATCAGCTTCTCCAGGCAGGCGCCGACGTCAAAGCAATTGTGGAAGCTATGCCGACAGTAGGCGGCTATGCCGTACACGCAAGCAAGATAAGTAAATGCTCAGTTCCGATACTTACATCGACGACAATTAAACAGGCGGTTGGTAAAGAAAAAGTGGAAAAGGCTGTTTTGATTAAACTGGACAAAAACTTCAAGCAAATAGCAGGCACCGAACAGGAGCTTGATATTGACGTTATATGTCTTGCGATAGGCTTGTCGCCGCTTTCAGAGCTCGCCTGGATGGCCGGCTGCGAATTCGCGGATGTCCCCGAGCTCGGTGGATTTTTACCGATTCACAACGAGGATATGCAGACAACTGTACCCGGAATCTACGTTGCAGGTGACCTCGCCGGCATAGAGGAGGCAAGCACTGCTATAGAGGAAGGCAGACTCGCCGGAATTGCGATAGCCGAATCGCTCGCCCTTTTAAGTGCTGGCGAAGCCAGAGAGAAAAAACAGTCAATACTGGACAGGTCCGAGCAGCTTAGAGCTGGTCCCTTCGGCCTGAGCAGACACCAGGCAAAAGAAGAGCTAATACGAAGGAGCCTGAAGCAATGACACTCATCAAAGATGGTTTTTTCGACCGTAAGGAGCTTGAGAAGCTGCCCGGTGTCCCTTCTAAAGAAAGATTGGAAAAAGGGCCGGTGGTTGTAATTGAATGTGCGCAAAAGATACCCTGCAATCCCTGTGAAGAGGCCTGTAATAAGAAAGCGATTAAGATAGGTGATTCTATAATAGACCTTCCTGTGCTGAATGCCGAACTCTGCAACGGCTGCGGCCTGTGCATAGCAGCCTGCCCGGGACAGGCAATCTTTGTAGTGGATATGACCTATTCCGATACGAAGGCTGCGGTGCAGCTCCCTTTTGAATTTCTCCCCTACCCCGAACAGGGCGAAATCGTTGACGGCCTGAACAGGGCCGGCGAAAAAGTATGCGATGCGAAGGTATTAAAGGTCTTAAACCCGAAAAACTTCGACCGAACAGTGGTTATAACCGTTGCAGTGCCTAAGAAATTCGGTATGGAAGTCCGCAATATCAAACTTAAAAACGGCAGGAAAAATGGCTGAAAAAAAACCGAGAACTTATGAAGGAACCAGTGACATAAAAATAGAGAACCCTGATATGATTATCTGCAGGTGTGAGGAAATCACCTTAAAAGAGATTCTGCAGGCGATATCGGAAGGTGCGAGCTCTGTCAACGAGGTAAAACGCAGAACCAGGGCAGGTATGGGATTATGTCAGGGCAGAAGCTGCAGCAGATTAGTACGAAAACTTATCGCCGAACACACGAATCAAAAATTCGGCTCCGTTCAGCCCGGAACAGTCAGGCCGCCCGTAAGACCGCTGCCACTAAAATTATTAGCATCACTGGAGGAAGACAGCAATGGCTAATCCTGACGTAGTTATAATCGGCGGCGGAATAATTGGAACCTGCTGCGCCTATTATCTCGAAAAAGAAGGACTAAAAGTAACGCTCATCGAGAGAGGCAAAATCTGCTCCGAAGCCTCGAAATCCAGCCAGGGACATCTGTTTCTCTGGGAACTGCCGGCTATAAATATAAAGCTGGCTAAGGCGAGCAAAAAACTGTTTTGGCAGCTAAATGACCAGCTCGATTTCGATATCGAGCTCCGCAATACCGGCAGTATGTCGATATCAGATAGCCCGGAAAGTTTTGATTCACTTAAAAAAACCATCGAAGATCTGCGAATTGCAGAAGTTGTTTGCGAGCTTCTCGACGCGAACGAATTTACCAAAAGAGAGCCTAATGTCACCCCTGGTATCGCAGGAGGTGCATACTTCCCCGAAGACGGACAGCTCAATCCTCTGCTCGCAACAATCGGCATTGCACAGGCAGCCAAAAAACTCGGCGCAGAGATAAAAACAAATACGCTGGTTACAGGTATCGAGCTTTCGCCGGATAAAACCAAAGTTACCGGCGTCCAAACCGGCAATGGCAAAATAAGTACAAAATATGTTGTCAATGCAGCAGGTGCCTGGAGCGGGCAAATCGGCGAGATGGCCGGTATCAATATTCCTGTCATCCCGAGAAAAGGTAACTTGATTGTCGTCGAAAACGTGCCCGATGATTTCGTCAACTGCAAGATCATAATCGCATCTGGTTATCTCGACTCATTAAAAGTCGACAATAAGGTAGCAGTCGCCGCGAACGTCCAGCAGACAAAGGAAGGAAATCTCTTACTCGGCAGCAGCAGGGAATTTGCAGGCTTTAACAAAGAGGTCAACCCTGAAGTTATAAGCGAGATAGCAAAACGCTGTATTCGATTTTTCCCCAGCCTGGCAAACCTTCACACAATCAGAAGCTGGGCCGGCCTGCGACCTTACAGCCCCGATATGCTGCCCATAATCAGCGACTCACCGATTGAAGGTTTCTATGTAGCTACCGGCCATGAAGGCGTCGGAATCACAATGGGACCAGTAACCGGAAAACTTATTGCTCAAATGATTACAGAGCAAAAGACAGAACTGCCCGTTGAAAAGTTGTCAGTTAACAGATTTGAAAAGCAATCTTAAATTATAAAGGAGTAATATTATGGCTAAGAAATTACAGGGTGTATTTGCGGTATTGGTAACGCCTTTTACCGAAGACGACAAAATCGACGAAAATACATTGAGAAAACATCTCCGTTTTTTAATAGATGAAGGCAAAGTGCACGGGATAATGCCGACCGGCAGCACAGGTGAGTTCACCGCCCTTTCGGATGACGAGAGAATGCAAATCGCAGACATCGTCATAGACGAAGTAAATGGAGCCGTCCCCGTCGTCGTAGGTACCGCCGCGGTAGCAACGAAGGATATGATAAGATTCTCACAATACGCCGAAAAGGCCGGTGCCGACGCTATTATGGTCGTGCCCAGCTATTACTGTCACCCGAACCCGCGCGAAATTTACGGCCATTACAAAGCCCTGTCGGAAAATGTAAATATCCCGATTGTGCTTTACAACAACCCAGGCACTTCAGGCGTCGATATGCACCCCGTTTTGATTGCGAAGCTCGCTCAGCTTGACAATGTTTCTTACTTAAAGGAAAGCTCAGGCGATATGACAAGAGTCGCTGCGATACAGCGGCTTTGCGGCGATAAATTAACCGTATTTTGCGGCTGTGATACGCTGGCTCTTGAGATGTTTCTTATGGGAGCCGCCGGCTGGGTTGCACCGCCGGCAAATATTATCCCTCGACAATGCGCAGAGCTTTTCGAGCTCGCCTATATCAAAAAGGACATCAAAAAAGCAAAAAACCTTTATTTTAAGCTGCTGCCGTTGTTTACGCTCTTTGAGTCAACTGGACAATATATTCAATTAACAAAGGCCGGTTTGGATATCCTCGGCAGACCTTACGGCAAACCCAGACTGCCACTCCTTCCGCCCGAGGAAAAGTTGATAAATGAACTCAAACAAATCTTAAGTGATGTTCGGGATAAAACATAAAAGTAAAAATTAGAAACCGGCCAGCCATCGTTCGGCAAAAATCGTGAAATCCAGGCCGTCGATAAAATCATCAGGATATAAATCACAGTCCGGATTATATCCCTCCTCTCCTAATCCGGCAACCCAGGCGGATACGAAAATCGAAAGATCATTAAAGTCAACGTCGAAATCAAAATCAAAATCCTGTTTATAGCTTACATTAGTCCAGCTAAGTTCTGAAGACCCTTCGCTCACTATTGATTTACCTTCAAACGGGTCCCACATCCAGAAATACTCATCACTCCTGACATCTCCGACAGCAGGATGAAACCAGATTGTATTTTCCGAATAGCCCCAGATGCCGGCAAATTCGTAAAATTCCTCTCGAAATTTAACGACAACACAATTAAAAACCCCTGCTGGTACCGTAATTGTTTCAATACGCAGAAAGGTTATGAAAGTATCTCTGTATCCATCCCACTCATAATAAGGGTCTTTCAATATGCCTGTATGCAGGCCGTGCCCAAAATGGCGATTGTCATCAGTATCGTTAACCCATACGGGCGATTCCTCAAGCGGGTCGTTATTTCTTACTATATAAATTTCACTGGCATTTTCTTCACGGACATTCACAAGATGCTCATCTGTCAGAAAATCATTTGATGTTGCCCAGCTATCGCCTATCTGCGGAATCGAAACAAGCGCATACGTTCTTACAGAGTCATAACCTTCTATATTCTCGTAAGAAAGGACTTCACGGCTGCTAATGCCCCACCAGTCCACGTTACCGACGTCCGGCCAGTATGTTATATGGGTCTGGTATTCCC
>CAZMQF010000113.1:0-2755 GCA_964568365.1 uncultured Pirellulales bacterium | reverse complement strand
GCAATACCGAGGATAGCGCCGAAGCTGCCCCGGTGATTATCAAAGAGCTGATAAGGAGCCGAAAAAGCCTGATTGGCACTCAGAATAATCAGTGCTGCGATAAAAATAAAATGATGTTTACTTTTGGAGTAATAAGCCATCTCTGAGCCTCCTTTATGCAATATTATTATATATTCTTTCAAAAAAGTCAAGAAAAAACATATAAAAGATTTACTGCTTACTATCCTACTTGATTTCCCACTTTATTACCCCTCCACAAATCTCTTGTTTATTTGTTCATAATTCTTAAAATAAAACATCAACGAGAATATAAAAACCATAACGGTTAGCAATCTGATGAGGCAAATAAAGGATAACACGATGGGATATATTAACAATATTACAAAATACCCTAAAGTATTATTGCGTCAAATATATTTCCTGTTCTTTTTTCTTATTCTTATTATCCCAGGCGGAGCAATTGCAGAATCAACAGAAGAATTCAAGCCTGATATTGAACTTGTCAGAAAATTGGCTGTAACGAGTTATTCAGAAGCTATTAAAGAATTAGACAAATTACCGCCTGATAACACGATAAAATATTGCCTCATAATGGCTGATATTCACAACACTCAGTTTAACAACACAAAAACAGCAATGCAATACTGCGACCATGCTTTGGAAATATCAGAAAAACACAATCTTCGGAAATGTCAAATTTATCTCACGAAAGCCTTTATCAATGATAATATGACTAATATAATCGAAACCATCAACAATCTTGAAAAAGCTGTCGACTGTTTCAAAAAAGATAATGATGTTAATTCGTTAAAGCTGTGCCTTTCTTCACTTGGAAGTCTTTTATATCGATATGGCCAATTCCAAAAAAGTCTGAACTCATATAAGCAGGCGCTAAAAATTTGTGAAGATACAAACGATATCATAACAAAAAACGCCACCTTATTTGATATAGGTGAGGTTTATTACAGATTAGGTAACATCACCGCTGCTAAAAAATTCGCTGAGCAGGCTAAGGAAATGTTTGAAAAATCGGGCAATACAAAAGGAATTGCCGACTGCCTGAAATTATTGGGTAATACCTGCCTTGATTCTGAGCACGAAAAGAAAAAGCAATATTATTTGGATGCCTGCAAACTATATGAACAAACAAATGACCAGCACGGACTGGCTAATTGTTATTTCAATCTTGGACTAATGAATAAGAACCGTAAAAACTATACTGATGCAGTTCACTATTTTAATAAAGCTCTTCTTGCATACACCAATGCCGGTTCTGTCGAAGGCGTCGGTATAACTCATATGGAGCTTGGCAGAAACTACTATTTTATGAAAGAATACAATAAAGCCGAATTATCACTGTCTCAGGCAGAACAATTCCTTAATCGTCAAACACAATACCGCCTTGCACAAACAAAAGACTATCAGGGCGATCTGTTCGCAGTAAAAGGCAAACTGCAAGAAGCTCTCAAATGTTACAACATTTCAGCAGAGCTCTATAAAATAACCGGCCTTGAAAGAGATGTAATAATCGAGGAAAGAAAAATTAAAGACCTAAATGCCAAAATAAAATCGAATAAACAATAGTACAGACTTGATAACCATAAAATGTGGCATACTGAACAATTAACAACGAACATTGAAGTATTCAAAACATCTTGTTTATTTGATTTTCTAATTTTTTTATGATTTAAATACCTTTCTGGTGAAGACGTGACTTCTCCAGCATAAAAGAATTAGGATTTAAAATTATTTCCTCTTAACCTTTTACTTTTTACCTTCCTCTGCGCCCTCTGCGCACTTTGCTGTTCATAAATCCATGTTAATTCGTTTCTTTTCGTGAAAACTTGTGCCCGTGCAGGCGGGTATTCGTGGTTGAATTTTTTTCTCTATGGCTTAATTTTTCTTTGTGTCTTTGCGTCTTGGTGGTTAATTAAATTCTTTTGTTAATCCTGTTATCTCGTCTAAACAATTAGTGTCTCTTCGTGAAAACTTGTGCCTCCATGAGGAGTCCCTAGGGCAGCGCAGCTTGCTTTTGAGGGCGGAAATTTCTTCTTCGAGGTCGTTGATCTTTTGCTGTTTGTTAAGGCATTCTTTGCAATATGTCATGGGCGTCTTTTCTGTGATTTATTCAGTTTAGTTCTATCTGGCTTAATTGTTGTCGGAGTTTGGCCTGTGTGGACTTGAGTTATAGAGGCGATAATAGTCAGGACAAAAATTTTTTTAGGAAAAATTTATCTCTGTCCATATCTGAGGATGGGTTGTCGAGACCCAATAAAACCGCATTTCTGTGCTGAAAAAAGGGTTTTGGGAGTATATTGGTGTTCAGTTAGCGGCAGGAGAGTACCCACCCATAACTGACCGGTTACAATCCTTTTACCTTTTCTCTTGCTAAACGGGCTGTTTGTGACATTTATAAGCCCTTATCTTACAGTACGAACAAACTTGCTTTCACAAATGTTTGTAAATCTCTCATACCCTGCTCATTTTATCAATAGAATTTATACGATGCTAAATAAGAAGACAAGCAAATTTTCTCGGTATCAATCTTTGTCCTTGTCAACTAACTTGTCTAGGAGGGTGATATAGTCGGTTTCAGATCGCAGCCCCACCAGACGCTTTACCTCTTTGCCGTTCTTGATAATCAGCACTGTAGGGATTGCCGTAACTCCATATTTTTCTGCCACGGTGCCAACGCGGTCAACATCTACTTTGCACACGGTGACTTGGTCGACGTACTTATCAGCAAGGAGCGATA
>CAZMQF010000112.1:0-8660 GCA_964568365.1 uncultured Pirellulales bacterium | reverse complement strand
AGTCGGGTTTCAGTAAAAGCCCTTGATTATAGCCTTCCGAGTTTCCGTGGTAGATGGTATATAACTGGAAGTCATAGGACCAGTCTCTATTATCAGTCTGCTGCCAGTAAACGTCGATGGATGGAAATAGTGTTTCCTGCGGTCGTTGGAAAAGTGGGGGATGTCAGTCTGATCTTTCAAATTGCTACAACTGCGACTGTCCCTTACAGTTTTCTGTTGGATTGCGCACAAATAGAAGCGGACCATCCAAGTAGATGGCAAATAGTCGGTGTGCCGAGAGCATACGAAAAATTTGATGAAACACACAATTTCCCATCCATTTGGACTAATTTATTCATCTGGTCGCCGGAATGCCGTGCGGAGTGGTATACAGACTGTGGAAACCAGTATATCAAGACCTGGTATGCAGACCAATGTAATTATATCGAGTTATATTTTAATCCAAATGACCGCAAGTTTTATTTACAGTCCACTATAGATGGTGTTCCGCATGATGCAATATCCACCACTAACAGATATGATTTTTATCGCAATTCGAATGTGTGTTTTGCAGTCTCATATGATTATAATATTGGCTTGAATTTGTCTGTTGGTTATGCTGGCAGCTGGTCTCATGAAACTGGTCCTGGTGAGAAGATGATGACAGAAATTATAAGAAGCAAGACCGGTAATTATGCCGAAAACAATGTTATGTCTGGTGCATTGCTTATCGATGAATTGCATAGCTGGTCATTTATGCCTTACGAGATTGAGAATTATGATTTCGGAGGATTGGCAGGTAGTTATTGAACTTTTACCTAAGTGGGTTTACGTCGCAGAAACATATTTGAAGGCATGAGGACGTTTCTTTTTTCGACGATTCAACTTGTATCATTTCACCAAAGATAAAACAACATTTGAAATGTCGCGAAAATTTAGAACGCGCCATTATTAACTCAAATTTCAAGGTTGAATTTTAGTCATATAGATACTTAATATAGAATAGGTAATGTTGACATTAAAATGGTTTTAGTAAATATTTTCTAAAAAGGTTAATATGCTTAGCAATATGTTTTATGATCCCAAAAAGCCGGTTCTTATAAATGAAGAGGGAATATTTTTAGCCAATCTGGATGTTCCAGGTAGGAGGACAAATTGGCTTTTTATTTTGACAATATCCTTATTAGGTTTGATGTCTATAGCCTTTTGTTTAAGGAATACAGGGTCCACTGCAAGGTCCGTCTTTGTTCCTCAAATGGTCTGTCTCATTTTAATTGTTACTATATGGTTTTTGAAGAAAGTATTATCTCAAAAACCATATAATATTCTTAGTCCAGACGTTATTTTCCTATCAACGTTCTCTGTCTTTCATTTTGCCTATATCTTCTTCTATTCTATAAATGTGGCGGATTGGAGTGAAGAAGTATTCTGGTCTGCTGAAAAAGCGTTGCCTGCGATTTCTTTTTCTATTTGGTGTTTAATATTCTTTTTAATCGGTTATGAATTACCGGGATCAGGGTATTCTCGGAAGATATATTATGGCGATATATCTGCTTCTCCCAATGCTGTAAACTTTGTAGCCAAAACACTTATATTTCTTGCCTTTTTCTTCTTTTGGGGCACACTCGCTTCAGTGGGCCTTAATAGAGTATTTTCAGATTATAAATTGATGACCAGTGTCGCTTCGGTTTCTTCGTGGGGCAGATTGTATTGGCTTGGGCATGATTTGGGGGTTATTGGTATCGCACTGTTTTGTACGGCGAGCTGTTTAACAAAACAAAAAGTTATGTCGGGAATTGTTTTTGTTATACTGTCTTTGGGATATATGTTTAGTGTGTTGATTACTGGTGATAGAGGTGGTTTTCTTCAATTATTCGTTATACCGGCTGTGGCTTTTCACTATTTCCAAAGGAGAATCAGATATTATTGGATCGCTGGGTTATTTTTTCTGTTATTTACTACTATGGCGATAATTGGAGCAACAAGAGATATTGTATTGGGTGATGTTAGAAAAATAGCACAGGAGTATCAGTATGTCCAAGAAGCCCGGCAACATAATGCGATAACTTCAACTTTAATTGAATTTGGTTCAAGCATTAAAACAGTTAACATTGCTATGGAACTAGTACCTTCCATGCATTCTTATTGGTATGGTAAATCTTATTTAGATAGTGCCTTAGTGGCTATTCCTAATGTTATTCCAGGCAGGGTGAGAGCAGCTACGGGATTAGGTGTTTGGATCACAGAAACGGCATTTGAAAGTATGGAGCGTACGCATGGGCGCGGAGGGTCAATTGCGATGGAAGCATATATGAATTTTGGTTATGCAGGGGCATTTATTTTTCTATTGGTCGGTTCTTTTTGCAGGAGCTTATATGAAAAACTTTTAAATCGACCAACCTTTTTTAGACTGGCAATGCTTTTGTCCACAATGGCGGGGTTGGCTTTGTGGATAAGAAATACATTTAGTATGTTCATTCGTCCTCCATTATGGACATTTTTGATAGTAGGATCAATATATCTGCTGACGCAAAATGAGGTGCAATTTGATAATCAAGCCTTACTTGACGAAACTTAAATATGCGTTTAACCTTCTTTGATTTTAATATAAATTATGGTGGTGCACCACAGGGTAGTGTTTATCTTGCCAAACGCCTGGCAGAAAATCACGAAGTACATATTATAGATGCCTATGGCGCCTGCCGGGAGTATTGTGATGCAGTTACAGAATCACAATTACCATTACACATCTTATCAAAAGAGACCAAAAATACTTATATTGGCTCAAAAAGCCTGAAAAGATTTTGCCGGGTAGTTAAACAATTACCGGATTTCATTCGACTGCACAATAAACTTGTCAGAAAAATTATTGAAATCAATCCTGACGTGATATGGGTTAATAACGAAAAATCTTTGATGTTTCTTGCCTGTAGCCCAAGGTTAAGAAAGTTCACTTTAGCTGTATATATAAGATCCTGGGCCACTCCAGATCAAATCAATTGGCTATTTGGCAAAGCATTAAAATACAGAGTCAACGTTATAATTGCACATGCCAAAGCGACGATAGAACAGTTAAAACAAAGGAATATACCGGAAATAAAACTCTTTTATACTCCTAATACCATTGATTTTTTAAAAGTCGAGGAACAGGCAAATGAAACTCTTTCTGGGCCGGATTTGACATTGTCGCCAAAAATCCTTCTACCTGCAGCCAGGCCTGTTCCGGAAAAAGGGCATATCACCGCCGTGAAGGCAATTGCAATTATCAAAAACAAAGGATTTAATCCTGTTTTATGGTTGCCGGGGAAAGTTGCAACAGGCGTTAAAGATGATTATTTGCAAAAATTAAAAGAGACAGTAACACAGCTTGGAATTGAAGATAATGTCAAATTTATAGGATGGCAGAAAAATATGCCAGCTATTATAAAAACATCAGATGTTGTGATTTTACCAACACACACGGAAGGATTTCCCAGGGTGATATTGGAAGCTATGTTTTTGAAAACGCCTGTTTGTAGTACCAGTGTGGGTGGAATACCCGAGGCAATTAAACACAAAGAAACAGGGATGATATGTGAAATAGATAATGAAGAGGACTTGGCGCAAAACATCATAACTGTTTTAGAGAATACGAAATTAAAAAGTACTATGATTGAGAATGCATATAAATTAGTGAAAAAGGAATATTGTCCTGAAAAAAACACCCTGGCGATTGAAGAGGCATTTGGAAAATTTGTGAGGTTTAGAAAACGTGAATAGACTTTTATTATGTGGAAGACGAAGCGAATAGTTACGGCTAGTTGGAACTTCGAATCCTGAAAAAACCCGAACTGACAATTGGGATAAGTTTTTACAACACAGCCGATACTCTCCCTGACCTGGCAAAATGCATTTTCGCGCAGACATTCACAGACTGGGAGTGGATACTAATTGACGACGGTTCAACCGATGGCGGCTACGAGGTCATTAGCAGAATCAAAGACCCGCGGGTACAGGTTATACGCGAGAAGGTAAATAAAGGCCGCGCCAACCGCTACAACTACATCACCCGAATCGCGCGTGGAGATTTCATTGCCAGGTTCGACGCCGACGATTTATCCCATCCGACGAGATTTCAAAAACAGGTAGAGTTCTTGAGGGCACATCCACATGTGGATGCAGTATCAACAGGTATGCTTTGTCTCGGGCCTGGGAACGTACCCCGGGGACGGCGTACACCAAAAGCTATTACACACGAGGCAATCTGCAGCAGGCCACTGACCGGATTCGGAATATTTCACGGGCCCATAATGGGTCGAACCGAGTGGTTCAGAAAACATCCTTATCCAGAAAAGTGGCGGATTGCGGTTGACTATGCTCTATACATCTCCAGCTATTATAACAGCTGCTTCGCAAACATTCCCAACCCGCTCTACTTCTACCGAGAATATGCCACGCATAGCCTTGGAAAATATTATCGTACAAATATAGCGGTTTCACAAGCAATCAAACAATTTGCTCCACCCGTCTTTAATTCAGTGGAGAAACTCCAAGCTCGTCTGGCTCGGTATTCCCGAATAGCTGCTTATATCCTGGCGACCGCGTTTGGGTTACAAACACGGTTGATATCACGACGGAGCCCAGAGACTCTTAGCAAAGAAGACCTTAAAGAGTTTGAGGCGGCTATGAAGCTTATAAAGGATGCGAAAGTTCCAGGTCTTGACTCGTAATCGAGGCTCGAAATATAAAAAAACATTTATTAAATGAAAACAAGAGCAAGTGTAAAAAAAGTTGATATAAAAATTTGCATGGTGTCCGCTGTGCCGCGAACACTTTGGGGATTTTATGGCGGCTTAATAAGGCAATTGAAAGTCTCATCTGTAGATGTGACAATTGCCAGTTCAGATATGCCGCATCTGAGCTATTTTAAGGAGCAGCTTGGCTGTAAAGTTTTTCCAGTAGAGATAACCCGTAAGATATCACCACTAAAAGACCTGGCGGCAATTTGCAAGCTTACGCGACACTTTAATCGCGAAAAATACGACATTGTGCATGCACATACACCAAAAGGAGGATTTATTAGTATGATATCGGCTTTTCTGGCAGGCATTTCCAACCGCGTGTACACGATTCACGGCCTGGTTCTTGAAACTTCTGCCGGCTTGAAAAAAAAACTTCTCTGGTTATCTGAGTGGTTAGTATGTAAACTAGCGACAAAAGTGCTGGTGGTCAGCCACAGTCTGAAAAAGCGAGTTCTCGAGGAAAAACTATGCCCAGCTTCTAAAATGCAGATTCTTGGTGATGGAACTGCCTGTGGAATTAATCTGGAAAAATTTAAGACTACCGAAAAAACAGCTGAGTTGCGCAGGCAGACCAGGGAAAGACTTAACATACCTCAGGATGCAAAAGTTATAGGATTCGTGGGAAGAATCGTTCCAGATAAGGGAATCAAGTGTTTGATTGATGCATTTGAAATGGTTCAAAGAAAATCGGACAATGTCTATTTGCTTCTGATGGGGACTTTCGAGACTACACGTGAAACGGTTGATGAGGAAACCAAGCAGAGAATAACAAATAACAGCCGCGCTATTTACGGAGGATCCGTTAACGATATCTGTCCTTACTATTTAGCTATGGATGTTTTTGTTTTGCCTTCAAGGCGCGAAGGATTCGGCTTGACACTAATCGAAGCCGGGGCATTAGGTTTGCCAACAATTGCCACCAAGGTTACCGGATGTGTTGACGCAGTTGTTGATAATGTTACCGGACTGCTTGTAGATAGCGACAATTACAAACAGCTTGCTGAAGCAATGTTAAAATTACTGGGAAACCCTGAATTACGAAAGGAATTTGGACGAATGGGGCGTGAACGAGTCAAGCGGGTTTTTGATTCCAAAAGGCTAATTGCTAAACATATGGAGCTATATAAAAAAATTTTAGGCGAATAATACGACAAGTTTGCTCGACTAAATTATTTTTCTCAATTGGATTATAATATGGCTGGTACAGAGGAAAAAAAGAAATCTTCCGTCACCCTATTTTTTGCGGCTTTTGTTGTAATTGCCATTATAATGTTCATTGCCAATCATAAATCATCTCTTGAAAATGAAATCCACCTTCCATTTAATAACGGAATAATAAATCTTACTTCATTCAAAAATTTTCTAATAGCTGTCAGCTTGGATGAAAAAATCTACATTTTAGACTGGAACAATTTATCAAAAGAGCCACAAACCGGTTCGGTTAAGTCGATACAGACGGCAATGCTAAAAGAAAATTTTATAATATCTCTTCAAAAAAATCCCAAATCGATAGTAGCTACTAACCTTAAAGGCGATAAAAAGCTTAAGAAAATACCGCTCGGAACAGATAAAACGCCTTCTCTATTAGGATTAAATTCTTCAGGCAACACAATAGCGGTACTGCTTACGAAAATACAGCAGCCTCAGGAAAAAAATTATTACGAGCTTCGTATCGTTGATTTTGATCATGAAATAACAAAACAGATAATAAATGAGTCAACCGATGCAACCAAAATATCCGCATTAGCCATCTCGAATAACGGGGAATTGGCTGCTATAACTGGAGAAAATAACGGCCTGGGCTGGATAACAGTCATCAATATTACAAAAAAGCAAAAGGTATGGGAAAAAACACTTCCGGATTCTGGTTTATTGTGGTCTATAGCTTTTTCAAGAGATGACAAATCAATTTTTGCAGGCGGTGATGATAACACCTTATATATAATTGATAAGAATGGGGCAATAACAGCACAATTAAGACCACCGGGTGCAAAAAAGAAAAATAATACACCGGTTACCAATATAACCATAAGTCCCGACGGACGTTTGTTGGCAGCAAACTTTAGACATCCTTTCAATGTCTGGAAGATCGCCAACGGCAAACATGTTTTCAGCAAACACCCAGACCATAAAATAACAAGCGGCGTTGCTTTTTCACCCGACAGCAAGTATATTGCAACATCTGATTTAAGACAAGGTGGCACTATAAAAGTATGGAATTTGCCTCAAAATTAAGCTGTTAAAAAGACAGAGAATTAAAAATATTTGATTAAGGATAGGTTTTATGAACGTATTCGAATTAGCCCGAAACCGAGCTTTTTGGTGTCTTGATTTCATTAAAGGTTCTAATGTACGAAAGCATATTACAGACCTTACAAGAAACTACCAATCTCCTGCCGAGACATCAGGATTAGCAAAACAAAGACTCGAAAAACTAATTGACCATGCCCGCAATACTACCCCATTCTACAGGAAATTTGAAAATATCAGAAAACTTGAAGATTTTCCGGTCATTCAAAAAAGAACAGTCAGAGAAAATTATGAAGACTTCTTCTCTGAAACATATAAAAAAGAAGATTTAATTCCCGTGACTACAAGCGGCTCATATGGAACACCCTTTACCTTTTATTTGACAAAAGAAAAAAAAGCAAGGCAGTTAGCAGAAATAATTTTTTTCGGGCAGTGGTCGGGGTACAGGGTTGGGATAAAACACGCTTATGTTAGAGTCACAAAAGCCAAATCAAAACTCAAATTATTTATGCAAAATGAGATTTTGATGTGCCCGGTAAATATAACTGAACAATGGCTTGAACAACAACGACAGCTTCTCCATCGAAAAAAAATCAAAGTTATCATCGGTTATCCTTCTACACTCGATGCAATTATCAGATACTGTAAGAAAAAAGGGGACAGTCCAAAAAATTTTTCTATCATAAGTGTTATCACCAGCGCAGAGCCATTATATGATAATGTCAGAGACAAAATTGAAAGCATTTTCGACTGCAACGTCGTGAGCAGATACAGTACCGAGGAGTTCGGTGTTCTGGCTCAGGAACGACGAGGAGAACACAAACATATTATAAACAACAGCACCTACCATATCGAAATTTTCGATATGCATAAAAATATCCCTGCAGAACAAGGCAAACTCGGACGGATAGTTGTTACTGACTTATTTTCATACGCTATGCCACTTATTCGTTATGATATTGGTGACTTAGGAATTATGTCCGTAAACAACTCAAACACAATTCCTATGCTCGAAAAACTTGAAGGACGAAAAATCGAATCGGTATACAACCCCTCAGGGATACGAATCTCTCCTTTTGCCATAAATGGGTCATTGCGCGACCAACAAAATATAGTCCAGTTTCAATTCATTCAAAAAGGTGCACTTGATTATGTTCTGAAACTGGTTACTCTGGATTCATTCAAAGAAGAGCAAATCGTTCGAGACAGAATTATAGCTCTACTAGGTAATCGGGCAAACCTTAAAATTGAATATGTCGATTCAATCCCGCCGCTACCTTCCGGCAAAAGACCTTATATTATCAATGAATTTAATAAAACCTCTTATAATTAAAGTTCTCCCATGCGTAATTTGCAATTGGTAATTAAAAGAGTAATAGATTTTTTCACTTCTATTATTGCTCTGACCTTAATATGTCCCTTGTTAATATGTATCGCATTGCTTATTAAGCTCTCAAGTAAAGGGCCGGTTTTCTTTCGTCAGGACCGCTTGGGAAAAGATGCCAAAATATTTAGGCTATATAAATTCAGAACTATGATTGTTGGTGCCATAAATATTGGAAAAGGGCTTTCAGTCACCGAAAAGGACCCGAGGATTACTTCTGTAGGTACTTTTCTAAGAAAAACCAGCCTTGATGAAATTCCCCAGTT
>CAZMQF010000111.1:0-8729 GCA_964568365.1 uncultured Pirellulales bacterium | reverse complement strand
TACTGTTTCTGTGACCTGCCACGATAAGGATGAAGCGGCACTGATAGCAAATGAGATTGTTGATTTGTTTGTCAGGGGGCGCGGAGAGGAAGAAGCTGGTGATATCAGAGAAAAAATAAGGATCTTTCGGGAGCAGCTAGCGAGCGTTCGGAATGAATTGACGACAATTCAAAATAATTTGGACGTTCTTCGCCTTAGATCTGGTTTTACTGACCTTGAAACATATAATTATATGGATGTAATTACGCAAAGAGTTGCTGCTCTTGAGCTGGAGAATAGTGATTTAATTCTTGATATTACAAATACAAAAACAGCTATAGAAACCCTGGAAAGACAGGCTACAGGTCCAATAGCAGAGCAGGTTTCTAGGTTGGTGGAAAATGACCCTGTAGTGACTGCTCTTCTTCAGACTAGAGTGGCATTGGAAGTAGAATTGGCAAGCAGGCTTACAAAGTATGGTGAAAATCACAGAGTGACGCTCCAGATACGGGAGCGAATAAGTGAGATCGATGAAAAGAGAAAAGAAAGAAAAAACGAGATAGGCGATTTGATTAGGCAATCAAATCTGAGAAATGTACAGGATACACTGGAGATATTGCAGAGCAGTCTCGATGAGTTGCAAAGACAAAAACAAGAAGCTCAATCGGTTAAGGAGCAACTTGATTTGGCACGGATTCAATTTGTAGACCTAGAGATTCAAAGAGAAGAAAGACAAAAAGATCTGGAAGAGATTAACACTGCTATTTCGACGTATAGTGTAAAACTCAAAGACCCGGAAACACCAAAGGTGAGGAAAATAGGCGATGCTCCTGTCCCACTGGATGTAAGTTTTCCGCGATGGGAGGCGTTTTTCCCTGGTGGTACGTTATTAGGACTTTTATTAGGAATTGGCGTTGCATTTCTTATAGAGCGTTTGAATGATCTTGTGCGGACACCTCGAGATGTTGGCAGATATTTGCGTATACCTCTTTTGGGTGTGGTGCCAGACGCTGACGAGGATGAGCAACTCAAAGGCATTGACCCTGTTATGGCAGTGAATAAAGCACCCTATTCAGTGATAACCGAGGCTTACCGGAGATTCAGAAGCAATTTGATATCGTCCGCGCCTAACTACAGGATTTTTCTGGTAAGCAGTGGTATGGCTGGTGACGGTAAAACTTCTGTGACGGTTAATCTCGCTACGACGTTGGCCGGTCAAAATAACAAGGTGCTGCTAATAGACTCGAACTTCTGGCGGCCGAATATAAATACGATTTTCCCACCTTCCGAGCCCGTACTGGTTCCAAAAGCTGAAAACAACAATGAAGAAAGCGAAGAAAACAGCGGGTATGAATTGGGTTTAAGTACCGTGCTCTCCGGCCTTTGCGGTTATCACGAAGTTATTAGACCAAGCAGCATTGAGAACCTTGATGTGATTAGCGCAGGTATGTTGCCGCCGAACCCGGCTGAACTGCTGGGTGGTGCGGCAATGGAGCAGTTTATCAAATATCAACGTGAGAAATATGATTATGTTGTGATTGATGGACCGCCGGTGCTGCTGGTCAGCGATGTCAAGCTGTTGGCTGGTCTTGTTGACGGAATGATTCTGGTGTTTAATGCTATGGAAACAACCAGAGGTGTAGCTTTGAGAACTATAGCTGAATTAAGACAGGTGAAAGCCACCATTTTCGGCTGTGTACTGTTCGCAGTACAGTCGATGAAGGGCGGTTATTTCCGAGAGCAGTTCAAAGCGTATCGTGAGTATCAGAAGCTGCAGATGGCTAATGCCGCAGCTCATTAAAACTCGTTGTCTGGTTGAACCGTATAATTTGCTTCAAATTCGCTGTTTCTAAAGGATGTTTTAATGGAAAGATTTTTGGTCACCGGCGGAGCCGGTTTCATTGGTTCTAATATATGCATAAAACTTATTGAAGAAGGCTGCTTTGTCAGGGTAATTGATAATCTGCTAACGGGCAAGAAAAGTAATCTGGCCTCTGTAATTGATAGAATTGAATTCATAGAAGCAGATATGGGCGACGAGGGGATCGCCCGTGAAGCGATGAAGGATATCGATGTTGTTTTGCATCAGGGGGCACTTCCTTCGGTTCCCAAAAGCGTAGATAATCCTGCAGCTACCCACAGACATTGTTTGGATGCGACCTTCACTGTGCTGTTGGTGGCGCGTAATGCGGGTGTGAAGCGTTTTGTTTATGCGAGCAGCTCTTCTGCTTATGGCGATTCGCCTACTTTGCCGAAGGTTGAGACGATGCGGCCGGAGCCTTTATCGCCTTATGCAGCTTCCAAGCTTGGGGGTGAATATTATTGTAAGGTGTTTTTCACGGTTTTTGGTCTTGAGACTATATCTCTGCGTTATTTTAACGTTTTCGGCCCCCATCAGGACCCCACCAGCCAGTATGCAGCGGCAATACCTGCCTTTGTAACAGCGATACTAAAAGATAAGCCGCCGACAATCTATGGTGACGGTGAGCAAAGCCGTGACTTTACTTATGTTGATAACGTTGTGGATGCCAATCTGCTCGCCGCAAGGGCGAAGAAAACAAGCGGCGAGGTAATAAATATCGCCTGTGGAAAAGCTGTGACCGTTAACGAAATTATTGATATGATAAATAATCTTACAGGTAAAAGTGTCAAACCTGAATATACAGATCCGCGGCTGGGGGACGTAAAACATTCACTGGCCGATATCACCGCAGCCGAGAAGCTTATCGGCTACAAACCAAAGGTGTCATTTGAGCAGGGCCTGCAATTGGCTATAGACTGGTATCGCAAAAATCTTTTATGAAAAACAGTTGGATTGAAAAAGCAGGTTCAGACCGTCTCACTTTTCGAATTCTTTTTTTAAGTTTATATTACTGCAAATGCTCTTTTAAGTTTTGGGCGTCCTGAAGGAGCTGCTCGCGGTTAACTTCCTTTTTCGGTTCGAGCTCAAAATCCCATTCGTATTTGTCCACGATTTTTTTGGGATTCAGGCACTGAGCGAAAAAGTCAAAGGGGAATTTATCATACCAGGGGCCTTTTAATTCGCGGTGTGTTTTTAATGTTTCAAAACCTTCCTTGCGAACAGTAACATTATAGTCACCATACCAGTTAAAATTGACTGTAACAGGAGATAAGCCAATCTGTTCATCGTTAAGCTCTACCAGCGCACCTGAAGGTACTGTGTTTATTGTAAGCTGGCGCTCCACACAGCCGTACATCGTAATACTTATAAGCAGAGAAACTGCTAATAGCAAAAATGAATTTACTTTTCTCATAATAGATACCCTTCAATATTAGTTTGTCATATTATAAGCAAAAAATGAAAATACGGAAGGGCAAAATTTGCCGGCAGAATATTTTATGTTCCTTCCCTTATAATCTGTAAATATAGCATTATAAATCAGTTATTGACAGCACAAGAGCTCGGCAGTATCCTATTGGCTAATTCAGGAAGATAATGAAATTTGTCTGGTAATCTTAATCGCCGGTTTTTTTAGCTTTTGAGTTTTTTGCGGTGTTTTGATTATGAAAATCCTGTTGAGCTGGTTGAGCGATTATGTCGAGGTTTCACAATCTGCTGAGCAGATAGCAGAGATGTTAAGCGATCTAGGCCTTGGCTGTGAGGCGATTGAGCATTTGGGGGACGATTCAGTAATCGACGTTGAGGTTACAAGCAATCGAGGGGACTGTCTGAGCTATATAGGCATTGCGCGAGAGCTTTCTGCGGCAACGAGTAAGGAGCTGAAGCTGCCCGCTATTGAGCTGGCAGAATCGCAAAAGGATGCCGGGGAGCTTGTCAGTGTTGAAATTGAAGGTGCTGATTTGTGCGGCAGATACACTGCGAGGATTATCGAAGGTGTAAAGGTTGGCCCTTCGCCGGACTGGATGAGAAAACGGCTTGAGGCGGTTGGGATGCGTTCTGTCAGTAACGTCGTCGATGCGACTAACTATGCGATGCTGGAGACAGGCCAGCCGCCGCACGCCTTTGATTATAGAAAAATTAAAGAGGGCAAAATAATAGTCAGGAGAGCAAGAACCGGCGAGATGATAGTCAGTATCGATGGAACAAAATGTGAGCTTACTAATGATATGCTTGTTATTGCCGATGCCAAAGAGCCTGTAGGCGTAGCAGGTGTGATGGGCGGTTTATATACGGAGGTCGGCGACAATACCGATTCTATCCTGCTCGAAGATGCGTATTTTGACCCGGTGACGATTCGCAATACAAGCAGAAGACTTAATCTTCCTTCCGAGGCAGCTTTCAGATTTGAACGTATTGTCGATATCGAAAACGTTGACTGGGCTTCCAGGAGGGCCGCGCAGCTTATTGTGCAGGCGGCAGGTGGAAAAGTTGCAAAGGGCGTGGTAGATGTTTATCCTAAAAAGGGTAAGCAAAAAAAAGTGTCACTGCGGCCAAGCAGAGTTAATAAGCTGCTTGGTATTGAAGTAGCTACTGATGATATGATAAGGATATTGTCGGCGTTAAGCTTTAATCCTGAAAGAAAAGATGATTTTATAGAATGCAGCGTTCCTTCCTGGCGAGAGGATGTTTATCGCGAGGCTGATTTGATTGAGGAGGTTGCCCGTGTATATGGTTACCATAAGCTTCCAACGGAAGAGAAAATAAATATCGTGGTTGCCCCTGTTGATAAGCGTCAAAAGCTAAACCAAGTTGTTGGTAAATACCTTAACTGCTGCGGTTACTACGAGACGATTAATGTGACGTTTGTTGCAGATGATGTTGCTGAGCTTTTCAGCGTATCTTGCGAAGACGGGCACCTGGCTGTCAGGGATGAATCCCGAAAAAGTGTGAATTTGCTCAGACAAACCCTGATTGGCTCTTTGCTGGGCGTTGTGAAGACCAATTTGAATGTTAAAAATACTCCCTGCAGGGTATTTGAAATTGCAGACACCTTCGTTCCGAGGGGAAAGGGCGGTTTGCCGATTGAGAGGACCAGGCTGACCCTGGCTTGTGATGGTGAATTTCGAGAACTAAAAGGTGTAATAGAAGGGCTGATAAAAACACTTGATGGTGATGCAGAGGTTGTTTTTACAGGAGGAAATTTAGTTTGGGCACAGGCGGCAACTGTGATATTCGTGAACGGCAAGGAAGTAGGATTCGCAGGTGTCGTTTCGGATAAGGTAAAGGATAAATTTGATTTTATGGATGTACAAATCTGCGCAGCAGAGATGGATTTAGAAGAGCTTGGAGCTTTGCAGACTGAAGCAGTAAAATTTGCCGCGATACCGAAATTTCCCGCCATAGAGCGTGATTTGTCGCTTGTAATTGATGAGGAGGTTATCTGGGTTGATATCGCAGGTGCAATAGACAGAGAAGCTCCCGCTGAGCTGGAAGAGGTCAGATTTGTTGGAATATATCGAGGTAAAAGTATTCCGGACGGCAAAAAAAGTGTTACCTTTACCCTGCGGTTCAGAGATGAGCAGGGCACCCTGACACATGAGGCTGTTGATAGTTTCCAGAATGATATAGTTGCGGAATTGAAAAAAGCTACCGGAGCTGAGTTGCGGACTACTTGATTTCAAATCTGGATTTAATCATATTTTTTGGCGGTGTAAGATGAACGATTACGAGCGATTTGAAAAGCTCATCGCTGGTGGTTATAGCTGTATATCGATTATTACGGATGAGGAACAGTACGCGCTTGATATTATCAGAAAGGCTGCGAGAAAATTCGGTCGTGATTTATGGATATGGTCGGTTTCCGAAGGTGTCAGAGAAGGATTGTGTTTGCTCGAAGATGGACCACCTGTCCCTGATACCTTGAAACCGGAAGCAGGTCTTTCCAATCTCGCGGGTTCAAAGCCGGGTTCAATATGTGCCACTCTTGATATAGCCGAACATATCAAGGTAGGAAGACCTTTGCGAATTCTCCGTGATATGATTAATCGCTTCAGTAAGATTTCAAGCACTATTGTAATGATTGATAGCAGTGACAAACTGCCTGATGTAGTTAAATCTTACACTCGTCCGTTTGAAATCTCTTATCCCGATGAGAAAGAGCTTGAGGAAATCATACGTGAAACCCTGCAGAGGCTGCATCAGAAAAAGCCTATTGAAATTGGTATAACACGAAAAGGTTTGGATATAATCATTAAAAATCTCCGAGGTCTGAACCGGAGGCAGGCTGAACAGATTATCAGTGACACTATAGCTGATAACCAGCGGTTTGACGATGATGATATTAACGTTGTTCTTGCGAGCAAGAGAAGAATTATTCAGCACGGCGGTCTGCTCGAATACATCAAGACACCAGTTGATTTGAGTGAGATAGGGGGATTGAGGCGGTTAAAACAGTGGCTTGAGCTTCGTAAAGCTGCGTTCACTTCACAGGCTGAGCAATTCGGAATCACGGCTCCTCGCGGCCTTCTTATGCTGGGTGTTCAGGGAGCTGGAAAAAGCCTGTGTGCAAAAGCAATTGCTACTGCGTGGCATCAGCCTTTGTTGAGGATGGACCCTGGGGCTTTGTATGCGAGTTACATAGGTGAGTCGGAACGTAATCTTCGCGAAGCTCTCAAGCAGACGGAGATGATGGCACCCGTGGTTTTATGGATTGATGAAATCGAAAAAGCTTTTGCTTCGGCAGCCAGCAGAAGTGCTGATGGAGGATTGTCCCAGAGAATGTTTGGAACCCTTCTTACCTGGCTGCAGGAGCATGAGCAGCCTGTTTTTGTGGTTGCTACGGCTAATGATATCGAGGCCCTGCCGCCGGAACTTTTGCGTAAGGGTCGTTTCGATGAAATATTTTTTATCGATCTACCCAAGAAAGATGTAAGGAGTCAGATTTTTGAGATTCATCTCAGAAAACGTAACCATGACCCTAAAAAATTTGACCTTGATAAGCTTGCTTATGTTTCGGAAGGTTACAGTGGTTCTGAAATCGAGCAGGCGGTTCTCTCAGCTCTTTATCAGGCATTTTCGAGCAAAACTGAGCTTGACACTGAAAAAATCGTTCTTGCCTTAAAGAATTCACCGCCTTTATCGAGGACAATGGCAGAGAAGGTAAAATCCCTTCTTGCCTGGGCTGAGGGAAGATGCCTGCCGGCTGATTAAGAAATTTTTAACAGGAACTTTTTTAAATTAAATGGCTCAAGGTCTTTAAGTTACTTATTTTGTTCAGGTACAAAATTAAAAATCTATTGTTAAAAAGGCCTTTTTATGGCCGATATAATGTAAGTGAGTTTTTTTTCTCTAAAAAATTGTAGCTGTTGCGTATTTCGAGAAAATTTACTTGAAATTCTTTTGGCATTTTGTTAATATAGGTAATGTTGCAGGTTGACCCCTGCGGTGTTCGTAGAGGAAGCATTTTTTGAAAAAACCGATATACCCATATTCAGGGAAGTCGGACCTTGAAGTATCGGAAACGCCTGCTTTGATGGGACTTTCGGTCACAAGTAACGATTACCCACTTTGAAATACTGGGTTTATTCAAGATTCTTTCTTACGGCACCTGCGGAGGAAAACCTTGCTGTCAATAAAAGGCCTGTATAAATACAGGCCTTTTGTTTTGCGATATTGACCGCTGATTTTCTTTAAAAATCGCCTCCATTCCGCCTCCAACAGGCGGAATCATCGCTAAATATCCTGAGTTGTAAGATGGATACCTCTTAAGGTCAATTTTAGTTTTTTTATGGAATCATTATAAATATCGGACTTTGGTGACATTTCAAAGTTTTATTTGCCTTCTTTTCGGATTAAGGCAGACGTTCGATTTGACGATTAAATAAGGGAAAGTAACCTGCTTTTTACGAGCCTAAAATAGTGTTCTTAATCTTTGTGATAAAAGGATTTATAAAGAGGTGATTATGTTTGGGGTGCATGCTTTTACTGTTTTGCCGGCGCTACCGGAGTCTTTGAAGGACCTGGATTTTATCGCCAGAAATATGTTCTGGTGCTGGAATCTCGAATTTGTGCAGCTTTTCAAGAGGATTGACAGTAAGTTATGGAAAGCGTGGTCTCACAATCCTGTCAGACTCCTTGGCGGGGTTTCACAAAAGAGGCTGGATGAACTCGCTCAGAATCGCGGTTTTGTAAGCGAACTGAAGCGAGCCGCAGAAAAGCTAAGGACATATCTTGAAAGTCCCACCTGGTTTGACAAAATCAGTTCTGATTCCAATAAATCGTTAATAGCATATTTTTGCGCCGAATTTGGCATTCACGAATGTTTGCCGATTTATTCAGGAGGACTGGGCATCCTGGCTGGTGACCACTTAAAGAGCGCTTCGGATATGGGTGTGCCTCTGGTAGGAATTGGGCTTTTATACCAGAAAGGCTATTTTCGCCAGTATCTGAATGTCGATGGGTGGCAGCAGGAAGTGTACAGCGAAAATGACTTTTATAATATGCCGGTTGAAATTGTTCGAAAATCCGACGGCCAGCCGTTAAAAATCGGCGTCGAATATCCGACAGGAATAGTGCAGGCCCAGATATGGTCCGTCAATGTCGGGAGAGTAAAGCTTTATTTACTGGATACCAATATTTCGGATAACCGCCCTGAAGACAGGATGATTACCGCAAATCTTTACGGCGGAGACCTCGAGATGAGAATCCGCCAGGAGATTATGCTCGGAATAGGCGGGATGAGGGCTTTGTCGGCTATGGGTATTGAGCCAACCGTTTGTCATATGAATGAGGGGCATGCCGCCTTTATGGGCCTGGAAAAAATACTGCGATTAAAAAGTAAAGTGAATATAAGTTTTGAACAGGCTCTCGAAGCCACAAAGGCAGGAAA
>CAZMQF010000110.1:0-8925 GCA_964568365.1 uncultured Pirellulales bacterium | reverse complement strand
GACGGTGATTTGACCATCTGCGGCGCGACGGCTGAATCGCTATGGACAGACTGGCAAATCATTCATACCGAACCCGGCTTGTTTCTTAATGAAATGCTCGGCGACCCATATCGCTTCGAGCAGGAAGAGATACTCTCTGTTATGGTGCAGGAAAGCCCGGACTGGGCTGGTCAGTCCACCCCTTTGCGAATCCTTGATTTTGCACTTGAATAGTATATACTAAAGAAAAAGCTATACGTTGATGTTGATTCCAAGCATCGAGACAGAGAGAGACAATGAAAAATATAATCAAGACAGGATTTTTCCTGCTGATAATTTGCTGCAGCCTAAACGCAAAGGTCAACGACATTGTTAAACAAACTTTTGAAGAAGGAGACTTTAAGCTCGTTTTCGATAACATTTCAGCCGGCATTTTCTATGACCAAAATGATTATAAAGTCGTTGAAATTACTGCAAATCACCTCGCTACAGATATCACAAAAGTTACCGGTGTCAGGCCTGCGGTATATACCGACACAGGACAAATCAAGAATAACGTCGTAATTGCCGGCACCATTGGGAAAAACAAACTTATAGACCAATTAATCAGTGAAGGAAAAATCGATACCGCCGGCATCGCCGGGCAATGGGAAACCTACGCCTTATTAGTTATCGAAAAACCTTTTGCAAATATCGACTCGGCTCTTGTCATTTTTGGCAGTGACCGAAGAGGAACTGCTTACGGCATCTTTGAATTGTCCAAACAAATCGGCGTTTCTGCCTGGTACTGGTGGGCTGATGTGCCGATTCCAAAAAAAAATAATCTGGTAATCAAAAAGGGATTCTACTCCGATGGGCCACCTTCGGTTAAGTATCGGGGGATTTTTATCAACGACGAAGACTGGGGGCTTCACAGATGGGCAAAAAACACCTATGCACCGGCCGATGAGGGCATCGGCCCGAAAACCTATAAAAAGGTGTTTGAGCTTTTGCTGAGACTGAAGGCCAACCATATCTGGCCGGGAATGCATTCCTGTACAAAAGCATTCAATGCCTATGAAGAAAACAAAAAGGTCGCTGACGATTATGCCATCGTGATGGGTTCATCCCATTGCGAGCAGATGCTTCGCAATAACGTCTATGAATGGGAAAGATGGGACCCTTGCGACGGGTCTGCCCGCGGTGAATGGGACTGGTGCACAAACAGCGATAAAATTACAGCATACTGGGAGGAGCGCGTCAGGACGAATGCGCGTTATGAAAACATTTATACAATGTGTATGCGTGGTATTCATGACAGCGGTATGCCCTGTTCCGGCAGTTCCAATCGGCAAAAAGCGGAAAAGATGCAGGATGAAGTAATCCCTGCGCAGCGGCGGATGCTTGCCAAATGGGTTAATCCGGACCTGTCCAAAGTGCCGCAGATATTTTGTCCGTACAAAGAAGTGCTCGAACTTTATGAGATGGCTATGAACGTGCCGGAGGATATAACGCTGGTCTGGCCCGATGACAATCACGGTTACATCCGCAGGCTTTCGAATTCAATGGAGCGTTCACGCAGCGGCGGGTCGGGCGTGTACTACCATCTCTCCTATTGGGGAAGCCCTCACGATTTTTTGTGGCTGTGCTCGACGCCGCCGGCATTAATTTGGGAAGAAATGAAAAAGGCCTATGATTACGGAGCGAACCGGGTATGGGTTCTCAATGTCGGAGATATCAAGCCGGCGGAAATCGGTATCGAATTCTTCACGCAGATGGCCTGGGACATTGACCGCTGGAATGAAAAGAATCTGGATGAGTTTCTTGTCGAATGGGCTGAGTCTGTATTCGGGGCGGAGTTCAAGGATGACATCGCACAGATTCTGTATGAATATTACCGCCTGGCTCAGGCACGCAAACCCGAGCACATGGGCTGGAGTACCGTTTATCCCACGACTGCGACAAAGGAGCCGGAGTTCAGCCCGATTCATTTCGGCGATGAATCTGGACAGCGCATCGAACAGTATCAGCAAATAGAGAAAAGGGGCAAAACCATTTTCGAAAAACTGCCCGAATCTTCCAAAGACGCATTTTATCAATTGGTCTATTATCCGGTTCGCGGGGCGAGCCTGATGAATCAAAAGTATCTTTACGCCCAGAAAAGCAGGCTCTATGCAAGTCAGGGCAGGGTCTCGGCGAATGATTATGCAGCGAAGGCCCAAAGTGCACACGACGCAATCATCGAAGAAACGCGGGTGTATAATCATGATATTGCTGACGGCAAATGGAAAGACATTATGAGCTGGAATCCACGCGGGCTTGCCGTATATGAAAGGCCGAAGGTTGCGGCGGTTGAGCCCGTTTCGGGGGCATCAATGGGAGTGGTTGTTGAGGGACAGACGGCCGAAGTCAGGCAGGCGGCAGATAGTAACTCCTGCTGTCATCAACTACCGCGGTATGATATCTTCACGAAGCGACGGCATTTTATCGATATCTTCAATAAAGGGGACACAGCATTCAAATGGAAAGCGACCGTTTCAAAGCCGTGGGTTCGCTTAAGTTCGGACAGGGGAACGGTTAAGCAGCAGCAGCGAATCTGGGTTGAAATAGACTGGGCTGCCGTGCCCATCGGTAAAAACGCTGCGACGATTAACATTGCCGGAGCGAACCGGAGCGTGAAAGTGACCATTAATGCAGTTCGTCCGTCGTCTCCGCGTCCTGATAAGATGAAGGGCTTTGTCGAGACCAATGGATATGTCAGTATTGAAGCGGAGCATTTTACCAGACGAAAAGATGCAGGCGGGGCATCCTGGCAGGTGATACCGACGCTTGGGCGAAGCGGTGACTCGATGACAGTCCTGCCGATGACAACTCCGAGCCGCGAGATTTCCGATAGTTTTTCGCAGAGCCCGGTGCTGGAATATGCGGTTTACTTTTTTGAGGCCGGCGTTCAGAATGTTAAGGTTTATGCACTTGCGACCCACGCGAACACCAGCGAACACGGCTTGAGGTATGCCGTTTCATTTGATGACCAGCCGCCTCAGGTCGTGGACTATGATACAAAGGAATGGAGCAAGCCATGGACAATAAATGTGCTGAGAGGCTGTGCCGTCTCAGACAGTTCTCATTCGTTATCACAGCCGGGACAGCACATCCTGAAAATCCATATGGTAGATGCCGGTGTGGTCATTGATAAAATCGTCATCGGTGATCCTCCGCCAAGCTATCTCGGCCCACCGGAAACACGGATTTGGTGATGAATCCTGAAAAAATCCGGCTGCTATGGGACTTTCCAATAATGCCCTTCTATTGTTAGAAATAAAAAACTGCCATCACAATTATTAAATTATCGAAAGCTGCTTTTGCTGTTCAGCTTGTTCGAGTTCCGGAGCCTTCAGGACTTCAAGCGAGGGGTCGGGTTTGTGCTTCTTGGCCCAATTTGAATAAGCTGCAAAACATTTTTGCTTTATATTAGTTTTGAACTGCTCATCCGCTGATGGATAGTATGTGTCAAGCAAAGGTGTGATGTTAAGTTTATCCGGCTCATCAATTGACCAAATTGACTGTGCAATAAGATCGTGCGTTTGCAGGTCTTGAGGATTGTCTTGTAATATCTGCTTGTTTTTCCGTATAGCCAGTTGCAAAATAGCGCCCTGATTGAAGCTGATAACAACAAAGCCTAACGGCAATAACAGCAAACCCAGAGGATTAAACGAACCGCCAATTGCCTTGCCCTTTCGTTTCAGGATATACCTGCTATCTTCTTGTCTTGATACTCCGTCCTTCTTAAAAGAAATTGCGCAAGGCGTGCAGTTGAAGGAGGCATAGCCGGGAGCAGTAACAAGAGCGATTTCGGCCGGTGCCAGGTCAATTTGCCACTTACGCGGAAGGATTAGTCTTTCAGCTTTTTTCTTAGCGGCAAAGAGTACTTTAGGACTAACCTTTACAGATAAGTTCACTGTGACGTGGCAATCCCAGGAATTTGCAAACAAAGCGTGGACATTAAAATGTTCGGCCTGCGATATTTGTTTATCAGCCCAAAAAGAAACAAAAACCTTTTTGATATTAAATACTTTGCACTTAAGAAACTTCTTGAGCAATAATGTATACCAGTCAAATAATTTTTCTTTTGCCATCTTATTTTACTCCACAACAAAGTAAAGAGGCGAAAACCTGATAGTTAACCTATTCGTATTTCGTAAAAAAACCAGGCTAACTTAATTTCAAAAATGAACCGGATAATAGTTCTATGCAAAAACGCCGAAATTATAGTCAAAGGACGGCCAAGAGCAAATAAGGCACTAACAGCCCACGGTACGGGTTCGGGTGCTAATCTTTCATGTAAATACATATAAGAGTAACGAAGAAACAACTTTTACCAATCGGCTGTTTTTTCCAATTCTTTCAGGTTGGGTTTGTTTTGTGCAATGGCCAGAGATTCATCATATAGCTTCTGCAGGTTGTCAAAGAATTTTAAAACCTCCGCCCCTTTTCTGATGAAAACAGGAATTTTGTAGAGAGGAGCATCGACGGTGATTTTTTGTCCGCCTTTGTAAACTTTATTTGTATCCCATGCATCGACCCAATCTTGCGATGCAGGCAGATAAAGGCTGTGTTTTTCAGTTTCCTTTTCCCAGATTGCGCTTACTAAAATATCCGGCCCATAGAGATATGTTTGCCAATCTTCCCAGGCCTGCTGCTGTTTTGGATAAACTAAAAATAGCGGCCGGACAATCGGAATACCAGTCTTGCGTGCATTTTTGGCGCAGTCGTAGCTGTAGTCCATTAATCTGGTATGCAGTTTGGCGTAAAGCCGCCAGATGGCGATTAGCTCGACGTCGTATTGAGGTGCACTATTCATATCCCACAGGCCGCGGTCCTCCGTAGGACCTACTTCCATAATCGGACAAAAGCAGCTAAAAGCTAACCAGCGGGCACAGACCTGGCGGTCGAGAGTGCCCTGCCAGTAGCCTCCGGTGTCAGAGCCCCATAGGGAGAAGCCGATTATCGAGCTGCGCTGCAGAGCAATAATCGCTGTGCGCAAAGCCTCAGGGGTAGAGCCTATATCGCCGCCCCAGAAACCGCTGTAGCGGCTGCTGCCTGTATAGCCAGCACGCGGCATCAGAATAAAATCGTCGCCGCGGATTTTTTTACAGACCTGCCATACAGCTTCTACATATTGGTGAGGATAGTCATTACGTATCTGCCTCGTGGACCTTCCATCATATGCAAAGGCATCAGGTAACGATGGTGTGAGCTCCTCGGAGCGGTCCAGTTTAAAGCCTGCAACACCGACGTCCAGAACCTTCTTTACTCCCTCGTTCTGCCACCACTGTTTCGCCTTTGGATTTGTGAAATCTACCAGCGGGCGTTCCGAGAGTCTGCTCCGCTGGCCTTTGAGGTTATATCCTTTTTCCACTGCAACTTTTGCCATTTCCCCGCTTACCCATGGTGCAATCCAGAGCAGGAATCTAATATCCTTTTTCTCAAGCCATTTAATCATCCTTTCAGGATTGGGCAATCTGCTTCTGTCCCACTCAAAGTCATTATAGCCGTAATCTCCAAGGGCCCAGGGCCTGTCCACCCAGTAAACACCGCACGGAATATCAAGTGCCTGCATCATTAATATATCCTCAATAACCTGGCTGTTGTATGGCGCATCGGCCGCAGTTCCGTCATAATAGGTCTGGTTGTTACGGTGGTTGTCACGCCACCTCCAGCAAGAAAACGCCCACTTAGGGGGCAGTATTGAAGGCCCGACATTAAGACTATGAGCACTTACAATTTCCATAGGATTAGAGGCTGTATAAAGTATCAGCTCAAGCGAAGGACCTTCGAAAGAAATCTTCACCAGATTTTCATTCGATTTGCAGAAATCATAAAATCCCGGCCAGGTACCTTTTGTAAATAATCCGTATCCCCTCGATGAAAGATAAAAAGGACAATAAAGTGAAAGCGTTGGATTAATCAACATCTTTACACTTTCGCCCCTTAAATTAAGAGCGGTTTTAATTCCCTTTTGCCATGATAATCTCTGGTTACCATCAACAGTTCTTTCAAAGCAACCGGTAAAAAATTCATCGGCAGATGCCCCAATAGAAAAACCCCACTTTTGAATATTCGCGCTGGGCTCAGCAGTGAATTTGATATGATAATTGCTGCTCTGAGGTTTTATGAGCACATCAACGATGCGCCCATCATTATTCCTCCATCTTCCGTGGAAACCACCTTCGACGTTCTCGGTATAGAAAGGTTCACCGAAAAGAGACGTGCGTTTGTCAGCGGTTTCATAGAAAATGGCATCTGTCCCTTTGCCCGTGATTACCAAAGGTTCTTTCAAATGCTCATTTGCAATCTTAAACGAGACACACCTTTGTGTACCCGAATATTCCAGGCTAACTTCTGCTGAGACAGAGCAGGAAAGCAACAAAACAACGGCAACAGTTAATAGAGACAGCGAAGATTTCGCTTTCATATTAATCTCCCGTTTAACACAAGTTTGGCGAAAAACATTAATTCACTATTTGCAACCGTTCTTCCGAATTCTAAAAGCTCTTCTGCGGGGAACAGATTAAAGCAGATTATAAGAATTAAATAAAGTAAAAAAGCCCTGTCTGAAGACAGGGCCTTTAATCCGCCTATCGCGGATAAATATCAAGAACGTTTAAGTATCATACTGATTATCCAGCTGTCAGTCCACTTGTTTGCTTTTCAGCTTTTTAATGGCTTCTAATTGTTTTAAGGCGTCTTTGTCCCGCTGCCTGCTCATTGCCTTTTTAGACTTTATCAGTGCATCCATACTCAACACATAAATTTTCAAGCCCTCAACTTCAATTTGAACACTTGATTTTTTGACATCATCGAAGCTACCGATACCGTCAATAGAACCAAGGCAATCGAGTTGGCCTATATCGGTATCAAGATAGAGATTTTTAAACTGCTTAATATTTTCTTTGTTTACCTCGAATTTTATTCTTTTAGGTGTCATACGATGGACAGGATGAACATCGTCAAGGGCCTTTTGAAGCAAAAAGAGATTTTCAGGGGAAAAATCGCAACAGATATCAATATCCTGCGTTACGTAACTGCAGCCGTGAACTACGCCTGCAAATCCACCGACGATTACAAAATCAACACCGGTTTTACTCAGACGTTTGAGGATTTTAAAAAAATCACTTGTCATATAAATTTGGCTTTTTTCAATTTTTCGACTGTATTGAGAGCAATTTGATGACGCTTTATCCTTTCGGCTGGTGTTCTTTTGAGATTGTCTTTCAGAATAGAAACGTCGATTCCGTACTCACTCGCCGCCTGGATGGCGTCGGTCTGTTTGCCGTTTTTCTCTGACTGTGCTGTTTTTTTTGCTTTTTCCTTCACAATTGAATTATAAATCCAAATTTCAGTATAATCAATGCTCAACAAAAAAGCCCTGCGGGTAACACAGGGTTTTAAATCCGCCTACGGCGGATAAATATCAAGAACAGTTAGGGTGGCAGCAAAAGGTCTTAATTGTCGTAACCCCAATAAAGAACCATCCCGAATATTCTTTTTTTTATGAGAATATGAATCAGCGAATTTTTGCTTTAACAAATGCTGCCGGGCCTTGTCTTTTGATTTTTCTCAGATTCTTCAGGTATGTTTTATCGACGTCGCCTAAATCTTCGAGTAATTTGCACGTTGGAAAATCATCGCACTGCCAGCAACCGGCAAGATTTTTCTTTTTAGCACATTTTCTTATCCGACATTTTGCAGAACCGCCGCCTGCTCTACAGAGTTTGTCGCACTTCATCTTCATCATCGTCCCGAGAAGGTCAAAACATTTCCGATAGTGCTTAAATGCTCTAAAGGCGGGAATCTTTGCAAGTGCCGGTGCGATCTTGTCAAATTTGCTGTGCTTGAGCTCTTTTCGCAGGTCATCTGCGAGATTGGCCATAATTTGTGTATATGCAGGACATTCGCCGCAATACATACCGCAATATGCAATTAAATCTGTTTTCCTCTTGGCCATATAACAACTCACAAAACACTATTACTATTACCGTAAAATAAATATTCGCATCCATTTGTTCAATCGAAAAAATTATTTCTTTTTTTTGGTTTGTGTATGATATAATTTGGATTAACGTATTTTCAATTTAATTGCAGACAATTTGTGTCTGAGGATGACAAATATTGAAAAGAATGACTCGAATTCTTGGCGTGATAGGAAGTCCCCGCAGGAAAGGCAATACTCATATCCTTGTATCACGATTGCTTGAAGGAGCACAGTCAGAAGGGGCTGATGTGGATACGGTCTTTCTTGGCGATTTGAATATCAAAGAGTGTGACGGCTGTCACGCCTGCTGGCAGGGCAAATCCTGCAGTAAGAATGATGATATGCTTGGGCTATATCCCCGTATCATCGACAGTGATATATTGGTGCTCGGTACTCCTGTGTACTGGTATGGGCCGACTGCGCTTATGAAGTCTTTTATAGACCGGCTGGTGTACTTCAATTGTCCCGAAAACCGGGCCTTAATACGGGGCAAATCGGCTGTTATTGTTATTCCGTATGAAGAAGAAAGCAAGGAGACCGCAAAACTTGTTGTGGAATTCTTCGAGAAGTCTCTGGCATATCTGGAGATGAAACTTATAGATAGGATAATAGTGCCGGGAGTAGGAGAAAGGGGCGCCGTTTCCAAAAAGCCGGAAAGACTAACAGAAAGCTATGAACTCGGCCGGCGATTGGCTCACAATTCTTTTTGAGAGTTCACTGCCCTTCTCAAAAACATCAGGCCAATAAATGTTTTACGTCATCTTATAAAAAAAGCGGCCTGTGATTACCACAGGCCGCCTAATTCCAAGAACAGTTAAGCTTATGCAGCGAAGGTGTCTGACTATCCCCCACGCTTTCTTGCGAGAGCAAGAGTGGGGGTCTAAATTATCCTTTAGAAAGGAGGTGATCCAGCCGCAGGTTCCCCTACGGCT
>CAZMQF010000109.1:0-9082 GCA_964568365.1 uncultured Pirellulales bacterium | reverse complement strand
GCCATGCGGTAGAGCAATTGCCAGTTGGTGAGTGGTTATAAGAATAAATTGGCTCTGAATTATTTCTCAGGCACATTACAAGTCAGAGGGATTATTTCGTCTGATAATCGCTATTATAACATCATAGCCGAGTTTTTTTAATCGAAGCGACGCAAGCCTGAGAATGTCCGGCTCATCATCAACAATCAGGATTTTCTTTTTAGCCATTTTTAGGTTCTCCTTATTTTCTACACCTCAAAACTACACAAATGGTGCCACTGGGACTATGGACTGTAATTCCCTTGCTTTCATAATTAAATCTTCATTAGTGCTTGCATCGTCCGGATATGTAGCACATCCGAAAAGTAATTTAATCTTATCCCCCAGATTTTGGCCAGTCACATAACTATCCAATTTTTGTTCTAAACTTTCTTTTACCCTTAACGTGTTCTCTTTATCGCAGTCAGTCAGAACTATGAAAATTTCATTAGAGAATCTAAAAACAGTGTCAATCTCTCTATGCGGATTCCGACACAGATTATTTTGTAAAAGGGCTTCTATATCTTGCAGGATTGAGGTGATTTTCTCATGCGATAACTTTTGCTGTAATTTATCAAAGTCAGCTATAGATATGAGGACAAGAGACATTTTCGCATCATTTTTTGATGCTTCCCTTATCCCATCGTTAATAGATTTCTTCAATAGACCTTCGGTACCATAAATAGGCAGAGTGAACGTAAATTTTGAGCCTTTGCCAGGCTCTGATTCTACCCAAATCATTCCACCGTGCCGTTCGACGATTTCTTTGGAAATTGCAAGGCCAAGGCCCGTACCGCCTGTTTTTCTCTCACCACCTGTGGCTAATTGTTCAAATCTGCAAAATGCTCTTGGTAAATCTTTTTTCTTGATACCACAGCCGGTATCGGATACCGAAACGTGAATTGTGCCATTCCTTTTATTAGTTTTAATTGTGATATTGCCCTTTTCTGTAAACTTCATTGCATTACTAACCAGGTTTGTCAGGACCTGGGTAATTTTATCACTGTCAAATTTTGCTTTGGGCAGGTCGTCATTAAGCTTGAGCAAAAGTTCTACGCCGATATTTGCTGCTGTTGGGGCCATTATTTCATAGACATCTTTAGCAATTGAATTTATATCATTGCCCTTCATATTAAACGTCATCTTAACAGACTCGATTTTTTGGAAATCTAAAACGTCATTGATAAGCCTGGCAAGCCTGTCCACGTTTTTCTTTGAGATGTCCAGCAGTTCTTTTTGTTCCTCGTTGATCTCGCCGAACAGTCCATCTAAGACAACAGCAATACCTTCTTTTATAGCTGTCAATGGTGTACGCAGCTCATGTGAAACCGTAGAAATGAACTCCGATTTCATTTTCATTGTTTCTTTGAGCTTTTCTTCCGCTTCTTTGCGTTCTGTAATATCTCGAAGCAGTGCCAACCAGGCCCTCTGATCCTCCCACTGTGTTTCTACCACCCGCATCTCGGCAATTCCCGGTTTCCTATTCTGACGGATTACATTAAGTTCCATTACTTCGCCAGCCACAATTGGAAAGCCAAATTGTTCTCCGACAAGTTCCTCTGTTTTGTGACCGAAAATTGCTTCAGTTGAATGGTTGGCGAACTGTACTATCCCATTACTATCCAATATAATGATTCCATCGGCACTTTTTTCTACTATATTGTGGAAACTCGCTTTGCTAGTCTTTAGCTGTTCCTCTGCTTTTTTGCGTTCAGTGATGTCTTTGGCTATATGAACAGAGCCAATAAATTTGCCTCGCTCGTCGAATATCGGCGATGTACATATACCGAGATGTATTTTTAGGTGTGGTTCATAAAATTCAAGAACGGATGGTTTATGAGTCTTGAGAGTCCACATGTGAGGACAATCCGGATGGGGCCCTTTTGTGTTATGGAATATTTCATAACAAGTTTTGCCGATAATTTTTTTGGGTTCCGTGTTAAAGGCCTTGGCAAATGCCTTGTTTACCCTGACAAGTTTGAAGTCAGTATCGTGAATCGAGACCATATCCGAAATGGAGTCAAAGGTTGTCCTCCACTCCTGAGCCGCATGCATTATCCTTTCTCCGAGCTTCTTGCGCTCAATAGCATAGCAAATAGCACGTGCCAGTGTGTTTCCATCTGATTGTCCCTTGATGATGTAGTCCTGAGCGCCACTTTGTACTGCCTTTACTGCCAGTGTTTCATCGGTCATTCCACTCAGCACGATGATTGGTACCTGCGGTATTTTAGTGTGTAACGCGGTAAAAGTCTCCAGCCCCTGACTGTCAGGCAGTCCCAGGTCAAGCAGTACAATGTCATACTTTTTATTATTAGATAATTGCTCAATAGCCGCAGATAAACTTTCTGTAAAATCGAGAGTAAATTCAACTGGCTTTGGATTCTTAGCCAAAATCCGCTCAACTAATTTGCGGTCAATCGCATCGTCCTCGACCAGAAGGATTTTTATCAGTTCCTTATCTGTAAGGGCTTGTGTTTTATTGGTTGTTTCAGTTTCCATTTATTAACTCACTTAAGAACCAGCAAAGGTCAATTATTCCTGCCGTTTCGTCACACTTTTAATAATCAGCGACCTCAATTATTTAATAGTCATCGCATGTACATTATTATTCTTCAAGAAGAAGCATTGCCATAGAGTTTTGCGCTTGTAATATCTGTTTCTTGTTTTGGCAATGTAAAGAGGAATGTGCTTCCCTCGCCCACTTTTGATTCGAGCCAAATCTTACCCCCATACAACTCTGCGATTTTTTTCACAATCGTTAGACCGATGCCGGTACTGCCGAGTTCATCGCAAGGCAATAATGTCTGGAATATTTTGAAAATCCTTTCGAAATGCTGTTCTTTGATGCCGGGTCCATTATCAGCAATACTGAATTTCCAAAAGTCGTCTTCTTCGACACAGCCGATCCTTACTCGTCCTTGTGGTTTATCCATATATTTTACAGCGTTGCTCAGGAGGTTTTGAAATACCTCCGTAAGATGTGTTTTCTCACATATTAGGGTCGGCAATTCGTTCTCGATGGTTATTTCAATACTTTCTGGCGGAGCGATTTGGACAATTGTCTCTGTTACAAGTGTGTTTAGATTCACTTTTTTCCTCTGGTTGCCAACACGTCTAATTTCAGAATACCGTAAGACACTATTGATAAGTTCGCTCATTCGCATTACTCTGCCTTTGAGCAATTTGATTTGTTCTTTGCCCTCTTGGTTGAATTTATCGCCATAGTCCGTTGCTATCCAATCAGTCAAGGTCCCGATTACTCGCAGCGGTGCCTTTAAGTTATGGGCGATTACGTGGGCAAAATCATCAATTTCCTGGTTCGAGCGGCTCAGCTCTTGAACGGTTGATTCGAGGACTTTGTTTAGCTGTTGCAGAGACTCCTCCGCCTTCTTGCGTTCGGTGACGTCTTCAACTATCTCAATGAACCCTTTCACCACGCCATCCGGCCCAAAGAATGGAAGGGTGCGATTCCGAACGTAAAAGCGGCTGCCATCATCTCGCACACCTTGGGTTTCAACCTCCGTAGTCTTCCCGGAAGCCATAGCCCGCACCCCAGGACAATGCGGACAAACTGCCTCACGCTTCTCATACTCCCTAAAACAATTTTTACCCACAAAATCACTGGCAGGCTTATTAAATAATTTGGCAATCATTGTGTTCGCTGTAATTATCTTGTAATTAGTATCTATTATGGTAATCCCGAGGACTGTGTTTTCCACAAGTGCCCGATACCGCTCTTGGCTTTCCTTTAGCTCCTCCTCCGCCTTTTTGCGTTCGGTGATGTCTATACCTTGGGCTATGGTAGATAAAAGGGTTGTACCGTCCTCAGCATAGATGTTTGCTGAGTTCCAGAGTACTACCCGGATATCTCCATCTTTGCAAAGAATAGAAATTTCCACCGACTCCCAGTATTCACCGCTCAAGGTGCCGGCAATCTTTTGGAAAGATTCATCGCGGGTTGCTTCAGGGAAGAGCATGTTCAGTTCTTTGCCGATGGTTTCTTTGGCTGCATAACCTGTCAGGCGCTCGAAGGCGTGATTAAACCGGATGATCTTGAATTCCGGATTCCAGACGATAATAGGAGCGTTCGCATAGCTAATCAGACTGTCCAGGTAATCCTTTGCCTCGCGCAGTGCCTCCTCTGCCTTCCTGCGCTCAGCACTTTCAATAATCTTCCACTCGCCTTCTCGCTTAATTAGTGCAAATTGGTGGTTGGAGACCACATCCATGATATCAGATGCTCTACATCTACCAAGGGAATAGGTGCAAATAGCGAGTATTCGATATTTACGGATTACACTATCTACTACTGTCTCATAATCAACAAAATCTTTCCAGTCCCTCTTTTTAAGCCAAAATGTGTTTCCGGTAAGACGCAGCCCATCAAACCCTCTCTTTACAGCTTTGTCATACTTTTCGAGCCAGCCCTGCAATACCTTTTCAGCTTCGAACATTCCTGATTTTGTATACCACTGGCTGTAGTCTAAAATCTCTATCTGGCCACTTTCAATATAATCATCTAAGTTGTCGACTACCCGTTTCAATGATTTCTTTGCTTCTTCAACGTTTAAGGGTTCTGAAGTAACCCACATGCAGAATTCATTGTTTTCTAACCCGGCCTTGAAATACGGCACCAGAATATCAAGCAAGTCCTCTTTGCTCTGGTAGAAAAGACAGAAATGTGTACCCCATGGCACATCACCTATAATGTCGATTGCCGTTTTTCTAAGTTTTTCTCTCATCTAAAATGCCTCGCTTGTTTTCCAGTCACACTTCGTCGATTCGATACTCATATTCCTCGTCTCATAGTTTACGGTTTGACCAGACGCACGATTCCATAACTTAGCGTCAATTCTCGACCTATTTTCATTTCGCTGCACCTCTTTCTTTTGCAATCGTTTTCTTACGAAAATCCCCGACAACTGATTATCTCCAATAGGCAAATTTTGTACCTTGTAGCTTCGACAAGCCTTATACCGTAATTGGCAGTTCACTTAAATCGCAGTACCGCTCAATCACACTGATTTTTTCGAGAAACTCCTTATAATCAAGGCACTTAACTATATATTCAGCGGCACCAAGCTTAAAGCTTTCGGCTATATCATTTTTTGCGTTGGACGTAGTAAGCACTACAATGGGAATCTCTTTCAATATTTCGTCTGCCTTCACGACTTCCAAAAATTCGACGCTGTTCATCACCGGCATATTTAAATCCAGGAGAACAACACACGGCTTAGTCTTGGTTCTCAGATACTCCAAAGCTTCCTCACCGTTGGCTTTATGAACCAGTTTGTTTGTAATTCCGAGGTATTTGAGTGCGCTCGCAACTATCTTCACATCCACACTGTCATCTTCGACAAGTAGTATTGGCTTTGAGTTTTGCATCTTTAACCCCCATTTTTTGTTTTGGCAATGTAAAGAAGGATGCACTTCCATCGCCTGGTTTTGCTATTCATGCACTGTTGCTCTTCGTTTGCCTTTAGATTTTAAGACCTGGGCAATTTTTTCGAGCAGTACCGGGTAATCAAATGGCTTGACGATATACTCGATAGCGCCGCCTTTTTGTGCACCAACGATGTACTCTTGGTCTGCAAGAGCCGTAACCATTATCACGGGAATGTCTTTTGTTTTTTTTGAGGCCTTTAATTTGGATAATACTGCCGAGCCGTCCATATTTGGCATAATATTGTCAAGGAGAATAAGGTCAGGCGGCTCAGTTTCTACTTTTTTAATACACTCCAATCCGTCACAGGCGGTTATGACTTCATAGCCTTTTTTCTTAAGGATTTTGCCCATGATAACGACTACATCCTGCTCGTCATCCACTATCATGATTTTTCCCGTATTCGATTTCTTTTCAAATGGTTCCGGTGGCATAATATATTCTCCGTATATCAACGATTATTACTGTTTTTCGGCTGTAATCTCAGCAAATCGCCGGCTTCATACAGCGATTGCTTTTCCTCACCCTTTTCGATTAGTTTTAGTTCCTCAGCTGATAATTCACCGTCGGTATAAATATGAGGCGTTATGAAAACTCCGAGTTCGCTTTCTATGATGTCAGTATCTACTTTCCTGAACAACACGCCTATCAGAGGAATATCGCCGAGCATCGGTACCTTGCTTTCCACTACAGAAGGCTCACTTTTGCGAAGGCCTCCGATGATAATTGTCTGGCCGTCTTTGACCCTTAGCATTGTATCGGTTCTCCGCGTTTCTATAACCGGTGTCTCGCTGTTTTCAATCGTAAATGTGCCGGTCTGTGTGCTTTGTTCGGTTTTAACGTGCATAATAATGTATCCGTCATCAGCAATCTGGGGAGTTACCTGAAGTTTGATTCCAGCCTCTTTGAAAGATACTGTTCCGATACTGCCGCCTGCGGATGTTTCGGTGAGTTCCCGATAGGGTATTTCCTCAACAGAGTCGATTGTTGCCGTTTGATTGTTCAGTACAAGCACCTTGGGATTTGCCAGGATTCTGACATCCTTGTTGGTTTCAACGAAATCTATCAGCCCTTGTATATTCCAATTACCGGGGATTGATGAAAACGTTATCTTGCCGTATGGATTTGCACTTCCCATGATGGAAAGACCTTGGGTGAGGTAATTCGTCGAGGTACCCAGCTTTGTCCAATCAATACCCATTTTCAATTCATCGGTCAGCTTGACATTTACTATCAAGGCCTCAATCATAACCTGAGGTGCCTTGGCATCGAGTTTGCCAACTACCTGGCGGATTTGCTCCAAACTTGCCGTTGTGTCGGTGACGACTATGCTGTTAAGCCTTTCATCTATTCCTACTTTTCCGCTTCTGGAAACAAGGTTACTAACAGTTTTTTCTATTTGCTTAGCGTTGGCGAAGTTCAAATTAAATACCTCCGTAGCCAGCGTCTCCGCCGGCTTGAAAACCGTAGAAGCGATTTCATTAGCTTCTGTGGGTTTTGGATTAACCTCTTTTTCAAGCGGCCCAAACGGATCTTTCTTATCCTGTGTATCCTTGCCGGGGCAATATGCAGCAGTTATCAACACCACAAATATTACTGCTATGATAAATAGTAAATGTTTCATTTTTCCACATCCTTTGATTGGTCTATAATCAAAATAACTTCGAACGATGCCTTCGGATTGAATTTCTCGCCTGCGTCTAAAGCTATATGAAACTCTGTTATACAAACTTGTTGCGGGCGGCTGGTTAGCTCGTTCAGAAAATCAACAATATCAAAGTAATTGCCGCAGACCGCTATTTTTGCCGACTGCGTTTTCAGGAATTGCTGCTGTGGCTTGGCCTCTTTATTGACGACAAGTTCCTTTGGTTCAAAGATTATCCTTGAAACAGGCTTTAAATTATAGGCAAGCGCCATCACATTTATATTTTCGAAAAACTGCACAGCCTGGGCGCTGCTGAAACATTGTTGTTGAGCTTCTTTAAGCTGCTTTTCTTTTTCCTCAAACTGCTTTTGCAAATTTGAAAGCTCAGCCTGTTGATTTTCAGTCTCGGTGTATGCGACTTGGACATTGGCATAATCTGCTTCGGCAGCCTGAATTTTTACTACAGAACCTCTGGTTATCGCAAAGTAGCAAATGCAACCTGCTACTAATACTGTTAAGATGGCTGCCAAAATTCTTTTTGGCTTATCGAGTTTTGTTAATTCTTCTATAATCATAAATTGCCTTTCGGCTTTCGGATTTTGCAAGTGATTTTGTAATCAACAATATTTTCTGCACTGCTATTGTCATACTCGATTTCTTCTACTTTGGCACTTTCGATAGATTCATCGTTCTGTAATTCTCTTACAAATTTGTAAACGTATCTTTCAGCCGAGGCTTCTCCGATCAGCGTGAAATCTCCCAAATCAGTTGTTGAAATATCAACGATTCTTACCTTATCCGGCACAGCGTCACCTATAGCGTGGAGGACCTCCGGCCAAGAAATATTTATAAGCTCTTTGCCAACTTCATTATAGGCCGACAGCTTCCCTTCTATATGTTTCAGTTGGTTTCTTATGTCAGCAATGTTCTTTTGTATAGGGACAGCTTCTGTTACTTTTGCATCTATCATGGCTAAGGCAGCTTCGATGCTTTTCACTTTCATTTTTAACGGCACTAAAGCTGCCACAAACAGCAAAACAACCGCTATAATAGCTATTGCTGTAAGTGACATTTCTTTTCGAGTTCTTTGTATTGTAAGTGACTCTTTTGATATGAGGTTCAATTGGCCGTCACGTGCAGAAACACCAAAGGCGGTCAGAGCCGATGTTAGTGCAAAAAAGGGCACCTTCCCCCCATCGGTGCCCTGAAGATCAAACTCTTTTGTGATCTGGGAGCAATCTATTTGCTCAACAGTCACATCATTTAAACTTTCTTTTATTTGGCTGACAATTGTCCTCAGCTTTTCGCTGACGCAGGCCGCTACAACTCTAAGCACAAGCTGTTGTGAGCCGGCGAGCGAGTGTGCAAACTCCAGAACGGTTTTCATTTGATCTATCAGGCAGGTAAAGCTGTCTTTGCCTTGTGATAAATCTTTTGTGCCAATAGTTAGATTCTGACAGAGTTGGGGCAAGCCATTCTTGAAAACGCTTAAATTGCCTGAAGCTGAGTCCAGAGCCAAAAGCAGAGAAACGCTTTCAGAAGCTGTAGCTTGTTTGTTAAAGGCCAGTTTTATAATTGACAGGACTGCCGGCTCAATTCTTACTAAATCCAGCCCTGCTTTTTTGGCAACCTCTAAACAAGCATCACTCATTTGTCTGGTTGTAACTGCCTGCAGCACGGTCTGTTTATTGGAAGATTGAGCCATCTGTTCAAATACACAGTAGTCAAAGACTATCCTCTCGCCTCCGAACAGGCCATATTTTCCGATTTGGTCTTCAACCTGTTTTTGCAACTGTTCATTTGTTTGGGTCGGGAATTCAGAAGGTTTCAATCTTACAGTTGAACACGAAAGCGACATTATCGCTTTACGGGGTTTTAGCTTATCGGCTTTGACAAAGTTACGGATTTTTTGTGTGACGGCCTGCCCATCAATAATCAGGCCGTCTTTAACAATGCCTGCATCTAAATGCTCGACA
>CAZMQF010000108.1:0-9328 GCA_964568365.1 uncultured Pirellulales bacterium | reverse complement strand
CGCGAGTACTTTTTCGGTACCCACGTAGCCGTATTTGCGAATCAGCCGGTTAATCTCGCTGTCTTCGCCGAATTGCTTTACGCCGGGTGCCAGGACAATTAGCCGGCCGTTATCAGCTATTGCCATCCTTGTGCGGTATATGCTCTTGTTGCCGAGCCAGGTGCTCTTGAACTCTTCCGGGTCGAGATAGACAACGATTTTATCAGGGGGTTTATCCAGCAATTGAATATTAACTTTCAGAGACAGCTGGGCAGCCCGCTCGAAGCATTCCGCGTCGTCACCGATAAAAAGGCCTCGAATCAGATGTCCTTTTTCGGTTGCGGCAACGACTGTCAAAACGTAAACTATCGGCAGATTTTGTGCGAAGTTGTCCGATGCGTAGTTCAGTACGCGTCGAACGGGTGTGTCTGTGCGGCCCATAATCTGTTCTATACCGCAGGCGGCGCCGAGGAAATGACTTTTGTTGATTCCTTCGGCTCCCCCGGTTCCAATAAAGATATTTTTATTATAATTAGCCATACCGACGACCTCGTGAGGGGCTACCTGTCCGACAGACAAAATCAAATCAAATCCGCCTTTGGCCAGCAGGCGATTGACCTGTGCCGGCAAGTTGAAATCGACTTTTGCTTCACTGACTTCTTTTACGAATTCGGCAGGGACTTTGCCCAATGTCACCACATCGCTTCGCCAATTATGAACGCGGAACAAATTCTGAGGGACATTGCCGAACATTTGCTTGATTTCCCTGCTTGTCATTGCAAAATGCGTTCCGAGTGCCGGCAGGATATCTGTCATTCGTTCGCCGTAATACTGCCAGGCAAACTGAGTCAGAATCCCGGCCTGTGAGTGAAAGCGTGTAATATCCGGCGGAATTGCCAGCACCTTTTTCTTAGTGCCGATTTTGTCCAGAGCTGAGTACAGAGCTTGCCTCAGGTCTTCGGCACTAAGATTGTCGTTTTTATTTCCACGGTCGTAGTAAAGCATTTTTATTCCTTAACTTAACCAGTCCGGATTGTCCGGGAGAAAGCTGTCGAATTCCGCTATTATCATATTCTCATATTGGCCGGCGTATTTGCCTGCGATGAATTTATCGAACGCTTCGTCGTGGAATCGCTTCCAGCTTGCATCTTCTGCGCCGGGATTGACTGCGTAAAACAGGACGCTGTTTTTCTTTGCGGCGTTCCGGTCGCCTGGCGCATCGCCAATCATCAGGATTTTATCCTTATCATATTTGTCACACATAACAGCGAGATGCTCTGCCTTTTTGCCCATTTCCTGGCCTGCAATTGCCTTGGCGAACCTGGATACATTGTGCTCGGCCCATTCGCGCTGCAGAGCTTCTGTGGGGGTCGATGAGCAAACAATGATATCCGCTTTTTGATAAATTTTTTCCAGGCTCTCTTTGACAAACGAAAAGGGCGGTACGTTTTTGACCACCTCTGCAACCATCTCATTGACGCGTTTGCTCCAGTGAAGAGCAAGCTCAAATTCCTTTTTGGCGTCGGGATTGACTGCTGCGGCAATCGCTTTCTCTAATCCTTCGTTACTTAAAAGACTGTTGGAGTCATTTACCCAATCGAAATAATATTTAAACTTTGGGACCTTGAAGCCGCGAGCTTTGACCATCGGATGAGTGGGCAGAAGCTCTGTTAAGATGCGAACCAATGTTTTATGCCGGTTAGCCCCTCGTGTTTTACTGAAGAGGTCTGCAAATTCCTTGCATTCTCTTGCCGCCTGTGCCACCGGCTGCAGGCCGAAATAGGCAATCATCATAGGGCAAAAGCACTCCCGCTGCTTAATGCCCATTGCATCAAAAACACAACCGTCCGAATCAATCGCGACCAGAAAGTCTTTGGTCGGCTGGACCTGTCTTAGTGTTTTTGTGTACTCTGCCATATTGTCTCCGTATTACAAAAACTTAATCTAAACTCCACTAAAAGCATTAAAGCCTCCATCTACGGGCACGACAATTCCGGTAATAAATTTGGATGCGTCACTCAGCAACCAGTGGACTGTGCCGCAAAGCTCGTTTGCGTCTCCGAAACGTCCCATCGGCGTGTGGGCAATAATCGTTTTGCCGCGAGGCGTCAGCTCACCTGTTTTTTCATCGGTCAGCAGAAAGCGGTTCTGATTTGTCAAAAAGAATCCCGGAGCAATAGCGTTGACCCGAATATTGGTTGAATAATTCTGACACATATGGACAGCCAGCCATTGGGTGAAATTGCTCACGGCAGCTTTGGCCGCCGAATATGCGCCGACTTTGGTTAAAGCCCTGAAGGCACTCAAACTGGAGATATTCAAGATAATTCCTTCGCCGCGTTTAGCCATATGCTTTCCGAAGACCTGAGAAGTAAGAATTGTACCGGTGAGGTTCAAGTCGAGCACCCAGCGGATGGCTTCGGCGGGTATATCAAAAAAAGAAAGTTCATCAGAGACAGTCGCTTCCTTTTTGTTTCCCCCGGCTCCGTTGATGAGCACGTCGACTTTTCCCATACTTTTGATTGCACAATTGCAGGCCTGCGTTATTTCTTTATTGTCGAGAACGTTAGCGCAGGCCGGTATCGCAAAGCCGCCTTCTGATTCTATTTCTTTTACGAGCTGGTTCGTGTGAGGTTTATCATAATCCACAATGCAAACCCTGGCTCCCTGCCGGGCCAGGTACTTTGCAATCGCGCTGCATAGAATCCCCGCGCCACCGGTTATTACGACGGCCTTGTCCTTAATATCAAATAGCTCATCCATACTTAATCCTGTTCAATAAAAAGAGGCTTTATATGCCTCTGGTAAATATTTTCAGTTACACAAGGACTGATATGTTCCTGATATTGCTCAAGAGCATTGGTGAATTCGGTTCCCATTTCGGCTGCGATTTTATAGGCTAAATGCAGGAGCTGGCGGACATTCGCATCATATTTGCTGCAGGCTGAATTGTGGCGAACGGCATTGACAAAATCGTTACAGCTCCGATTGCTGACAGCGGACGGCGGCGGGAGCTTTTCTTTCTCGATGTTCACAACAGTTGTATAAGGTGCGCAAAGCTCGTCAAAACGTTTATAAGAATCTGCATAGATTCGCTTGGCAATTGAGAGCCCTTCGCTGCCGGCTGAGGCCAGGGCTGTTAGTTCTTCGAGCCAGGTTGTTCCTGCGGTTTTTAGATGCAGGCCGGCGTCATATCTCTTTAAGGCCTTGCTAATGGGTTTATATAACGAAAACTTGTCACTGCCGGAATGGACACTGAGCTTTAGATTTTCAGGCAGGCCGAATTCATTAACAGCAAATGATATGATTGCAAGGTACTGCTCGAACTCTTTCGTGAACCGCTTGGTATCGCCAATATAATCGATGCCTTTTAAAAAGGAGCCTGTGAACTTTGGGGCTATCGTTTGAGCTGGTATGCCTTGGTCGGCGATAGCAGCGAGAATGAAAAAAAGCTCTACAGGAGTTTGCGGCGTATCGGTTTCGTCTATCGATACTTCAGTAATAAAATTGTCTTTTCCTTTTTTAGATTGGATATGGCTATAGATGGAGCCGGCTTGTTCGATTGCCTTCAGGTATTTGTGAGCGATTGAGCTGAGCTGATGCTCATTTACGTGAAGTGGCTCGTCAACTCCGGGAATCGTTAGAGTGCCGAGATATTTGCTGAATTTTCCAAGGAAATCATTAATCTTATCGTCATCGGCACTTTGGCCGATGGAGTCGGCGATATCGAGCGTGAAAAAGTTGCTTGAATCTATAAATAAATCAACGTTGCTGATTTGAATATGGTCGGCATCGACATAAAATGAATCCTGCCAGCCCAGAGTTTTGACGGCTTCTTTAGCGGCTCTGTATGTTTGTTCCGGCGATGTGCCCATAATCGTGTGCTCACGATGAGATTTGTTCCAGACGGGGGCGATATTGACGCCGTCGGCTTTTGCAGCGAGGAGGGCCTGAAGCTGAGCCTTGCCCTGTCGGCCAAACCTGTCACCCAGACCGAAAGAATATTTTTCCAATTGCATAAGAAAATCCTGCTACATATAAAAGGTGAGTTTCTTCTCCACGAGTTTTTTCTCGAATCGCATAAATACCGGCAAACCGTTTTTGGCAATGGGGACTGGCACCTCGCCCTGCACGAGAGGCTGAACATAATCCAGCATCGCCTCGGTGACGAAATTTCCTCCCGGATTGATATATTCATCGGGTACAATTTTCTCGGCGGCTGCCACGTCACTGAGCGGTGCGAGTCCTGTTACACACTTATATGGTTTGTTGCTTCGGCGAATCAGGGTAACCATTTTCCCGTTCTCACCTTTCAGGGCTGCTTTTACCGCTTCCCGGCCACACATATATGCTTCATCACGGTCTGTGAGGGATGCAAAGTGCATCGCGCTTCGTTGATTGGTTCCAAGTTTGTTGAAACGGGCTTTGATGCCCACTTGCTTTTCCACGATAGCCTTTAGAATCTCCGCGACACCACCCAGCTGAACGTGGCCGAAACCATCTTTACTGAATTTTCCGGTATCAGCAGTAATATGTTGGCCGGTTTCATCGTGCAGACCTTCACCTGCCACGATGAAGACTCGTTTGAACTCTTTTAAGACGAGCCTGACATCCTCGACGAATTTATTAGAACTGAAAGGCCGTTCCGGCAGATAAATCAAATGCGGGGCATCTTGCGGGCAGCGACGGGCCAGGGCTGTTGAAGCAGCAATCCAGCCGGTATTACGTCCCATTACCTCAAGAATGGTACAGGTGTCAGTGGTATAGAGCGCTTCGGTGTCCCTGCCGGCTTCCATTGCACAGGTCGCGACGTATTTCGCAGTGCTGCCGTAGCCGGGACAATGGTCCGTAAAGCCAAGGTCATTATCGATGGTTTTTGGTATGCCGATGCAGGTTAGTTCATAGCCGGAGCCGGCTGCCAGTTTATTGACCTTATCGGCGGTGTCCATTGAGTCATTACCGCCGGCATAGAAAAAATAATGGATGTTGTGTGCCTTAAAGACATCCAGGATTCGCTCATAGTCGGCTTTGGAATCCTGCAGAGTTTTGAGTTTATACCGACAGGAGCCTATTGCTGCAGCAGGAGTGGTTTTGAGTGCTTCGATTGCGTCCGGCTTTTCGGCGGAAATGTCGAACAGCTGCTCTTTCAAAACTCCCAGGATGCCGTTAACTGCACCATAAATGGTGCCGAACCTGCCGGAATTCATTACTTGCTGAATGACTCCGCAGGCACTGGAGTTAATTACGGCGGTCGGCCCTCCCGATTGAGCTATAATCACATTTTGTTTTTTAGCCATTAGATTTCAATCTCCATAAATGCCGAGGCTAATTATTATCTCACGTCGTGAGATTATTATAATTGTTTTTAAAAAAATAGCAAGTATTTTTCTAATTTTTATAAGTGCTTTATATATATATGCTTATATAAATTTGAGTTTTGTATAAGCAAATTAAGACAAAGAATTTTCTTGAAAATACTCAGGATGTGAGATATTAAAGAAGAATGATTATGAAAAACAGCCCCATAGATTCCAAAAGTGCAGGTGAACGTAACGAGAAGCTGATATTGTCGCTTTTACGTAAACAAGGCAGGCTTTCTCAAACTCAGCTCTGTCGTCTGGCAGGTATGGGAAGCTCTACGGCCAGCACTATTGTCCTTCGGCTTCGAGAAAAAAGTCTTATTTCAGAAAAGCAGGGAGAAAGTAACAAGCGCGGTCCCAAGCCTGTTCTGCTTGAACTGAATCCGAACAGTCACTATGTAATTGCCGTGGAAATTAATCCCAGTTATTTGGTCGTCGGCATCTTTGATTTTCTGGGCCAAAGGACTGATCAGATAAAGCTGTTACTGGGAGCAGACCATTCCGTCGAGCGTGTGGTGGAATTGGTTTCGGTGAATCTGGCGGGGCTGATAGAGCGCTCTAAAAAAGTAGAAGCAGAAAAAATCCTTGGTATCGGCATAACTCTGAGTGGTTCGATTTCGCCGGATGGAGTGATTCAGTTATCCAGCCCGCTTGGCTGGAAAGAAGTTCATTTAAGGCAAATCCTGCAAGGACATATAAAATACCCTATCCGGATATACAGCACGAAGGTCCGGATACTGGCTGAGATAGCGGCGGAGCCTTCGCTGGCTGCTAAAAATATTCTATATCTGAACGTTGCCAACGGAGTCGGCTCCACGCTATATATGGATGGACAGATTATGGATGGTGCCACGGGGCGTTTCGGGGAGATTGGCCATACGATTGTGAATTCGCACGGACCTCTTTGCGGATGCGGTCACTACGGCTGTCTGGAGACCTTTATTTCCGGCCCGTCGATAGCGAGGAGAATCCGTTCTGATATAAAACAAGGTACACGCAGTCTTCTGCGGAATTGGATTTCAGGCGATGATGATTCTATTGTCCCTGAAGAAGTTATCAGATACTGGGGCGAAGCAATGCGGCAAGGTGATTCTTATTCACTGAAGATACGAGAGCAGTTGGGGAAATATCTAAGTCAGGCAGCCGTTCGAGCTATTAATGCATATGACCCTGAAACGGTTGTTCTCGCCGGCTATGTATGTCAGCAGTGTTCCGAGTACTTTGCCGAGATTATCCGTAAACGAATGGAAACCGAAGTATATGATTGGCCTCTTCGAAAAGTTGAAATCATTGCTGCGCGCTGCGGCGAGGAGGCTTTAATTAATGGAGTGACCGCTGCTGTTCTGCAGAGACATTATGAATAAGTATGAAGAAGATTGCTTTTTTATTTTGCGGAGACCGTCTGCCAGGTTAAGTAGTGGCAATTACACCTAATTAAAAGGCAAATTTGTCTCATTTTTACTAAATTCATACAAGAATAATCCAAAAAACCAAATGCAAAGAGATATTGATCAGGGATAAGATATTAGGAATTAATAGTTTGGCTCGTTTTATTCCATCTTATATGCAATATTATAGTCAATATAAGCCTAGCTAACTCACCCAATAGTATGGTTATACCTATGATGTAGTAAGGTACTGGGTAACCAAAGAATTTATTTATTTGTGAAAAAAACACACTATAAAAATTCTCAAATCCCTCAAATTTAAACTCACTATTAACTCAATATCTATTCACTTGCAGAAAAAAAGGGACGCATAGAGTGATTTTTTATGAGAATTTTGATAGAAGAAATGACAATTTTTGAGTTTGTATCTTTTTGAGGAATAATGAGTTGTAAGCAATGGGCAGGGGCGGAATTGAAGAAGCCACACACGGATTTTCAGTCCGAAACCTAATGCTGTAGTTTTGGCCAGCTATAGACTTAAGATGAATATTTCTTTTTTACTTACCCCCTGCATATACCGGAGCCGGTGATTTTAACCGGTGGGGACTGTCCCCCAATAATTATCGATTATCTTCTTACTGCCGCGCAAGTTTCATATCCAGCCATCTCTCCATACTTGAGTAAAACAATTCCTTCTGCTCAGGCGAAAAACTGCTTACTCGTGCTCCATGATGGCTGTCGTGGGCGACGATTTTAACGGCATCCGTTCGCCCGATGAGCTGCATCTGGGTCGCAGACCAGGCATCCAGGTCGCCATAAATGTAAACAACATGATTGGCCTTGTATTGGAGGAAGTTATAGACAAAAGCCATTGTTGCAGGATTATAGACGATTTTTGCGCCGTCAGGACAAATGACGAGATTGGACGGTTCCTTCAGGGTTTTCATATAAGGTTTGAAGTCCGTGATGTCATAGTTGTAATAGCCCATCTCGGTGAATGCCTGGTACAAAAAGGGCTCAAACTGCTTTTTGCCCTGGTCGGAATAGTAATAAAGCGTACGTACCCGGTTGTAGTGTGCAGCCAGTATTTCCGCCGGCGCATTGGGTTCAGGGATGTCAGCTGGATTGGTTCCGTACTGCCAGAACGCATAGGGGTACTCCAATATTCCGTATTCATAAGCGGCCGGCAAACCCATCGAAAAGGTCCATTGTCTTTTTTCCGCCTGTTCCTTTACCAGCGGCAATATTTCGTCCTGGCGTTCGAACATAGCGATTTGAAAGTCCTTTATTTTTTTTCTGGTAGCAGCATCTCCCGCGGTTTGAATGAATTGATAAAGGCGAGGGTCTTCTTGCGCGACGTTGATAGGGGCGACATAAGCGACGGTGGCATCGACATCATCCGGATAGTAACACTTATAGAACAACGCTGTTTGCCCGCCTTTGCTTGTCCCGGTACTGACCCATTTGCCGGTATAAAGCGTTTTCAGAGCTGTAACAACGGCGTGCAGGTCGTCCGCGGATTGTTTGACGGTCAGTTTCTCCCACTTGAGCGGCGAAGGAACGGACCTTCCAAAAAAGCGGTGTTCGACCGTGACCTGGTTGCCCCCTAACATTCGCTGCAGCTCCCCGCTGGAATTGCCCCGGGCAGCATAACCTGCTGTGTTAAGCAGCACGGGTTTGTTGTAATCGGCGTGGGATACAAAAACACGCTGCTGAAACTTCTCGCCATTGGGATTTTGATGGTCGAGCGGCTGCTCAAACGTGACCTCGTAAGATTCTTTAAAAAACCTTGCGTTGGAGCGAGTCTCTTTGACCTCTAAAACTGCCGGAAGGGATTTTAACTTATTATAAAAAACGGAATTCGGTTCCGCTTCCTGCGAATAGGCAGAAATACAAAGCAGGGAAAAGAAAAGCAAAGAAACAATACAATACCTTTTGTTTTGCATAATTCACCTCTTTTAAAAAAACGAGTCTATTTCCTGAATGAAACGCATGGCTGCACAGCCAGGCCTTCCAACTCCATAAAAATACAAAACTTTTCTCTGGAGTTCAATAAATTTTACAGGTTTTCACGGTTCAGTCAGGACAACAGAGAGATTTTATTTGAAAGTTAGTGATGAGAATAAAAAGAAGGCAGTCAGACTGCTGGAGGAGATGGTATTAAGGAACATTACATAATCTACATCTCTATAGGAAATCAAAGCATATATTTTTGGGATCTGGCTTATTTAGCCTCTCCATCAGTAGATGCTCTCAACACCGTATTTATCATACTCCCTTGTCCAATCTATTCCAAAAACAACTACTAAAATTTCTCATTTTTCTCAATTCCCCCCCCTTTCAAACTCACTATTAACTCAATATCTATTCACTTGTAGAAAAAAAGATGCATTTGGGACGCATATAGGTGTTTTTTGCTAATATTTTTAGAAAAGGAATGGAAGGTTTCAGTTTTTAAGTTTTTGGAAAAAAAAGAGTTGTTAGAACTGGGCAGGGGCGGAATTGAAGAAGCCACACACGGATTTTCAGTCCTTGACGCCTTTTGTAAGTGCTTTTCAATCAAGGTGTTGCAGTATCAAAATCGGGTGTTTTTGAGAATTA
>CAZMQF010000107.1:0-9383 GCA_964568365.1 uncultured Pirellulales bacterium | reverse complement strand
GCGACACCTATGACACTGAGCGATTCTTTCTCGGATTAGGGGAGACGACAACCGTTCAGAAGAATGTCCCTTACCTTGATGTATCGGCGGTTAATAATAACGGTGAACTGGCGATTTGCGTTCTTAATCGGCATAAAGATAAAAGCATCAGGACGGAAATAATCTCTCAGGAAGGGCGGTTTGCAGGTAAATTTAAGGTCTTTGAAGTGAATGGGCCGGACATTAAAGCCGTCAATGACTTCGGTAAAGAGATGGTAAAGACCATACAAAAACCTGATATAGATGCTTCGGGAGAAAGCTTTTATTATTCATTTCCGCCGCATTCCTTTACTCTTATGAAGGGAGCAATCAGGCGGTAACCAGAATTAATAGCGGTTTATAAAAAAGGGTGCGTTGCGTTTTTTAGATTCAATAGTTAGTTTACTGTCTGGGGCTGTTTTTCGTTTTCTTCCGATTCCTCGAGCGGCTGAGGGTCAGCAACCTTTCTATAGCCGATAGCCTTGATAACTTCCAGTACTTCAGTCCAGGTTGGAAAGGGCCTGTCATTTTTTCTTTTGTATTCGTCGATTGCCATCAGGAATTCGAACTGCTCATCAGTCATATGTCCCTCCTCTGCTGATTTTCGGGCATCGGACCTTCGTCGGCCGGGACCACGACGACGGTCAAGTCCCAAGCGTCTGTCAACAACGCTGCCTCTGCGGTCTTTACCACCTCTTTTTTCGGCATTATTTTGTTCGCCCATTTTTTGCTCCGTTTTTTATTTGTAATTTAGTAAATTATGATAAAGCCGAGCAGACGGTAGAAACATTTGTTGTTATAATCTGTTGCTCAGATTTTTTTATCTTTTGATTAAAAGTTATCGTCAAAGGGTTCAGTTGCGAATTCATCTTCTTCATCGATGCCGAGCTCGTAGAAGTCATCGTATGCATCCTGTGATTCGACAATGACATGAGCTTCGTCTGCGTATTCTTCCGGGACCATAACGGCGATGGTTTTTTGTCCGTCTGTTTGTGTATTTTCCCGCTGCTTTATCATAACGGGGATCTCATTGTTTTTCAGGAGAGTCTCATAGTCTTTTGCGTGTTCAAGGTCTTCTGCATAGGCGATGACGACAAGCTCCTTGAGGTCTGTTTGGTTTTTTTTGTTTTTTCGGCGTTTAGTCATTTTCCTTCTCCCGCAATATCCCAGTTTTGTCCGGATAGAGATTTTGTTTTCGCGTAGGTTATTTTCGTCAAGGTTAGAGCCTGAAATTATAAAAAATTTGTTTCCGGGTAAAAATTTGGCAATAAGTTTTGCCTGGATTCGGTATTCTCTGTATATAGGGGCTTTTGAGGGCAAAAAAATTTATGATTTAAGCATATTTTTTTGTTGCAATACGCTTGATATTTCTGTAATAACGGCCGGTAATAAAGTGGCGTTTTTTATGGAAAAGGTATTTTCGTAACCGTATTTTTTGCATGGAGGATTTAGAATGGCAAAAAAAAGAGATTCTTTGATAGTAGCCAGCAAAGTCAAGGCTTATATTAAGGGCAAAAAGATGATGAGTTCGTCTGAGGCCCTGGAGGCGATTAATGACAAGCTTTACGGTTTGCTTGACGCGGCGGCAGCCCGGACCAAAGCAAATCGGCGCAGCACGATCAAGGCACAAGACTTGTAAGATTTTTAGCTGACAATAGTTCCAGCTTATTTGGTTTGGCAGCGAAGTTGTTTGTAAGGCTGCTCCGCCTATTAAAGGCAGAGCAGCTTTTTTGTTAAGAACAGGCGATTTCTCTATTTTGGTGCACATTTTCAATCATCTATATTTTATTATCAGGCCAAAATTTTTTTATGTATGGAAAAAAGTTTTGAACACATTTCTGGTTGAGCAGGGATTTTTTCCATTCGCTGAGAGTAGCTTTGGTGTTAAAGGGCCTATAAAATGTGGTGTTGCGGGCTTAAAAACAGGAATTTTTTGGAAATTTTTTGATAATAAACCTGCTGAAAGGCCGATTTATATAATAGTAAAAAGCTCTGAGCGGTTTTTTCTCATTTGTTTTCAATTAAGAGGATTTTATTTTGTGCCGATGAATCGACTAACAGCAGGTAGTCGAGGCGGCAATTTTTTGATTAGGTACCTGTATTTTTCGTCAAAAATTTTTTATCAGCACATTTTAGAGCGGCTCTTATGGTGACAAGACAAAGGGGAACGAGATGAAAGTTTTTATGTTAGGATGGGAGTTTCCCCCTTTCATAAGCGGCGGATTGGGAACGGCCTGCTACGGCCTTACCAAGGCGATGGATAAGCTTGGAATTGAGGTTGTATTCGTGCTGCCGAAAATGGTTGAAGGCGAATATGCCACTCATGTCAAGCTTTTAAGCCCCGCTTCTCTGTCGCCCAGCCTGTCATCGTTAGGAGGAGCCGAGTTCAAAAAAGCCAAATTTCGAGTAATTGATTCACCCCTTCAGCCTTATTCCACCGCTGATATTTACCAGCGTCAAATTGAAGAGACATTAAGGCACAAACGCATGGGGCATGGCGGCAAGGTTAGCTCATCCAGCCAATTCATAAGCGGTGGGGATTATGCCGGTGATATGTATTCGGAGGTTTACCGTTACGCATTGGTTGCAGCCAGGCTGTCGGAGGCGGAGGAGTTTGATGTTGTTCATTCTCATGACTGGATGACATATCCGGCAGGTATAGCGGTTGCGAAAAGGAGCGGCAAGCCTTTGGTGGTGCACATTCATTCGACGGAATTTGACCGCAGCGGCGAGCATGTTAATCAGGTGATTTATGATATCGAGCGGCAAGGGATGCATTTTGCGGACAGAGTTGTCGCTGTAAGCAATTTTACCAAGAATATTATAGTCGAGCGATACGGAATCAGCGGTGATAAGGTCGAAGTGGTTCATAACGGAGTTGAGCGTAACGGCAATAACCAGCTTCTTTCTGAGGCGGGGATTACAAAAGTGGAAAGAATTGTTTTATTCCTCGGCCGAATTACAATGCAGAAAGGACCTGAATATTTCCTGCAGGCAGCGAAAAAGGTTCTTGAGGTGATGGATGATGTCAAATTTGTGATGGCAGGTTCGGGGGATTTGATGCATCGTGCGGTGGAGATGGCAGCTGAGCTTGGTATCGGCAGCAAGGTTCTTTTTACCGGTTTTTTGCGAGGAGAAGATGTTAACAAGATATATAAAATGGCAGACCTTTTTGTGATGCCGTCGGTATCGGAGCCCTTCGGAATAGTTCCGCTTGAGGCTTTGGAAAATGATGTGCCGGTGATAATAAGTAAACAGAGCGGGGTTTCGGAGGTTCTGCGTCATGCATTGAAGGTTGATTTCTGGGATGTTGATGAGATGGCTAATAAGATAATTGCTGTGTTGAGATATCCGCCTTTGGGGATAACACTGAGAAATTACGGTAATTTTGAGATACGGAAACTGCAGTGGCGAGACTCGGCAGTTCGCTGTTCAAGAATATATGAGCAGGTGACGGCAGAAGCAGTTCCGGTTTGACAGGATTGATATTTTAAGAGGGAGCTTTATGGCATCAGTTTGTTTTTATTTTCAGGTTCATCAGCCCTTACGATTAAGACATTACACGGTATTTGATAACAGCCATCATTATTTTGACGACTATAAGAATTACGGCATATGCAGGAAGGTTGCGAATAAATGCTATCTTCCCACAAATCGTCTTCTTCTTGATTTAATAAAGAAATATGACGGCAGATTCAGGATTGCTTACAGCATAACAGGTGTTTTGTTAGAGCAGCTTGAAAGTTATGCACCCGAGGTGATGAGCACGTTTGATGCTCTGGCGGAGACGGGGTGTGTTGAGTTTTTGGCAGAAACTTACTATCACAGCCTGAGCTTTTTGTACTCACGGGACGAGTTTGCCGAGCAGGTCAGGCTGCATCGTGATAGGATTGAGTATCTTTTTGGCCAGAAGCCGCGAGTATTCAGAAATACCGAGCTGATTTACAATAATGAGCTTGCGTCTTTTATAGAGTCGATGGGCTGCTTTGATGCGATATTATGCGAAGGTGCAGACCATATATTGGGCTCGCGCAGCCCGAATTTTGTTTATAAACCGACAGGGGGCAGCAAACTCAAGCTGCTGCTGAAGAACTATTCGCTAAGCGATGATATAGCGTTTAGATTTTCGAATCGCCACTGGTCTCAATGGCCTTTGACGGCGGATAAGTTTGCCGGCTGGGTAAACGATGTTAACGGCAACGGTAATGTAGTAAACCTGTTTATGGATTACGAGACATTCGGTGAGCATCAATGGGAAGATACCGGAATATTTAATTTTATCAGGCATTTACCTGAAAAGATTCTGCAGCATCCTGACAATGATTTCAAGACGCCGAGCGAGGTGATGGATTCTTATGAGGCGACTGATACGATAGATGTGCCGCATCTTGTAAGCTGGGCGGATACCGAGAGGGATATCTCGGCCTGGGTCGGCAATGCGATGCAATCCAACGCTATTTATGAGCTTTATCGGATTGAAAGACAGGTAAAAGAGACCGGCGACGAGGAGATACTCGAAGACTGGCGCAAACTTCAGACATCAGACCACTTTTACTATATGTGCACGAAATACTTCGCCGACGGTGACGTTCATAAGTATTTTAATCCGTATGACTCGCCTTATGATTCATATATCAACTTTATGAATATACTTGGCAGTCTTAAGCTGCGATGTTCAAAAATTCTAAAAGGCGGAAGACCGGATGCAGGGGTGCTGGCAGGGCTGGTATGAGAGGCGAGCTTGTGACGGATGGTGATTTACAGCCTGTCGGGTGAAAATACAGATTTTGTTTTTTATGCAGCCGTTACTTATTATTGAGTTTTTAATAAATAATGGAACACAGGGATAAACTCGAAATCCGAATATCGAAATCCGAAACAATGTTCAAAATACCAAATTAACAAAATTCAAAACGTTGTTTTGTCGGGCTTTAATTCGCCGAAAAGGCGGTTTTGGACATTTGAATTTGGTAAATTCGGATTTGTTTCGGGTTTCGGATTTAGTGCTTCGAATTTTATTTAATGTTCCTTTGGTTTTTCAAAGAACAATAGATTATCTTTTGAGGAGTCTGATTTTGCATACATTACAGAGTCAAGGCAGCAAAGAAGCTATTTGTATATCGATGGGTGAAACGAGCTTTGAGGAATTGTTAAATAAGGAATGGCTTTTAACCAATAAAAGGGGTTCTTATGCATCATCAACTATTGCCGGCTGCAATACGAGAAGATATCACGGCCTGCTAATTGGGTCGCTGACGCCGCCGGCAGGCAGAGTAGCGGCATTGAGCAATTGCCTTGAGACTATCAGGTCAGGCGATAAAGAAATAAATCTTTCAAGCCTTGAATTCGACGTGAAGTTTGTGCCTGAGAGCTGCCAGCCGCTGCGTTTTCGTCAGGATGTCGGTGTTCATTTTGATTATAAGTTTGAAGGTATTGAGCTAACCAAGTCATTATATCTGCTCAGTGATTTTGATTCGGGTGCTCTGGTTTATGATTTTCTTCACCTGGCGAGCGGCATTGAGTTTGAATTAAGGCCGTTTGTTAATTTGAGAGATTATCATTCACTGCAGAAAAGCGGGGCATCGATTTCTTCAGAGAGTTTCGGCGGCGGTTTGCTTGTTCAAAATAACATTCGGCAGGCGTGTGAATTGTTTTTGAGCTGTCCCGGTATGAATTTTAATGCGGATGAGCAGTGGTGGTATAATGTGCTCTACCGGCGGGAGCGTGAACGTGGTCAGGATTTTACAGAGGATTTGTGGACGCCGGGGGTTTTCAAAAATTTTCTCGATTCGCCTCAGAGGATAGTTTTTTGGTTCAGCCTTAAGTCGGCAGAGAAAAAGAGCAGCAGCAAAGGATTGTTATATTTTACCAGCGCAGAGCTTGAGATTGAGTTTGAGGGTATGCGCAAGCATCAGGAAGATATAAAAAGCAAATCGAAAATCTGCGGCGAGGACAGTGTTTTTGAAAAGCTTTGTCTGGCGGCGGATAAATTTGTTGTGAAGCGTTCTGCCGGAGATGAGCGGCAGCGATGGACGATACTGGCGGGTTTTCCGTGGTTTTGCGACTGGGGCAGAGATGCGTTTATGTCGCTGCCGGGACTTTTGCTTTCAACCGGCAGATATGAAGAAGCTAAGTCGGTGCTTTTGACCTTTGCACAGGCGGAGGATGGGGGGATGATTGCGAATTATTTTGATGAGCAAATTAAAAGGGCGGAGTTTAACAGTATAGATGCCTCGTTGTGGTTTATTCATTCAGCGTTTCAGTATCTTAAGAGTAGCGGCGACGACGAGACGTTCGAGCAGCATCTTTTGCCGGTGATTCACCGGATAGTCGATTGTTATAGTCAGGGTACGCGGTTCGGGATACGCTGCGACGAGGACGGCCTTATCTGCGGCGGTGATGAGAATACGCAACTGACGTGGATGGATGCGAGATTCGAGGGAGTAAGTTTTACACCCCGTTACGGTAAAGCGGTTGAGGTTAATGCATTGTGGTATAACTGTCTTTGTTATCTTGCGCGGTATCACGAGAAGAGAAATTCACAGTTGGCGCGGCGTTACAGGCTAATGGCCGAGAAATGCGAAAAAAATTTCAGAAGATTGTTCTGGAACCAGCTAACAGGTTATCTTAACGATTGTATTTTGCCGGACGGCCGGATTGACAGCAGTCTGCGTCCGAACCAGATATTTGCGGTGTCACTGCCGTTTTCACCGTTGGAAGATTATCAGGCAAAAAGTGTGGTGAATGTTTTAGAAAGCAGGCTTTTGACACCGTATGGTCTTCGCAGTCTGGATGCTCTTGACAGCCGATATAAGGGGACTTATAGCGGCCCTTCCCGGCAGCGGGATGAGGCATATCATCAGGGGACGGTTTGGCCTTATCTGATAGGGCCATTTGTAGAGGCTTATCTGAAGGTGAACGGCTGCGAGGCAAGCAGTAAAAAAAAGGCGGCAAAATTTATTGAGCCGCTGCTTGAACATATGACCAACGACGGCTGTATCGGGCAAATCAGCGAGATATTTGACGGCGATGAACCTCATAAGCCCAGAGGCTGTTTCGCACAGGCCTGGAGCGTGGCTGAAGTTATCCGTGCGTATTTGTTGATAAACAGTTAATTTTTCATTTCATTTTTCCTCACAAAACAGTAATAGGGACAATTCCCGAAAACAGCTTGTATGTCCGGCAGTTACCAATTAGAATAAGTGCCGAATAAATGATTAATTATTATTAAAAGAAGGAGGTAAAAATGAGGTTTAAGATTTTATTTATACTGCTGGCTTTGAGCTTTTTGGCAGGCTGTAATGAGCAGGCATTACAGACTGTATGGCTCGATGAGATGGATATCAGCAAGGTTCAAACAGGGTACGGTACTGTACAGGCTAACAAATCGATTGACGGCAATCCGATTACTATGAACTCTCAGGAATATGAAAGAGGACTTGGTGTAAATTCACCGTCGGAGTTGAATATTAGCCTCTACGGCAGTGCAAAACGTTTCATAGCGATTGTCGGGGTGGATGATGAGGTCAGAAGCAGGACCCAGCAGCAGGAGCAGCGCCGGAGGCGCAGAAGAAGGAGTACTGTTGACTTCAAGGTCGTCGGCGACGGAAAATTATTGTGGGAAAGCGGCGTTCTGCGGTCAGGCGGTGAGCCTAACGAAGTTGACGTTGATTTAACCGGTATCAAGAAGCTGCGTCTTATTGTCAAGGAGGTTGATACTAACTATAACGACCACGCAGACTGGGCGATGGCGAAGATTGAATATGCAGGCAGAAAGCCTCGAGCGGTTGAAGCGGTTGTTCCGAAACGTTACATTTTAACTCCCAGGCCAGGCCCAAAGCCGCGTATAACGGGGGCGAAGATTTTTGGTGTTCGTCCGGGGAATCCGTTTTTGTTTACAGCAACGGCGACGGGAGAGCGTCCGATGTTTTTTGGTGCGAAGGGACTGCCGGAAGGACTTATTATCGATTCGGCAACAGGGCAAATTACCGGCACCGTAGAAAGGCAAGGCGAATATAAAGTAAAGCTGATTGCAAAAAATGTTCTGGGGAGAGTGGAAAGAGATTTTCGTATAGTTGTCGGCGATACGATTGCTTTGACTCCGCCGATGGGCTGGAACAGCTGGAACTGTTGGGCCTGTGCCGTCGATGACGAAAAGGTTCGAGCAACAGCAAAGGCAATGGTTGATACCGGACTTGCCAATCACGGCTGGTCATATATCAATATTGATGATTGCTGGATGCGCACGGAAGGGCGGGGCAGCAATGATCCTAATCTCGGTCCGCCCGTTCGTGATGAGAACGGCGATTTGATATCGAATGCAAAATTTCCGGATATGAAGGCTTTGTGCGACTATATCCACGGGCTTGGCCTGAAAGCCGGTATCTATATTGGCCCGGGACCGACGACCTGCCAGGGTTATGTCGCAAGCTGGGAGCACGAGCTGCAGGATGCGAAAAAATTTGCAGAATGGGGATTCGATTACCTTAAATACGACTGGTGCGGCTATTCGTCGGTATCGGGCAGAGACACACTTGAAGACCTGCAAAGGCCTTATATCCTGATGAGGAAAATGCTCGATGAGGTTGACAGGGACATCGTTTACAGCCTCTGCCAGTACGGCTGGGGTGAGGTGTGGAAGTGGGGCGAAGAGGTAGGCGGTAACTGCTGGCGAACAACAGGTGATATCAGGGATACGTGGGAAAGTATGGCAAGAGGATTTGACCAGGCTGATTTGGCCCCGTATGCGAAGCCAGGCCACTGGAACGACCCTGATATGATGGTTCTGGGCAAGGTCGGCTGGGGACCGAATCTGCGGGATTCACGCTTGACTGCCGATGAGCAATATACACATATGAGTCTGTGGTGTTTGCTTAGCTCGCCGCTGCTGCTTGGCTGTCCGATTGAACAGTTGGATGATTTCACATTGGGTCTATTGACCAATGACGAGGTTTTAGAGGTTAGTCAGGACCCGCTGGGCCGGCAGGCCCGCCGTATTGTTCAGGATGGCCCTATTGAAATATGGGCAAAGCAGACGGAAGACAGCTCTATAGCTGTTGGTTTGTTTAACAGGGATGATTATTCGCAGCGGCAAATCACCTTGAATTTTGCCGATTTAGGTATTGACGGCAGATGCCGGGTTCGTGACCTGTGGCGGCAAAAGAATATAGGGACTTTTAAGGATAAATTTGAGACTGAGGTTCCAATTCATGGTGTTGTCCTGATTAAGCTAATCAGTGAATAAGGTATTTATTTTAGCCTGGATTTACCCTGTTAGAGTTTTATTTGAAAAAACTCTAACAGGGTAAATGAAGCGTGAGTTGTAGAATATTGAGCGTGATATGTCGCAAATGAATCTTTACCTG
>CAZMQF010000106.1:0-9443 GCA_964568365.1 uncultured Pirellulales bacterium | reverse complement strand
TAACAAAGCGCCCATTATTACCACGATTATTTTCGCACAAATCTTCTTACGCATAAATCTATTCCCTTGCTATAAGTATAGTCATTTACTAGGCTCATCTTAAAAAGCCCAACTCTGATAAAATCGTCAAAAATAAATTGCTGTTTAATCTATTAAAAAAACAACAGCCTTTTTTATCACCCACTTTAGAAAACACCTGCTTGTGAAAATAATATAGGACTTTCAATGGCAAAAAATAAAAAAGTGATTTTATAAGACGCAGATTAGCTCAGCTTAATCACCGGACCCGCCGTAGATGAACCTCATCCTCCCGACATTGGGAATAAATGCGAAACGAGATGTAATTTTACCAAAGTCGAATCTAAAACCGCTCGGCCAATATACGAAAACCGCCTTGCCGATCAGATAATCACGCGGTACAACGCCTGCCTCATACCTTATGCCGTTATTACCGATACCCTCCTCGTCCCACCATCGGCCGTCTTCACTGTTTGGGCTGTTATCTCCGAGAACAAAAAACTGGTCTTCCTTCAAACTAAATGGGTTGCCCTCGGCAGCTCTGCCGCCTTTACGGCCGTTAGTATGCCGCGCCTCGGTGTAATGAATGTCCCTGAAAATTGATAAATGCCAAAGACTTAACTTTCCCGAACCAAAAATCTCAACTCGAGGCTCAATATCAGCTTTTCTTTCTCCGGCATCACCCGCCAGCCGGCCAAGGTCATAACTTAATTCTTCAGAACCCGCACGCAAAACAAGTTTGTGGTCAACATTCTCAAATCTTATAAATGTCGGTTTATCAACAGAAAGAGGCTCGATTTTCCTGCTCTTCAACTCTGCCTCTTCTCCTTCAAAAACTCTCGAAATTGACAGTCGGCCGTCAAATTTGACGTAAGCTTTGTAATTCGTTTCATACTTACGCAAAGTTATCCCAACAGAGCCGTTTACGCTTTTTGCTTCCGCATAAAAACGCACCATCAAATCGCTGCACAACGGCAAACCAGGGTAATATTTAACACCGTTATACGCATAACTCGTATGAAAACTATTACCAGCCGCCGTATCATAAAACATCGTGTTAACCCGTTCCGGCGAACTGTCTAAGTAAAATAACGAAGGGTTAGTCTCATCATTAAACCACGCTGAGCCCGTTGTATTAAATGGCTGTTCCCATCTGTGATTGTTAAATGAACCTTCCATCGGACGAGCCGGCTGATAATCATTATCATAAACCGGCATCCAAAGCTCCTCCTGAACCTTAGGAGGCTTACGGGCGATTTCGCCGTCGATATAAACGTCACCATCTATGATTTCCACAGTCTCGCCCGGCTTGCCTATCAATCGTTTTATATAAATGATGCGCGGGCTCAGGGGGTTTTTGAATACAACTACATCCCAACGCTTAGGCTCAAAAAACTGGTATATGCATTTCAGCACGAGAATCCGGTCTCCATTAGAAACCGCTGCTACCCTGCCATCTCTGCTCTCATAACCGCAACTCGGACAACGACTCAGAGGAAGCCTCACACTGCCCGAAGGAACGGTATCCGCTTCAGAACTGCGCCTATCCAACATAAAACCTCTATCATATTTATACCCGCACTGACTACAGCAGAGCCTGAAATGGGCACCCATTAGAGTATCTGCCATACTGCCGGTGGGAATCCGAAATGCCTCCATAATAAAAGAGCGAAAAACAAAGGCCAGGATAAACGCCGTTATCAATCCTTCCAAAATACCGGCAATCTCCTCTACTCTTCGGGCACGATGCTGCTTTGGCAGTCCGCCTTTATCAGTCTCACTTTTCATCATAATTACGATTAAAAAATATCTAACAATATCAGTTTATAGTCCTTACCAAACTAAAAACCGGCATTATGCACAATTATGCTCATCGGGTCAACAAACTTCTTGCTATACAAATCGCACTCTGAAGGCCCTGAAAAAACCAAATCACGCCCCTAAGAACCCGTTAAAACAGAAAAAACAACGCCCCTGTCTTAACAAAAAAAACGTCTTTACTATGCCGAAAAAAAATTTATGAAAAGTTCTTGCCGTATAGAAGTCTTTATTGTATAGTAAGTTGCGGAAACTCAGAATTTATTGACGAACGGAAATCTACTGTGAGGCTTTGGGAAAACAAAAACCTGATTTATCTTGAACTAAGTGTTATAACTAAACTCCGGTTTACCATCTGTCATTTCTTAAAATGAGGTAGCCTATGGAAACAGTTACAAAGAAAGAACTTATCGATCAGATAGCTGAAAGTACACAGGCAAAGAGGATTCTGGTCAAACAGATAATTCAGTCTTTTCTCGACGAAATAACTGAGCAGCTCAAGAAAGGTAATCGGCTGGAATTCCGCGACTTCGGTGTCTTTGAGACCAGAATAAGAACCGCCAGAGTCGCTCAGAACCCAAAAACCCTTGAGAGAGTCAATGTGCCCGCAAAAAGAACTGTTAAATTCAAAATGGGACGACTAATGAGAGAAAATCTCAGCAAGGCTGCAGTTGACTCTACCCGCGGAAAATGATTGATTAGACAAAGCTGTTAAAACACAGCAAAAATGTATTTCAGCTATCGCTCAAATATAAAGTTTTCAGGGCGTATTTGAAAAATAGCCTACAAGGGTGACGTTATATAACAGGAGCGTTTTTTATGGCAGAAGGAACAGTTAAGTGGTTCAATCCAAAAAAGGGCTACGGCTTCATAGCCACCGATGACGGCCGGGATGTTTTCGTCCATTATGCTAATATCTCCGGGCAGGGATTTAAGACTCTTAGGGAAGGCGATACAGTCAGCTTTGATATCGTCGACGGTGAAAAAGGACTAAGGGCTGAAAACGTCGTTCAAAAATCAGCGAAAACCGAGTCCCCCACCGAGAAAAAAGACAATAGTGAACAATAACTGCTTCAAAAAGCACTGTTGACTGTAGTTTTAATCGCACCTGCAGGCCGATTTTAACAAGTCTTTTTATCACTGACCTGTTTAGCCTGGAACCAAAAGCTACAAGCTGAAAATAACGCTTTTAACAGATGTGTCCCGCAAAAGCAGGATACAATTATAATTGAAATTTATGATTGCTTATAAACCACATTCAGCTTTAGGATGCAGTGTCCTTGTACTCAACAAGCACTATATGGCTGTCCGCATAGTCGGGGCCAAAAGGGCATTTTCTCTGCTGTTCCGTCAGCTCGCAGAAGTAGTCTGCTCCGAAGAAGGCAACTTCTACAATTATAATTTCCAAAGCTGGTGCGAAGTAAGCCAGTTCAAGCGAAACTTCGAACCGGACGGCCAGGACTGGGTTTCAACCGTCAATTTCTATATCGCCGTTCCAAGAATCATTCGCCTCTTATTTTACGACCGCCTGCCGAGAAACGATGTCAAATTCAACCGCCGGAACATCTTCGCCCGCGACAGAAATCACTGCCAGTACTGCGGAAAAAAATATCCCACAACAGAACTGTCACTTGACCACGTCATCCCAAAAAGTTGCGGCGGAAAATCAAACTGGGGAAATGTCGTCTGCTCCTGCACAAACTGCAATGTGAAAAAAGGCGGCCGAACGCCAAAACAGGCAAATATGTCACTCGTGAGAAAACCTGTAAAACCAAAAAAAAATCCCCTCATCCACTTCCATCTCGGTCACGAACGCTACCGAAGCTGGAAACAATTCCTCGACCACGCCTACTGGTCGGTCGAGCTAAAATAATCCCGCGCGTCATCCTAAATAACAGGCTGCAGCATTTTACTATCGAAATTTACCTGCTTTCAGTCTTCTGCTCGGCTTCCACTTCCTCCTGGCTGGTTATTGCTCCTCTGCGCCTTCCTTACGGGGCAGCTTTGCCCGCCATTCCTCTGCCTTCTCCGGCTTGCCCCAAGCCTCGTAAAGCTCGACCAGCTCTTTCAGGGACTCCAGCGTTTCCTCATGCTCTTCACCCAGTTCGCGGTGCCTGCCCTCTAACACCTTGACCAACATCCGCTCCGCCTCTTCGAAACGACCCTGGTTCCAGTACGCTTCAGCAAGGCCAGCCATCCAGCTCAGTTCCAACTCGCCTTCCTCCTCATAATCCTCCGACATCCGGTCCAAGGCATTCAGCACCTTGACGTACAGCGCCTCTGCCTCCTCGTAACGCCCTTGGCCCGAGTACCTCACAGCAAGGTTGTTCATGGTGTACATCGTCTCGAGTTGTTCCTCACCGAGTTGCGCTCGGCGAATTTCCAGCGCACGCTGTAGGTGTGGATCAGCCAGCTTATGCTTACCAATGCTGTCGTACGACGCCCCTAGCGTCTCGCGAATCGATAACTCAACGAGGGGCGCGTACCCGAACTCTCCCTCGATGCGCTCCGATGCAGCATTGAGAACCTCCTCAACGCTGTGCTTCCCCTCGGCCATACCAACAACGTTGTACTGGAAGAAGCTGATCACATCCCGGGATATCTTCGCCTGTCGCTCTGCCTCGACACGGGCTCGCGCTTGCCCGATGGCGAAAATAGTCGAGACCACTATTCCGGCCACCAACACAACCAGCACTGCCGCAACACCGGTCACCAATACCCGGTTCCGCCGCACAAACTTTTTGAGCCGGTACCTCATGCTCGGTGGACCGGCTGAAACAAGCTCATCGCCGACGGTGATCAAATCCTTATCGGCCAGACTACTCTCTTATTCACGGTGGAAGACTTTACCGACCGTGAAAGTGCGCTGTCTCATTTCAAGAAAGTCGGCGAGCGGATACATCCCACAGTTATTGATTGACAAGCCGTTGCACATAAAATCTTTAATATGAACCTTGATAAATTCTAAATAATCAAGGAGGCAAGAGCTTCCCCACAAGAACCAAAAACAGCAAAACCTCTAAAAAAACAAACCATAAAAAACCTACTCCTTGCTCCAGATGCGCGTATTTAAATTCAAATCATCCACAATCCCTATCGCAAGCTGAAGGTCCTCAAAGTACTGTCTGACAGGCCCAAAATCAAGAAGTGTATTAAACAATCGCGGCTCAAAAAGACGCCGGTTTATCCAAATCGCTACAAACACCATCGAGCCGACAAAAGATAAATATACCTTTTGACCGGTTTTCTCCTTGAAGTCCACAATTCTTCTCATCAGGCTCGGTGACAATATGTATCTCGCCTCAATCTGGTCCTGCCCATACACGACAAAGTGCTGCTCAAATTCGATATCCTCAAGCTTGATAAGCCGGCCTCTGAAAACATTTATCGACTGCAGTTTCTGCCCCAACCTGCCGAAAAGCCTCTCTGCAGTATCCGGCAGAACCACCGTTGTTCCGCGAAAATCCTTATTAAAATCAGCTATAAAAAACAGACCCTTAAATATCGTAACTCTGCTGCGATTCTTGCCCGAACCGCTCTCATGAACCGCATCCAGCTCTGAAAATCGTATCTGTGTGGCACCAATCTTACCTTCTACGAGGTCGTCTCCTTTATAACGGTTCGGCTTGGTCGTAAAAATCTTACTCAACATAAAAAGATCCTTTTTGATATAATCTTTCGGCTTATAATCCAGGCCCTCAACTATAAATTTCACTATAGGCTGAATCACTAACTGCTTAAACTCAACTACATAACCCACCGAAAGAAACTTTGCCGCCAGAGTGATTATCACAATCCCGACTATAATTGGGACAAGAAAACCAATGGGACTTCCCGTACTGCCGCCCACAATAATCCCGATAAACAGTGCAATAATACCAGCCACTACCCCTGTGATAATAATTTTATTAAGCACCCCTTTTCGCCTCCTCTCCAAAGGCTCTATATACTTAATCATCTCGGTACGAAAAAATTCGTGCAGCTCTTCAATTGTCTTCATTTAAACTCCTTTCGTTCATCCGCCAGCAGTTTATAGTCATCATCGGTGAAACAGAAGCCAAAATTGGGGAAAACAAAGCCAATATTGGGTCAAAATTGGGTTTGTTTTGGCTTTGTTTGGCTTTGTTTTTTGGGCGGCTAAGGTTGAGAAAATTGACGTAACCACTTTCAATACAAGCACTTATGTAAATTAGAGCGTTTTTAAAATTGGGTTTGTTTTGCATAATTTTGTTGTATTTGCGCGCTCTGTGTAGCAAGTTAATTGGTGAATTGGTTAACTTGTTAATTAGTTCATCGATTTTCGATACCGGATGCTCGATTCTCGTAGTGTTAGCCATTTATAAGACCCTTGCCAAAATGAACTTATGAAATAAAATTTTATCTTGGCCGGCTGGCCTATTCTGTGCGGAACTCCGCAGCCCCGTATTTGGGGCCTCCCCCAGTTACTAGTATTATACCAGTTAAGGCGATATAATCAAGGAAAAATCCGAAGCACTAAATCCGAAATCCGAAACAAATTCAAATTACAAAAACGGAATTTAACCACGAAGTTTCACGAAAAGACACGAATTATTTAATCACTGATTTCGTTGATTATCACTGATTTTTTATCACCACGAAGGTCACGAAGCACACGAAGATATCGCTGACTTGGTGTACTCATCAAAAACTTCTTATGAAAGTAAACTTTCAGCGAAGGTTTTTTTATTCGTCCACATAAGCAATAACGTTGCTTATATCTGTCAGTCAGCGAAAATACAATTACGGGCCGGAACGGGGCCTCTCCCAATTATTATCATTGTACCAAATTAAGGCGATTTATTCAATGGAAATTAAATTTTTTTGCCCAAAAACGGAAGAATACAGAATACAGATACTTTGAGGCCATCCGTAAGTCTATAAACATAAAGGACTAACCAGATTTTTAAGATATTTAAAAAAATTATAAATTCTTTGACTTTTTTCTTGACATTTTTAATGGGGGGGGTAAATTACAATAATAATGAGAATGAAATCCGTGAAGCGATTATGAGACGGTTAAATACACCTAAAATAAACTTATCTTGCACAACGCTGGAAATCCATCTGTACACTTACAAAAACCTCTACTTAAGGAGCGTTCACTATGCTTAAAAAGTCCATCCCTTTCTTCATAATAACAGCTGCAGCACTACTGCTCATCGCCGGTCTAAGCCTTTTTACTAAAGCTGCTCCACAACCGGAAAACACATCAGAAGAGCTGCAAGCTCAAAAACAGCTTATAATTCTCTATATTGAATCAGCCAACTCAGTCAGCGCACAGGCTGAATACGACAAGCTTATAACTGACTATGCGGGCGACAAATTACTACCGGCTGCGGTCTATGACATAGCAGAGACATACAGGAATAACTCCAAATTCAAAGATTCGCTGCAGGTCTATGCTGATGTAGTTAACAACTGGCCTGAAAGCAGCTCGGCAGTCTGGGCCCAGAGAGGCCTGGCAATCTCGAATATCGCACTCGGCAGAATGCAAAAAGCTCAAGTCGAACTCGACAAGCTCCAGAATAACTATTCTGCAGACCCTAATATAGCTGAATCAGTCTTTAACGTCGCTGATACTTACTACTGGTTTAAAAGATACGATGAGGCTGACAGCTTATATAGATATGTTTCGGAAAGTTATCCCGACAATGACTTTGCAATGTGGTCACAGATGGGTCTGGCTATCTCCTTCATTGCTAATGGTAACGAACCGGCCGCAGCAGATGCTACTGATAAGCTTATCTTAAATTACCCTGACAATAAAAAGCTTCCTGAAGCCCTTTTCTACATTGCAGGCCGATACGCCTGGGACAAAAAGTACAACGAGGCTCAGGATATCTACTACTATATTGCCGACCAGTTCTCCGAAAGCGAATGGGCAAAAAATGCCGAATTCGAATCCGCTAAGGTTGCTATTTATCCTCTTCTTGATGCAAACGATGAGCCGAATTCTCTTGCCGCGATTGATAATCTCATAATCGACTTCGCGGACAGAAATGACCTCGCTTCTGCGGTTTATGACTTGGCTGTAAGAGTCGATAGTCAAAATAATCACAATATGAACAGCACTACAGAAGCAATCTGTCTAAAGGTTATCGATAATTTCCCGGACAGTTCACAGTCAACCTTTTCAGAAATAATCATTTCGAGAATGAACATCGTATCTCTTATCGACAGCAACGATGAGCCTAACGCCATAAATAGTATTGACCAGTTTGTTGAAAAATTCAAAGACCATCAGAAGACACCGGAATTTACTTTTGACATCGCCCAAAGGTATTATAACAAGGCTCGCAGTAAAGATGATGCAAATGAAATCGAAGAATATTACCTCAAGTCGGTTTATGTCAGGGAAAAAATTATAAACGAACTGCCCGTATCAGATTTTACACCCCAGGCGATCTATACGGCTGCGGTAATCTACAGCCAAGAATTGGGCGAATACGAAAAGGGCATTGATTATTTCGAAGCTGTAGCTGTAAACTGGCCCGAATACGAATACGCCTGGCACGCTCAATATTTTGTCGGAATGTATTCTGAAAGGCTCAAACGGAGCAGTGACGTGGATGATCCGGAGCTCGATGAGCAGATAGAACAGGCATATAAGGCTGTCCTTGAAAATTACCCTGTATCCAAATCTGCAAAGCGATCTGCTTTGCGTTTGGCTCAGATAAATTATCATCGAGAGGATTGGAGCCAGGCTGCTGTGTATTCCGAGTTATACCGGGCAGAATACATGGCTGCTGAAAGCTTAGAAAATCAGCTTAGTATTTTGAAAACTCTGGCATCAATATATGAAAAAATCGGTGATAATAAGCTTGCAGTAGAAGCTTATGTGGAAATGATTCAGTATATAGGCGATGAAAATGACCCGAGGATTAACCCTTTACTGCTAAAAATAGATGAATTGGAGGAAGAGGAATAATGAGAACAAAAATAACGCTTACGGCTCTCGGCTTAATCCTTTTGCTGACTATCCCCGCACTTAGCTGCGAATGCGACCCGGAATGTGAGGGCTGCGCGGTCTGTGAGAATGGTGTGTGTGTTGCGGGTGATTGTGATAATCCCTGTGAATATTGTGTAATGGAATCAGGCACCTGGGGCGACTGTAAATGCTATGAGGATTGTTGTGAAGATTCCGATTGCGGGCCACCAGACTGCTGGAACTGTGCATACTGCCAGTGCGACTGGGCCTGTGGTGCTGGAAGCTGCTGCAGCGGCAGCTGTTGCAGCAACGAATGCTGTGATGGAACCTGTTGCGCTCCTGATGAATGTTGCAATAACGGTACTTGCGGTGACAAATGCACAGAAGATGGCCAGTGTGATTACGGTACATTACCGAGTGCATATGCGAATTGTCCGTCCTTTCAGGGTATTACGAATAAGTGTGACGGGGGAGAGGACGTGCTCTGCGATTACGTCGTAAATATAGCATTAAATGATGCGCAATGTGCTACGTGTGAACCGAATTGCGACAAAGTGAGAGTTAGTTATTGTGTTAAAATAACTTCAGCTCGTTGTACAACTCATTGTTATTTGTTAGCATGCGCTTGCATATGTGACGAGAAGCCTGAAGAATATTA
>CAZMQF010000105.1:3968-9445 GCA_964568365.1 uncultured Pirellulales bacterium | reverse complement strand
TACACCATAGTTCGACTAACTTCCACAAAAAACTAAAACCTTTTCAACAGGGCATCGTCGCTCGTGACTCGTTGCTCGATTCTCGCAAAATCGGCATCACTTGTGCCTTAGGTAATTAGTGTAAATCAACGTAATCAGCGATTAAATAATTCGTGTCTTTTCGTGAAAACTTGTGCCCGCGCAAGAGGGTATTAGTGGTTAAATTTTACTTTCGTAATTAGAATTTGTTTCGGACATGTCCGGCGACTTGTCCGGCGTAGCTTAATCGAAGACGGAAGTTCTTACACAGACGGATTAGGATTTAAAATTTTTAGGATTCCATTCTCCGCCCCTTTTATCGAGTATCGAGCATCCAGAATCCAGCATCTTTTGACTTGTGACTTATATCTTTCGACTTGTTCCGACTTTCAGAGTACACGCCAAAGTACCGGCAGCACACCCGAATCCTGAAGCATTTCGACAAAGTGCATCAGGATAAATGCCCAGATAAACAGTATCGATTCAGTGAAGTTTCTGACAAGTTTTGTGACTGTAACATTATAGGATTGAGGTTCTTTGTATAGTGAAAATTTTGGTAAAAGTCTCGGCGTCCGCTTCGAATATTCAACGTAGTCCTGGCCGAATTTCGCCGTCAGCTTCTTTTCTTCCGCTAAAATAGCAAATGGATAGTAAAAAATATAAAAAACTACGATAAGAACAAGCACCAGTACATTTTCAGATGCCAGACCCAATCCGAACGCTCCTATGAGACTGAAAAAATAAAGAGGATGACGGACTATTGAATATGGCCCTTCCGTAATCAGTACATCGTTCTTGTAGCCGCTTATAAAGATAAGTGACCATAGACGCCCGAAACTGCATATCGAAAGTAAAAGCAGCCCGGACATCTCAAATACAATATCCACAACTTTGCCCTGCTCAAAGGAGTTATCCGTAAACAGTATAAGAAAAATAATTAATAAACCAAAAATGCGCGACACAAACAGACGTGATTTAGCGATTCTAACCAACATCTTTTTTATTTAAATCCTTCTGTGTTCACCAGCCCGAATACGTGACAAACTTATCTGTTCTCATCATTTAGAACGCCCGCCTTTTTAAGGCTTACCAGTACTATATACATAATCAAACCTACTGCAAACAATATTATCCACTCCCAGTCAAGCCGCAATTTACCTAAATAGAATAAGTCTGCCGCTATCTCCAGGCAGGTAAATACAGCTATTATTGCAAAGAAACCTGAGTATTCTCTTTTAAGTACCATTTTCCACGAGAATCGCAGTTCAGGCCTGCTCCAGTTCTTAAAGCGAGGAAACAAGTGAGGAGTTCTCTTTGCCCATTCGCTGAACCCCCGGCCGAATCTATCCTGAAGAAATCTCTCCTCTGCGAATATTATCAGCTCATAGTACAGAAAAAATAATAAAATAGCTGACAGACTGAAAATCAATGAGCGGGGGAACATCGAAATGCCGAGCCATATGAAAAAGTTGCCAAGATACAAAGGATGTCTGACTATCGAATACATCCCTGTCGTATTTAACACGCTTGCCTTCGGATCGCTGGTCGTCCTGCCTGACGTCCCCCTCGGAACATAACCGACTGTTATAATACGAATAACCAATCCTAAAAAAGCAACGCCCAAAGATACACCATCCCAGATACTGTCAAGATAGTGGTTGCCGCGAGGGTATGAAAAATTCCTCAGCGCAACTAAAAACAGACCAGCCGTTACAAGAGGCAAAAAGCTTCTCCATTTGAAAAGCCACCGGCCTATACGTTCGAATCTCTTTGTCAGAATTATAAAGTCCTCTCAAAAGAAAAAACAACATTCTACTTCTTTAGTTAGTTTCCGTCCATAAAATTTGTGCACTAAATTCGCTGCTCGTATCTCATACCCTGTGAATGCATATAGAGTGATTTTTATAAATTCTCAATTATTACTTGTTACTTTTTGCTCAGAGCTCTTTGGGGCTCAAAACACCTCTACATTCCTTGTTCCGACATAGGGCGTCTTCTGTAAGGAGTCCTTAGGACTGTGGAGTTGTTCGATATTCGGTGTTCGAAGTTCAATGTTCGACGTTCGTATTCTTCCGTCCTCCGTCCCTCTGTCCTCAGTTTTCTTCGTTACTGTCCTTAAGCATATTTGGCTCGGGCACAACTTTTATAAACTGCAACGACCACTTCTGTATCTGCTCAGCCCATTTAGGCCTGTCTTGCGGTATCTCCATCTGGCACAGCAGCTCGAACAAGCCGTTTGCATCATTGATTGCCGACGGATTGATAAGGTAGAACTCAATCGTATTAACAAACTGACTTCCAGGCTCAAGGTCTTCTGAAAGAACACGATTATTTATCAATTGCTCGGCCTGCTCCATATTAGGCCAACTCAGATATGCATCCAGCAATTCCGCTAAAAGAACTTCCTTTTCTTTCTCGTCCAGCTCGGGATTACTGTTTAGCAGTATCCCATAATACTGCGCCGCACGCTCATAGTTGCCGTTCTTCTTATAAAGCCTGGCCATTCTGCTGCGAATATCTATCAGCATTTTTGCATTCTTCTCAGTTGCAGCTTTGCCTTCCACTGTCTCAAAGAACAAAAGCATTTGCTCATCCAGCAGCTTGCCTTCTATCAGCTTGGCATCCAGCCTGTCAATCCACCTTCCAAGTGTCTCTATATCGGTGCGCTTAAATATCTTCAGCATCGCCTGCCATGCAGGTTTGCTCTCCGGGTTGGAGCCTATCTTTTCTGAAAGCCAGACCAAATCCTCTCTGCCGCCAATCTCCCCTGCAAGCTCTATGATTTTCTTTCTTATTACAGGACTTTTATCATTATTAAAGGTTCGGCCGAGCCTGGAAAGTGCAGCAACTTTGTCAATATAAATAAGTCCGTCAACCGAAGCCTGTCGAAGAGTATCTGATTCACTCTTAAGGGCATCCTCGAACAAAGGCCTGAAAATATCCGCAGCCTTTCCTTTGTTTACTCCCTTGCCGCAAAGCCGAGCCATCGCTCCAAGAAGCTCACTGCAAAGCTCATCTACCTGTTTGTCTTTTTGCTCTATATATCTGCTCGCAAGCAAACTAAGATATTTTGTCACCTCCATCTCGCTCAGATTAGCATTTTCCAGAAGCTTTCCTATAACCTCCGAACCCCTTATTGCCCTTTTACTATTGCTGTCAACAAGAAATTCCTGCGCCCATTGAAGCGACTGCCTTATTAATTCAGGCGACACCTTAATTGAAGCATTCGGCAAAGAACCATAGTAGCAAGCCCAGCCGAGTGCCGTCAGAATCTCATCTTTAACCTTAGGGTCAGTTTCAACCTTAAATTGCTCAGCCAGCGGACCGGCTGAATCCAGCTCACCTATCACGGGCAACAACACAGCCGTCTTCAGACGCACCTGCTTATCCTCATCCGATATCAGCTTTATCAGTGAAGGGCCTAACTCAGCCGGTATGTTCGATTTCGGACCCGTACCGGCCCGCCATTTGCTAACCTTGTCAAGCGCCCAAAGTTTAACTGCAGCCTCCGAATCGCTCAAATGCACCGATAAAAACCTGCCCCTCTCCGTATCCTCTGTAATGGCACTGTAGCTGGTATCAAGCAAAGTGAGATAACGCTCTCGCCAGGACCTGATTTTTACTTCCAGGTTGTCCATATTCAATTTCTGCTGAACGAGCCTTTCCTGCAGAAACTGCTCTTTGCCCTTGCTCTCTAATTCTTTTATGATTCTTTCCCGCGTCTCGGCGTCCTTGCCGACGGATATGCCGACAGATTGCAGCGCCCCTTCAGCTTCCGCAGCAACACTCGGCTCCGCGTCACCTGCAAGCCTGATAAGCTGTATTATTGCATTCATATCCGACTGCAATCTCAATGCATATATTGCATTTAAACGTGCATTAAGCGGCGAGGAGGCGTCCGCTGCTATCATATTAAGCTTCGATGATATCTGGCTGTATTCGAATATCAAAAGGGCCTCCGCCGCTAATTTCACCTCGCTGGATTCCTGCGATGTTACAAGAATCGATAATAAAGGAATAATAAAGTCTTCCTTGTTCTTGATTTCTTTTTTCTCAGTGCGGCTTTTACCGAGCGCGCGACACACCGCAATCCGGGCAGCTGTGTTCTTTTCCATTTTCAGCGTTTCAAGAAGGATTTTTCTCGCCCCCTCTGAGTCGTCTTCCAATATCAATGATGCTGCCTGCAGCCTGATTTGTTCATTCTTGTTTTCCTGAAGAGCCAGCCTATTGATGTTTAGTTGCCCTTCGGATAACTGTTGCGTGCCGGCCCGTGCAACCGGCTGCTCAGCTTTTTCCTCACCTGGGCAAATTGGTCCGAAAATCAGCAAAATTATTAATGTTGCAAACAGATTAATCCTTTTTATATGCATTACAGCCCGTCCCGATAATATGGCTTTACTACTTATTAATTCGTCATTTTTATCCCCGAACTTCATTTAAGTTGACTTGTCTGCCTGCTTTTTTTCTTTTAACATAATTCTGCAAAAAAGTCACTGCTGTTTTGTCAATCCTTCGTAAAAAATGCTCCAATTATCTTTTCAGCCCGAGCCCTTTCAAAATTTCAGCCTCGCTGGAAAAATACAATACCAATTTGACATTTAACTCACGGCCTCGGGTGAAACTGTTTATGTATTTTTCTCAGTCTTTCCTGGTCAACATGTGTATAAATTTGGGTAGTAGCTATATCTACATGCCCCAGCATCTCCTGTATACTTCGCAGGTCGGCTCCTCCTGCAAGCAGGTGCGTTGCAAAGCAATGTCGCAGCGTATGGACTGTAAGTTTTTCGGGCATACCCGCACGTGCTGCATATTTCTTTATCAGCCGCCAGACTTCAATACGCCCTAAAGGCCTGCCTGTTCGTGAAAGGAACAAAAAATCGGCATTATAATCCCGTCTGCCAGGTTTTTTCTTTTCTTTACTTATCGACGACTCAAAATTATAGTCGTTTTTATCCGCCAAATATTTCACCTGGTTCGATTTATAATCCGATTTCTGATTTTCTGTTCTACCTTTTCCAATTGGTTTTTTATCGTCAGAACCCTGATTTTTACAGCCGGCCCTGCCTGCGGCAAGTTTCGGCCTAAGGTTCGCGAGATAATCATTTATAGCTGCTATAGCTGTTTTGCCAAGTGGGATTACGCGCTCTCTGCGCCCTTTGCCGATACAGCGAATATAGCCGATATCGAGATTCAAATCCGATATTTTCAACTCAGTGAGCTCGCTGGCCCTTACGCCGGTAGCATACAGCAATTCCAGTAAAGCCTTATCACGCCAATAGTAAGGCTCTTTGGGGTCAGGAGTATCCAAAAGCTCAAAAATTTTGGCCTTGCTGCAAACTATGGGCAATCTCTGCCATAATTTTGGACCGTCAAGTATAGATGTAAAATCGTCAGCAATGAGGCTGTTGAGTCTGCAGAAGCGTAAAAACATCCTTATGGCAACAAGAGAGCGTTTTATT
>CAZMQF010000105.1:0-3958 GCA_964568365.1 uncultured Pirellulales bacterium | reverse complement strand
GTTGTTTCAGAAAGGTTTTGCTTCGTTAGAGACATCTGATAGCTTTGTATAAGCTTTGGATTAATTTGCTGTAACTTCTTTATATTACGGTCTTTACAGAATTCGAGGAAGCTTTTGAGGTCCCGGCCGTACGCTAAAATCGTATTTTGGGAAAGGCCGGCTTCGACGTAAAGGTATGTAAGGAAGGCATTTACGTGCTTGCCGATGGCAAAGGATGAAATCTTGCTCCTGATAGCCTGTGCCTGCGTGCCAGACATAACTAACGCCTATAAAGTCCTATAAATATTTAGATAATAACAAGTTAGGCTGATTTTGTTTCATTGGCCTAATATGTATTTCATCGGATAAATAGGTGAATTTTCTTTAGCTAAAGATGTGTAAAAATGTGTGTTTTTGAAGAAAAAATAGGGGTTAATGACAAGTAAAATCATTGTTTTTGAACTAATAATGAGGATTTTGAGTGACATCATTTTTGCAAAAGGCTCATTATTAAGCTAATAATAAGGCAGGTGGGTCATATTTGACCCTAAAATCCTTGATATTAGGCTGAAAATGAGGGGTAATTGGACACTTAGAAAACGGGACTGAGGCAGTCAAAATAACGTAACTCCTTATTGTACAAATGGATATAGCGATTTTGGCGTTTTTTAAAAATGACCAAAAATGAACAAAAAATGACAGAAATGCGCGCTTTTTGACCAAAAAGTGACTGAAAAAGACAGGTTTTTGACGATTTTTGACAAGTGTGAAAAAAGTCAAGTTATCGACACGCAGCATCCAGTATCTTATATCTGATATCTCGTATCTCGTTCAGTATTACCATTTTTATCCTGCTAATTTAATTTGTGTTTAATTCGAGTCTTTTGTGCGAATATATTCAAATCAGCAAATCGATTGGTAAAAAACGATTATTTTATGTTGCATTTTTATAACTATTATGTTATAAAATAATACCGCTTTTTTAGTGGAGGTTTGTATGAATTTTGCGGCTTTTTATACTTTTGGGCTTATGAAATTTGCCCATAAGTGATTTATCATTTACGAGGAGACGAAATGAAGAAGGCATATCGTATTGTTCTTATTCAATTGTTTTTCATCTCTTTGTCTTTCGGGACAGTTTATACGGTCGATGACGACAGTAACATTCAGGCTGCTGCAGGAGTGTTAGATATTATCATTTATCCCAGCATTCAAGCAGCGATAGACGACAGCAATGACGGTGATACGATAATTATTATGCCGGGGACATATAAAGGGGTTGGCAACCGCGATATCGATTTTAATGGCAAGGCAATCACAGTTCGAGGCTCGGACCCAAACGACCCTGATATTGTTGCTGAAACGATTATAGATTGTAATGGAAGCTCTCGTGGATTTTATTTTCACAGCGGTGAAGATTCAAACTCTGTTGTTTGTGGGCTGACAATTGTTAATGGGTATGCAGTTGATTATGGGGCAGGTTTATTTTGTCTGAACAGCCATCCTATGATTAGCCGCTGTGTGATTCGAAATTCGGAGGCGAATTATGGCGGAGGAATTTGCTGTATTAACAGCAATGCTATAATCGAAAATTGTGTTATAGCAGATAATGAAGTCTGGCAACTCGGCGGCGGGATTTATTATCAAGGTGGTGATATCACAATATTGGGCTGTGAAGTGGACAACAATTATTCATTTGGTAATGGTGGGGGCATTTACAGTAATGGGAACATAGGGATCAGAAAGTGTATTATAAGCAGGAACAGGAGTGTTAATGAGGGCGGGGGTATAAATTGTATCTATGGCAAGATAACAGATTCCATTATCGCAGGCAATCAAGCGGAAGATTCGGGTGGCGGGATTTATTGCGAATATTTAGAGATAATTAACTGTACAATAGCAGCTAATATCGCTGCAGACGGCATTGGAGGAGGACTTTATAGCTCGGATGGCGGTGAGTTATTGAATAGTATATTTTGGAATAATTTATCAAGTGATGGCGAGTACAATCAATTAAATTGTGATGGGAGATATTGCTGCATACAGGATGAAGACCCGAATGATGTAAATATTCCCGATGGTTTTGGAAATATTGACGATTATCCGCAATTTGTTCGCGAGCCCAATGACGGCGGCGACGGATTCGGCGATGACTTGGATACGCCCGGTGTTGATGAAGGGGCGAATGACGATTTAGGTGATTTGCATTTGAAGAAGAGTTCGCCCTGTATAAATACGGGTGTGCCAAACTACATCGCCGGAGCTGATGAGTGTGATATCGACGAACAGCCGAGAATTATCGGAGGACGTGTTGATATGGGTGCGGATGAGTATGCGCCAATGATAGCTGTTACAGTACCGGATGGCGGTGAGGTTTGGGCGGCTGACAGCAACCATACTATTGTATGGACAAGTTATGATATTGGAGAAAAAGTTGATATTCAGTTGAGTGATAACAATGGTGTTGATTGGGATGTTGTTGCGGGGGATGTTAATAATGACGAAAGTTTTTTGTTGCATTTGCCGGATGCGGTGGATTCGAATCAATGCATTATTGATGTTGTGCCTGCTGTGCCGGACGCAAATGTGCTGTGCATACCCAGCGGATTGTTTACGATACAGCCGTACAATCCGGATGAGCCGGTGGAATCGAAATGGCAGACGCTTGGAAAGGATTACTATAGAAGAGGTTTGAGTGATTTTAACGGGCCGGAACTCGGCTGTGTTAAATGGGTGTTCGATACGAACGGGCCGGTGACGGCAGGAGTAGCTGCAGGGGATGAGGGACAGGTTTATGCAGCCTGCAGGGATGGGAATTTATATGCAATCGATGTGAATGGCAGCCTTCTGTGGAAATATGATGCGAATACGCCTCTTTTGAGCACGCCGAGTATAGGTATTGATGGAACAGTATATGTCGGCGGTGAAAATGGTCTGCTTTATGCAATAGATAAAAACGGGAATTTAAGATGGACACATTCGACGGGTGCGTATGTATCGGCTTCGGCTGCTGTTTCTGCTGACGGCAAGGTTTTTGCGGCGAGCCAGGACGGCAAATTATATGCACTGGCCCCTGACGGAAGCGAATTATGGGAATTTGAGCCGGCTGGTTTAGGGAAAAATACGAAAGGAGCGATTATTGGCTCACCGGCAATCGATGCGAACGGCGTTGTCTATGTAGCCGGTTTATATGACCCGAACCTGTATGCCTTGGATGCTAATAATGGTGAAGTTATATGGTCCTGCTTGTTACACAAGCCGAGACCATCTTATTTTTGGCCTGAATTTCCCTGGCCTTTCGAAAAAGTGGGTAATCCCGGTGTATCGCCGGTTATTGGTCTCGATGGTACAATTTATATGCTGCTTATGGGTGACCCTCACCTTTATGCGGTTGAGCCTAATGACGGCTCGATTAAATGGTCTTTGAATCTGGCTGACCCGCATTCCTACTGGTTTGGTCCGGAATTTTATGAGACCTTTTATTATCATTTTGATTCGTGGCGTTATGGCAAATGGAACAACAGTGAATGTTTTTCCGAGCCTGTGATTGGGCCTGAAGGGACGATTTATGTAAGCTATGATGACCCGTACCTGAGGGCGATTTCGCCTGATGGAATGGTGAAATGGATTACAAGGTTGGGGATGGTCGGCGGTTTTACTATGGGGGTGGGCAGAAACGAGCTTGTTTATGCCGGCGGCGATGACGGAGCAGTATATGTGATTGATAGTAACGGAGTCCAGATAAGCAGATTCGTAGTAAACGATGTGGATATCTTCAGCTATCCTGTAGTACCGGGTGAGGGACAGCTTGTCGTAAGTGATTCAAATAACCGGATATGGTCAATCAGTGACAGTAATTGTGAAGTCCTTGAAATATCACTGTTCAAGCCGGAGGATTTATACAGTGATGGTATTATCAATTTAAAAGATTTTGCTGTTATGGCAATGGACTGGCTGGAATGTACGGATAGATATTTCG
>CAZMQF010000104.1:0-9570 GCA_964568365.1 uncultured Pirellulales bacterium | reverse complement strand
ATATAATAATCTTTCTACAAAAGCCTTATACAAACCTAATGGGCGACAAAGCGCTTCAGGCACTTTCGCTGACAGAGGGATTCGTCAGCTATGTAAAGATAGCCCTGATTGGAGGTCTGGTTATATCATCACCGTGGGTCTTCTATCATATATGGATGTTTGTGTCAGCAGGTATGTATCCTCGCGAGAAGCGATACGTGCGTATAGCGGCACCCTTTTCAGCGGTGTTATTCATTGGAGGCGCTTTGTTCTTTCTGTTTGTGGTAGCACCTATTTCAATTGGATGGCTGGTAAAGGTTAACGACTGGCTCGGCCTGAATACAAATATCACTTTCAAAAACTATATAACCTTTATAACGAGCCTGATGCTCGTCTTCGGTATCGCCTTTCAGACCCCTACAGCGGTTTTCTTTTTGAACAGGAGCGGTTTGGTTTCGCTTTCTGCTCTTAAAAGGGCCCGCAAATACGTTATACTTGTAATCGTTATAATAGCAGCAATGGCTACGCCGCCTGACGTGGTAAGTCAAATTACACTTGCGATACCGATTTACCTGCTTTACGAGCTTGGGATATTGATAAGCTATTTTTCGATAAAGAAAAAAGAAGCCAAAGACAGTTAAGCTATGTTGACGCTGATAAATACGAATATGATGCAGCCTGCGATAGGGCCTGTTGGTCTGGATTATATCGCAGGGGCTGCGAAGAAGTGCGGTATCAATACCGAGCTGGTTGATTTGTGCCTCGAGGAAGATTACCGGCAGGTTCTGAAGAAATATTTCAGCAGTAAAAGCCCTTCACTTGTAGGTCTGAGCTTTCGCAATGTTGATGACTGTTTCTGGCCGAGTGCTGAATGGTTTGTCCCTAAGCTCTGGGAAATAATAAACCTGATACGTGAATTGTCAGATGCACCGATAGTTGTGGGCGGGGTCGGCTTTTCGATATTCGGCAAAGAAATCGTCGAGAGAACCGGAGCCGATTTCGGGGTGGCCGGTGACGGTGAGCAAGCGGTGACGGAGTTGTATAACGTAACACGGGCTTCCAGCCCGTGTTATCACGGCCAGGATGGCCGTGATACTTACAACGGCAGGCGGTTCAAGTCAATCAAAGGTTTGATTTGGCGAAGCGGCGAAGAGATTATATGCAACGGCAAGACCTGGCCTGAGAAGCTGTCACTGTCAATCGAGAGGGATGCGGTTGATAATGCTGAATATTTCAAGCGGGGCGGGCAGTGCGGGATAGAGACAAAGCGCGGATGCAACAGGGGATGTATTTATTGTGCGGACCCCCTGGCGAAAGGGCTTGTGGTAAGAGTAAGACAGCCGGCGGAGGTGGCTGATGAGGTGCAGAATCTGGTCAACCAGGGAATTGACGTGCTGCATACCTGCGATTCGGAATTTAATATACCGGCTGAGCACGCGTTCGCAGTTTGTGAGGAATTGATACGACGCGGATTGCCGGAGAAGGTGCGGTGGTACACTTATATGGCGATTCGGCCTTTCGATGCCGAGCTTGCGCAGATTTGCAGACAGGCCGGCTGCGTGGGTATAGATTTCACGACCGACTCGGCTTGTCCATCGATGCTTAAAACTTACAGACAGCCCCATCTCAAAGGCGATATCGAGACGGTTGTACGATTGTGCAGAGATAACAGGATAAAAGTAATGCTCGATTTATTATTAGGCGGGCCCGGCGAGTCGCCGCGGTCGGTTGCGGAGTCGATTGAATTCTTCAAGCGAGTGGGGGCTGACTGCATTGGGGCGGCACTCGGCGTGAGGATTTACCCGGGGACAGGGATGGAAAGCGTGGTTGCCGCGGAAGGTGATGCTGAGACTCCGCTTGGGGACGCCTTACGGCGGAATCCCAATATTAAAAGGAAGTACGACGGGCCGATTAACTTTTTCAAACCGACTTTTTATATATCAAGCTCTCTTGGCGACAGGCCTGCACAGCTTGTAAGGGATTTGATTGACGGTGACAAAAGATTCTTCGAGCCTATGGTCGAAATTGATGATAAGAAAAGTGCAAAGGGCAAATCGACCGACCACAATTATAACGACAATACCGAGCTTTTAGAGGCAATCAAAAAAGGGGCTCGCGGAGCATACTGGGACATACTGCACCAGCTTCGAGCGTGACCGGCCTTCTTGTAACACGGGCTTCCAGCCCGTGTTATCACGGCCAGGATGGCCGTGATACATTACATTCCAAATGCACTTTTTAGGGGGTGGGGAGGTCTAAAAAAATCTCTAAAAAAGGACAAAGCCGTAATAAATCTGTAACAATCACGGTTTAAGATAACGCTTGGAATTTGAAGGTTTTTTGGTACAATTTATTTAATGGAAAGGAGAATACAAATGAAAAAGATACTTTTTTTTGTCATCCTAATGCTTTTTGCTTCATTCGCGAGGGCTGAAGAAGCAAAAAAAGCTGCTGTTCTGCTGCAGGATGCCCGCTACGCCGAGGATATCGAAGGCGACCTCGATAAGGCAATCGGCCTGTATGAAAAGGTAATTCAGGAAATTGGTGCCGATGCCAAAATCAAGGCGCAGGCAATGTACCTTCAGGGTATGTGCTATACAAAGAAGCAGGATGATATCGAGGCACAGGCGGTCTTAAGTAAACTCGTAGCACAATTTCCGGAACAAACACAAATCATCGAAAAGGCCAAGGGGATACTGATAGAACTAACCGATTCGGACCCTGCGGCACTGATGCCGGCTGAAACGCTTTTTTACGTTGAGTTCGGCTCACCCGGCAGACAAATCGAGACCATACTCAATATGCTCAAGGGCACTCCCTTCGAAAATCCCCTTACTGTAATAGGACAAGGTGCTCCATCTACCGGTCAGCAAGGTCCCGGCAATATCCTGAATGCTTTATTAAATCCCAGTATGATAACCGAATTTAAAAAGATTAGGGGTATGGCGATAGGAATCACCGAAATAAAGCGGAGTAATCCGTCGGGGATTTTAGTTTTATATCCTGGTAAAAGCGATGCATTTCGAGGTCTGATTATGGCAGGATTGGGTATGGCCGGCCAGCAGGCTGAGTCTATTGAGGGGATGCAAATCTTAAATATTCATGACCAAGCAGGCGTTGCATATGATGACAAAGTCATCATTATTGCAAGCCCGCTGGAACAGCTCAAACAGTGCATTAATCAATACAAAGGGCTGAGCAGAAATCCAAGCTTTTCGGACAATAATAAATCCTTTGCTGCTATCGGTAAAAATGTCCGCAGGCAAAACGCGGTAACAATCTGGGCTAACGTTGACCAGGCTTATGAAGGTATGAAAAAGGAATTCGGCAATGAGCTTCCCCCGCAAATGCAGATTGTTGAAACGTTTTTAGACCCGCAGAATATAGACGAGCTACTGACTTGCGTTTCCATCGAGAAGGATGCCCTTAACTTTGATACGAATATAGACTTCAAGCCCGGCCACAAATGTCTGGCATACGATTTTTTCCGCACTCCGAATCTTAGTATGAAAAACTTTTCAGCGGTTCCTTCCGACGCTGTTGCACTTTTCAGTTTTGCGCTGAACGAGACGTCGAGCGAAAACATTGCAAGAATTCGCAAGCCTTTGGAAAGATTTTCAGGACTGGATATAGGCAGGGGAATATTCAACAATCTGGAACAGGTTACAATCTTTGTCGTGCCGAATGTTACGGCAAATATTAAGGAGCCGGCGGACAATCTGGCAAATTGTTTAGGCATTGCATTAACCACCAAAAATCCGGCACAGACCCGCCAGACATTGGAGACAATTCTTGGTTCAGTAAATACGATAGGACAGCTCTCCACAGGAAACAGAGTTATTGAGCAATCACAGTCGCAACAAGGCAAATACCTTGTTCCACTGGTTAGAAGAGATGAAAAAGTTTATCTGGACCAATATGAGAATACAACATTTCTGAGCCTGTCGGGCGATGTCATTAAGTCAGCGATGTCTGCCTGCGGCAGCGAATCCAAGTCGGTTCTATCAAGCGGTGTTTTGGCCGAGCCAATTAAAAAAGTAAGTCCGAATACAAGTAAGCTTGTTCTGCTCAATGTCGGCGGGCTGATAAAAATCGCCGACGCCTTTATAATAGCGAAACACGATAATCCGCGAAATCCGGCACATAAGATATTGGCTCAAATAGCTGAGGTTTTTGATAAGACCTACATACATATACAAACAGATGAAAAAGCCGACAGTCTCAGTATTCACGAAGGCGTTAGTCACATTCCGCCGTTGAAAGATGTTTTTGGGCATATAATGCAATTGTCCCGTGTAAATCCGACTCAAAAGGTCGCAGCTACAAGGCCTCAGCCGGCTGACAAAGCTACACTGCAATTTTCGCCGAGTGTAATGCTTCAATGGCAGAGCGGTGCGGCGGCAGCCTCAAATAAAGTATATATCGGTACAAAGGCAGATGAGCTGAGCGTATTGGCAGAGACGAAAAACAACAGAAGCACACTGACGGACGTCAAGGAAGGTGTGACTTATTACTGGCGGGTTGACGAATCATTGGCAGACGGCACTGTTATTACCGGTGATACGTGGCAGTTTAATACGGGCGGCAAGCTTGTCGGCTGGTGGCAATTGGATGTTGACGCGGCTGATTCTATCGGCGGTAACCACGGCAAAATCGAAAACGGCCCACAATGGATCGAAGACGGTGTTGTAGGCGGCGCGCTGCAGTTAGACGGCGAGGACGACTACGTTGAGCTGCCAATCGGTTCGCTGATCGACTCGCTGGAAAGTGCCACTTTTGCGGTATGGATTAATTTTGACAATTCCGCCGGTCCGTGGCAGCGAATCTTTGATTTCGGCAGCGGGGAATCGGCTAATATGTTTCTTACGCCCCGTACAGAGTATGAAAATGAAGAGATGCGTTTTGCTATAACAGCCGGCGGCGGCTACAGCGACGAAGACATAACGGCGGCACCGACGACCCTGCCGGCAGGATGGCACCATGTAGCGGTTACAATAGACGCATCGAATAATACACATACACTTTACCTTGACGGCAAGGTAGTTGCTAAGAACATTGGTACCCGTTACACACCAAGCTCGCTTGGTGTTACTACTAACAACTGGCTTGGCAGGTCACAATACTCGGCTGACCCATACTTGAGAGGCTCTTTAGATGATTTTCGCATTTACAACTACGCGCTTAGCGATAAGGAAATCTCGGAGCTTTACCAAAGCTCTAAATCCCAAGAAGCCTTAAAGAAAGATGAAGGCGGGCAGTCTTATGCCGAGTCTCTTGTCGGCTGGTGGAAGCTCGATGGGGATGCGAGCGATTCGTCCGGCAGGGGCAACAACGGTGAAGTTATGAATAATCCGAAATGGGTGGACGGCCGGATAAATGGCGCACTGAAATTCGACGGTGCCGATGACTATGTGAGCCTGCCTATCGGTTCGCTTATTTCGACACTGAACAGGTCAACTGTAATGGTATGGGTGGACTTTTCCAATACCGGCGGCGCCTGGCAGCGGATATTCGACTTCGGTACCGATACAGGTAACTATATATACCTGTCACCTCGTACGGATGCGAACGGGCCTATGCGCGTGGCAATAACGGCGGGCGAGGGACAATGGTCAGATTTGGATGCGGCCAGCGGTACACTTGCCAGCGGCTGGCACCACGTGGCCGTGGTATTGGAACCTGATAATCTGCAGCTTTACCTCGACGGCAGAGATGTTGGCAACACTGAACCATTATACGTTATGAGCGACCTCGGCGTGACGACCAACAACTGGCTCGGCAGGTCGCAATATTTTACTGATGCATTCTTTAACGGTTCTTTGGATGATTTACGGATTTACAACGATGCACTCAGCAAAGAACAAATAGCTGAAATTTATAAAAGTGCATTAAACTCTCAAGCTGAAGGTGACGAAGCAAAATAGGTGATAGAATTCAAAAAAATGAGGTTGGATTCAGGACGCAAACAATTACAGTGGGCGATACTGCTGCTGGCGGTAGTAGTGGTGTTGCCCACTGTATGCCTTTTGTGGTTTATGAGCAAGGCGGTGAAAAACGAGCGGCTTGCGGTTCGTCAAAAACTTGTTGATTTATATACCAAAAGAGCGAACAATTTTTTCGAAGAAGTTCCGGATCAATACTTCGAAACGGCTATAAAACAACTCAATTCCCAGGCCTCTGCTGAGGCTTTCACCATATTTAATACGTTTACAGAAAAGCCGGACGACCGTTACCAGGGTATGTTAATCTACGATGCGGCAAACAATTTAGCCTATCCAACTTTAGAGGGTTTTCCAGATGAGCAGAGCAGAGAACTGATAGAGACATTTCGGCAGGAATTACAGGGCGATATTGAGGAGGCAATCGGGCAGTATGAGAAAATTGCAGAAGACAGTAACTCTAATATTATTCGCTACAAGGCCATTCTTGCCAAAGCTCGTTGTCTTTCAAAATTAAACAGGCAACAAGAAGCTATCGAACTAACGTACGGCCTGGCTTATCCGGGAAATCCTGAAAGCATAGGGCCTGCATCGGCTGCAATGGTAGTTCAATCGAGGGTTTATCTTGCTGGTCTTTACGCCCAAACAGAGGACAAAAATTTGTTTTATCACCTGCGGAGAATTTTGGGTAATTCCCGCTATAATAGTGAAAAAGAGAATCCTTTTCTTCCGGCCTGCTCTGCAGAGGCAATCGTCTGGCATTTAGAGCAGCTCATTGATACAGCTGAACAGAATGAGCTGTCAGAACAGCTCGAACGGGAAATCGAATCTGCGAAAAGCCGAATTGCCGCATATCAAAATGCAATTGAAATTGCCGAGATTTATCCCGACGCAGAGCATTTAAGTGACTGGCCGGTACAAACCATAAGAAGAATTTCACCCGAAACTGCCCTTTACGGCTTTAAGTTCAAGCTGGGTGACAAAACTGTTCTGGGCATTTCCAGCTTTGACAAGATGCTGAAAATAATAACCGCCGGCGTGAACGACATACAGGATGATACTGTCGGCGTACTGATATATGACAACTTCGGACAGCTCATAGCAGGTGATGCAAATCTTACGTATGAGGTGTTTCTTACATTAAATCCGGGCAGGTTTTTTCCTGAATTTAATGCAGCGGTCTTTTTTAAGGAAACAGGGGTTTTTGAAGATGCTGCCAGCAAACAGATAGCGATTTACACCTGGACCGGAATACTTGTTGTTCTATTAATTCTCATAACAGGAGCTGTTGCTATGCGAGCCATAGGCAGACAGGCGAGGCTGAACAGGCTGAAGAACGATTTTATCGCAACTATCACTCACGAGCTTAAGACGCCGCTTTCATCAACGCGGGTCTTAGTGGATACGCTTCTGGAAGGCAGATACGAAGAGCAGGAACAGGCGTCCGAATATCTGCAGCTCATATCGAAGGAAAATGAGAGGCTGAGTCACCTGATAGACAACTTTCTGACATTCTCTCGAATGGAACGTAATAAACGGGCATTCAATATGTCGCAGGTAAGCGGCGCTGAAATAACAAACACCGCAGCAGATGCGATGCGGACGAAATTTGAAAAGGCCGATGTTAAGTTTAACGTTGATATTTCGAAACCATTGCCGATGCTCAACGCAGACAAAGATGCTATTGTGACGGTGCTGGTAAATTTGCTGGATAATGCGTGTAAATATTCGTATGATAATAAGCAGATAGAGCTGAAAGTTTACGCAGAAGACAACTCGGTATGTTTCGCAGTTAAAGACAACGGGACTGGAATGAGCAGGCGAGTAATCAAAAAGATATTCAAGAGGTTTTACCAGGCGGACAGCAGTCTTTCCCGCCGGGTAGAGGGTGCGGGCCTGGGATTGGCGATAGTCAAATTTATAGTTGATGCACATAAAGGTACCATATCAGTGGAAAGTAAGGTATCAAAAGGAAGCACTTTTACGGTGAAGATACCTGTCAGCAGTTAGAGATGTATGGAAACAGTTTTAATAATAGAAGATGATTCGACGATGCTTCGGGGGCTGAAGGATAACTTCGAGCTGAAGGGCTACCGCGTCAAGACAGCCCGTGACGGTGAAGAGGGTCTTAAGGCGGCATTAACCGAGCCTGCCGATTTGATTATTCTCGATATTATGCTGCCGAAGATTAACGGCTATGAAATTTGCGACGAGATTCGTAAAAAAAATCTCGATATGCCGATAATCATGCTGACAGCCAAGGACCAGGAGTCAGACGTTATACTCGGGCTGAACCTGGGCGCGGACGATTATGTTACCAAGCCGTTCAGTATAAAAGAGCTGTTGGCGAGAGCTGCGGCATTTATGCGACGCAGAAAAAAAGAGGAGGTGGAAGTTTATGATTTCGGCAATTGCAGGTTTGATACTGTCGCCGGCGTTCTGACGCGTGACGGCAAAGAAGTAAAACTCACGCCTGGTGAATTTAAGATGATGCATCTTTTCCTTAAAAGGGCCGGAAGCTCCCTGACGTGCGACGAGATACGCAATACCGTTTGGGGTTATTCACGATTTATTACTCTGCGGGACATTGACAGGACTGTCAATTCTCTGAGAAATAAAATCGAGGCCGACCCGGATAATCCCACGTTTATCCGCACGATAGGAGGTATAGGCTATAAATTTGAGCCGCCCGAATGAGATGGAAACTATCCTGATAATAGAAGATGACCCGACGATGCTTCGGGGCCTGAAGGATAACTTCAAGTACTCCGGCTATAACGTCATAACGGCTGAAGACGGCGAAGAAGGGCTAAACGCGGCACTGGATGCGAAACCTGATTTGATAATACTGGATATTATGCTGCCGAAGATTAACGGCTATGAAATCTGCGATACCGTACGCAAGAAAAAGCTCGATATGCCGATTATTATGCTTACAGCAAAGGGCGAGGAATCAGACATCATTCTGGGGCTGAACCTCGGCGCGGACGATTATGTTACCAAGCCGTTCAGTATAAAAGAGCTCCTGGCGAGGGCTGAAGCGTTTCTGCGACGAAGAAGACAGGAAGAACAAGATGTTTACGAGTTCGGCGGCTTTGTGCTCGATATACCCGCGAGAAAGTTTACCAAAAAAGGCAAAGAGATAAAGCTGTCGCCGAAGGAATTTAAGCTGCTCGAGCACTTTCTAAAAAGAGAAGGCCGGGCACTTACGCGAGACGAGATATTAAACGCCGTGTGGGGATATAATAGTTATGTTACCGACCGCAGCGTGGACAGGTTCGTAACGACTTTGCGAAATAAAATCGAGTCTGACCCGCACAATCCGGCCTTTATACATACGATTCGCGAAATCGGATACAAGTTTGAAACTGCCACGTAGTTTCAAAGTAACACGTCCATCCTGGCCGTGTTACCACGGGCTGGAAGCCCGTGGTACTGTTTGTTTCAAATCCTAAGCACTAAACCTAAATCCTAAACAATATCTAATGACCAAAATACTAATAACCAAAACGTTTAGAAAATTTGAGCATTTGAATTTTGAATTTGTTTAGGATTTAGATATTAGGATTTAGGATTTTATATACAATACGAGTCACGATGCTCTGTTGAAAAGCTCAGGCGGCACGCCTGATTATCATCAGGTTGTGTGTTA
>CAZMQF010000103.1:0-9629 GCA_964568365.1 uncultured Pirellulales bacterium | reverse complement strand
TGCTTCCGGCGTATTGCCGTACGCCCCCATATTTATCCTGCCCCCGTCCGGCTCCGGCTCAAGACCAAAATCACTATTCGGATCCCCCGCGTCTATACAAGGCGAATCCGGCAATAAATGATAATCATTAGCATCAGCACCAACAAAAAGCGGGTCGGCATCAATATTGCCCATACCGCCTGGCCAGCCGCCTTGTATATCATTGTATGTGAGGATTGGAAAAGATTCATTTACATTAAATACTTGGTCTCCAGATTCGTTGGCGATATTGTCCCATAGGATACAGTTTGTAATTGTGGGAGAGGAGTAGTATAAGTTTCCTATGGCCCCTCCGTTATTAGCAGAGTTTCCTGAAAAAGTGCAGTTTAATACTTGCGAGCCGGGTCGACCGGATCTGTTAACTCCATAATGCAAAATTGCTCCGCCATGAAAGTTGGCAGTATTATTTATGAAGATGCAGTTGGTCACGACTGGACAGCTATACAGTATTTTGATTCCGCCGCCACGGATGCCTGCCGTATTCCCTTCGAAAATACAGTTAGTTACTGTTATGTCCTGGTCATGAGCAATGAACATGCCACCGCCTTTTCCTGATGCTGAATTGTAAATAAAGGTGCAGTTGCTGACAACAACCTCGCTGGCATCATACCAGACTGAAATCCCACCTCCCTGATAAGAACTATTCTGCATGAACGTGCAGTTTGTTACTTCAGAAGCAGACCGTTCCAGGTACAACCCGCCGCCGTTGGCTCCCTGAAGGTTCCCAAGTTCGGTTTTATTGCCGTTAAACGTGCAGTTAGTAATAGTAGCAGAGCCTGACCAATTGTATATTCCACCGCCATGAAGCATCGCATAATTATCCCTGATAACGCACCTGCTAATTGTGGGACTACCGTTCTTGCACGATAATCCGCCGCCTTCGTAGCTGGCGAAACCATTGGTGATTGTAAAGCCGGTGAGAACGGAGTTTGCTTCTTCCCCGTTATGAAAATAAAATCCTCTATGGGGTTCTGATTCACTTCCGTCACAGTCAATTACTGTATTTTCTACAACAACAGGATTATTTGGGTCAATGCTGCGAACTGTAATAGCTTTACCGAGAAAATCTATATCTCGATTTCCATCACCTGTATATGTACCTGGAGCGATAACAACTATATCACCATCGACTGCAGCGTCAATTGCCGCCTGAATCGTCGTATAATGACCGGGCACGTATAATATGTTTCCTTCCCACCAAAACCGGGGATAATCGTTGTCTTCGATAGTCCAGATAGGCGTTGTAAAATCCCAGCCTGCTGAGGTAAAAGTCGTTTTCATCTGCATCTCGGCGGTTGGCAGACCTGTTCCGCCGTCGCTCCATATCTGTCCGCTTGTTTCGATATCCCAAAACGATGCTGTTATTATTCCAAGACCGTAATTATCACTTCCAATCAGCCCGCCTTTTACTCCACCTCCGGACACTTGACCTGTTGAATAACAGCGGTTGACATTTCCGCTTTGGAGAAGTCCCACCAAACCGCCTATTTCTCCACCATTGCCCTGTACATTGCCGGTAGCATAACAATCTGAAATTGTGTCAATTTGGCTGTAGCCGATAAGCCCGCCGATACCTGAACCACCTTCGACAAAAGTCCCGGAAACGGCAGTCGTCGAATAACTATGAGAAATAGGATAGCCGTTATTGTTTCCCAGCAGACCGCCTATGGGGCTTTTTCCCGTTACACTGCCTCCCTTTGAAAAACAATTCGACATTGTTCCGGTTGAAGAAGATGTTGACCCTAGCAATCCCCCGACCCAGCCGGAATTACCTGTAACATTACAATTTATCGAACCGCAGCCGAATATTTCCCCTTCGTAAATGTCGCCAACCAGGCTTCCAACCTGCATATTGCCTGTTACAGTCGCATTTCTAACATAGCAGTCTTTTACAGCTCCCATCCTTAGATAACCAATCAGCGAACCAATATTATGCCCATTTTCCACTTCAACGTGCGGGGATATTAAGATTACATTTTTAACCAGTGCATCCGGATTATTCATATAACCGAAGATTCCTACGAACCACTGGCTTTCGTTGCTGTAGTTGAAGTTTTGAATAGTATGGCCGTCGCCGTCAAAAGATCCGTTGAAGGCATTATTCGGAGAATTTCCAATAATATTGAAATCCGTTCCTATGTAGCTACCCAGGTCAATATCCGCCATCAGCTTGAAGTGTTTGTCCCAATCTTCCTCGTGCAAACCAATTTCATTCATATGCTCAGCAGTATATATCAGATATGGATCTTCTGCTGTCCCGCTGCCTCTGCCGTATTGCCCCCATGCTTGCTTGGCCGTCGGCCATAATACAGTTAAAACAACCAGTGTTAAGTAAACTTTCAAACTTCCTGCCCCGCGCATTTTTAATTTCTCCTTCGCCTCCTGTGCAAAGCTAAAGCGCCAAAGCCGAGAAGTATCACCATCCCCGGCTCAGGAATCGTGTTGCCTGAATCAATCGTCTCGAAAGACAGCGGGTCGATTATTTCAAAAAACTGGCTGCCCGGTTCATCCTCACCGAGCCAGTCGAAGCTTACCTTATATCCGCTCAACTTTTGTCCCTTCTCTATACCGACTACCAAAGCCAGGGCATCATATAATCCATCATCTCCTATCACAGGTTCCGGCTGAATAACTATCTCATCCCATTCCAAACTAAGCGGCTCAGATGTTTCAATTACAATATCCTCGTACTGCCCATAGTCAAACCAGATACTGAACTCCTCAATCGGCACTTCTAAATCTAAGTTGATTACTTCGTAATTATATTCCCACCGCCCTTCTATTGTTTCATTGGTAGTATAGACTATATTCGTTTTAAAACCGCCGAACGCGATTGATACAAGTAGCAATTGAATTATCGCCCCCGCTCCGATTCTCTCTCTCATCACTCTCTCCCTCAGGCTTCCGAAAGAAAGCCTGAAAAACTCTCTTCTAAGTACCCAAAATACCTAATCTAATTATGGCCTATTTAATATTCTGTGTCAAGATAAATTGTAATAAATTATAATGAGATTTTGCTTTTATCTTTCTCTGCATTTTTAATTCAAAATTCCCGATCCTGCGCATAAAAAAGGCCGCTGATTTTCACAGCGGCCGATGGAAAACTCATTATCAAAATATTAACGCTTGCTGAACTGGAATCTCTTTCTGGCGCCTGGTTGGCCGGGCTTTTTCCTTTCGACCATTCTTGGGTCTCGCGTCAGGTATCCGCCGTCACGGAGTACTGAGGTGAAATTGCCGTCATAGTTTTTCAAAGCCCTTGCTATCCCCAAAACCGCCGCACCTGTCTGGCCGGTAGTACCGCCGCCTTTAACATTGACAAAAACATCAAAGTTCTTTTCTGCCTTGATAGCCTTCAACGGAGCCGTAACTGCTTTTCTGTCCTGCTCACGCTTGAAATAATCGCCGAGCTCTTTTTTATTGACCAGCAGTTTTCCCTCACCCTGCCGAATCCGCACCCTTGCCACAGAGCTTTTGCGTCTGCCCGTGCCCCACCAGTAGCCGTATTTCGGCTCGCTCTTTGGTGTCGGCTTGTCCTCGGCTTTGCCGATATTCACATCGCTTTTTGCACTTTCCGTCGTTTTTGCCATAAGCTTTCGTCACAATTAAATCTACAATTCCAGCATTTCAGGTTTTTGGGCCTGATGCTCATGCTCAGACCCACGATAAACTTTCAACTTTTTCAGCATTTTTCTGCCGAGCTTACTTTTCGGCAGCATTCTTTTAACCGCATGCTCGATTACCCTTTCCGGCTTTTCCGCCATCATCTTACTAAAACTGACGACCTTACGGCCGCTGGTATAATGAGTATAGTGGTCATATTCTTTTGTATCCTGCTTTTTGCCGGTAACCCTTATTTTTTCGGCGTTTACAATAATGACATAATCGCCGGTATCAACGTGGGGAGTGTAAATGGGCTTATTTTTGCCCATAAGCACAGGCGCAACTTTAGAAGCCAGCCGACCCAGAATCTTGTCTGTAGCGTCAATAACGAACCAGCGCTGCTGAATATCCTCTTTTTTCGCAAGAAAACTCTTCATAGATAACTCCACTGCAATACTGAAAAACAGGGATTTTAGCAGATTTTTCAAATGCGTCAAATTATTTTTAATAAGCAGATTACAACTTTTTAAAACAGCAGCTAACTTTTGATATAGAAATCTCGAACAAAAAAGCAATTTTGGGGAAGGTGAAAACATAAAAAACCGGGGATTTTGTAAGGATTTTAAAAAAGACAGGCCTTTGCGAACTCTCTTAAAGGCATTGTATTTGAATATCTTCCCTAATAACTCAAAGCCTTTTCTAAATTTGAAAAATTGATGAATTACAAAGCCAATATTGGGAAAACAAAGCCAAATTTGGGCTGAAAATCGGGTTTGATTGGGTTTGAATTGGCTTTGTTTGGCTTTGTTTTTACGGCGGGAAAAGTTGAGAAAATTGCCATATCTCTTTATATTACAAGTACTTGTGTTCATTTCAGCGTTTTGTAAATTGGCTTTGTTTTGCATAATTTTGTTTTTATTGCGCGCGGGGTTTTGAAAGTTAATTTGTGAATTGGTGAATTTGTTAATTAGTTTATCGATTTTCGATACCGGATACTCGATTCTGGATGCTGGATGAGCGATACCGGATTCTGATCGTCGCTCGTGACTCGTGCCTCGTGACTCGATACATGATTCTATATGCTTGATTCTCGTGGACATTGATAAATCCCTAGTAATAAAGAGCTTACGAATATATTTGACTTGGCCTGCTGGCCGATACTTGCGGGCCTCCGCGTTACGTGTGTTATGCTAACACACGGAGTTATTTTACCATGTAAGGCAGTTTTATCAATAAAAAAAATAAGTTTTTTGCCACAGAGCTCACAGAGTCCACAGAGAAATCTAACCACGAATACCAAGCTGCGCAGGCACAAGTTTTCACGAAAAGGCACGAATTTATTTAATCGCTGATTTCGCTGATTTAATTGATTTTATTATTTCAGCGTAATCTGCTTAATCAATGTAATCAGTGATAATTTTTTTATTTGCCATACGAATACCCACCTGCGCAGGCACAAGTTTTCACGAAAAGACACGAAAGTTATATTAAATATAAAAAAGTAAAAATAAAAAATACAGATTAAAAAAGCAAAAAGAAACTCAACCACGAATTTTCACGAATTACACGTATTTAAAAAATAAACAATTGCGGGTATGTCGGGAAAGGATATAATTATTAGCCACAGTGCTCATAGAGAATATTATTAAAAGGGAAAGTTAAAAAAATGTCTTTCGATGAGAACACTAAAAAGGAAGTAAAAGAAAAAGCGGCATATTTTTGCTGTATATGTCAGAAACCGTCAGTTAGTGTTGAAGTTCATCATATTATACCTCAAAAAGATGGTGGTAAAGACACAACTGATAATGCAGCACCGTTATGCCCAACTTGTCACGCAGATTATGGTGATAATCCCAAAAAAAGGAAAGGGATAAAAGAAAGAAGGGATTGGTGGTATGAAAAAGTAAATAAGATGTATTCAGAAAAAATAACAAATCAGGAACAGGTTGGGAAAATTTATTCGCTTTTGGAAAAAACAAGAACTTCAGTGATAGCTGAGCAAAAACAATATGGTGAAGATTTAAAAAGAGAACTTAAAGTAATTATGAATCAAGCAATAGACAATATGACACCTGAAACATCAGATATAACAACATCTGGAGTTATTGCTACTGCTTTCTCAAGTATAACAGAATTTGTTCCACCTCCAGTGGATGACAAAATATGTATTAATTGCCATAAAAAAATAAGTTCGCTGTTTGCAAGTTGTCCCTATTGTGGTTTTTGGGAAAGAAAAAGATAGACTATTAGAATCGAATTCTATCTATACGCAGATTAACAAAGATTGAAGAAGAATTTAATTAACCACGGAGGAACCAAGACACGAAAAAAAATATAGCCAAAGAGAACACCCTTCGACAAGCTCAGGACAGGCAGAGGTCACAGAGATATCATAAATACAATATATAAAAAATTCACTTGCCTTTGGAGAGAAATGGGAGGATAATAGAAGTAATTATGATTGGATTTAAACTAATCGTGCGAAGATTGAAAGCAAAATTAAAAGTATTAATGGCATCAAAAAATACTTGTCCATTCTGCAATCCTGAAAAGGTGAAATTAGAGCTTCCAAGTAAAACTCCGTGTAAATGTAAACGTAATATCTACGAAAATGAATCGTCGTTTGCGGTGCTATGTCCAGAACAATACACAGTTGGGCACTCGTTGGTTATATTTAAGAAACATAAATCTGGAATTACGGATCAGGTTGATGAAAATGAATTATGCGATTTTATGAAAGCAATACAAGCAGTAGCTAAACTCTTGGAGGATAAAGTTCGAGATCATCGCGGTAAAAGCCCTGATAAAATATACGCTTGTGTTCTCTCCGATGGCATAGAGCATCTGCATGCTCACCTAATACCAAGATATCCTTTTACAGAGCGTGACGAGGCAACTTACAGGAAAGAATTTATATACCGTGATGGTGTGATAGAGACAGAATGTAACATCAAGAACCACAAATTAGGAGGCTTCTGGTATATTGCCTTACGAGAACGAGAATGGAAGAATAGCGAATTTGCGGAAAAACATGATAAGGAAAAAGCAAAAATCCTTGAGGAACTTGCTGAAAAGATTCGAGGTTAAAGCGTAACAAGATAACTACACTTGTTTGCCCATGCGGAAAATGAAAAAAGAATTGATGGTGGAATAAAGTTAGGTGAGGTTATAGATGGATGAGAAGAGATATTGTGAAAGGTTGATGCACTTCAGGGAAAGCGGGATTCGCTTCGGTACGTACTTTGGGCGGCGATGGTTTGTTGTAAAAGCGTTGTGTATTATCGTAATGGTCTTACTTCTGAGAACCGAGGATGTTGTAACATGGTCATTCGGATTCGTAGTAATGGTATATCTTATCGGTGTCATCGCAGTTAGTTTACGAACGTTTTTTCTGGTAAAGAAAAGATGGAATCTTGAAGTAAAGTTTACTGACTGGAACAAGGTGCAGGAGTGCATTAATATTAAAGAATGAATTTTAACAAAGACTTACGAAATACGCGTTACTCAATACGCAATACGATATACGAAATATTTATTGCGGGTTTGTCGGGAAATGGATATAATTATTTCGCCGCAGAGACGGGGATATGAATAGACGAGGTTAAGTCGGAAAAAGGAGAAACGAATATGGATTTTCAAGAAGAAGCGATTGAGTTGTTGCGTAAAATAAGAGAACAACAAGAAGAGCACCATCAGGAGTGGCAAAGCGCAGTTGAAAATGCAAAGACAGAGCAGCGAAAGGCCCAGGAGGAGGTAAACAAGGTTGGCAAATCAGCATCTCGAAAGGTTTGGGTATATTTTGGTGCAGTGATTGTTATATTTTTAATTTTCAGCACCGGGAAAAGCCTTATTTTTCGACTAAGTGATTTTTTAACGGGAAATAGATATGAGCAATATTCCTTTATGCAACAGGGAAAACACTATGAAGCGCAAAGCTGGATAAGCAGGAATCAGAACATATCTCCTCTTGCCGGCAATCGGTTTAGTACAAAAGAAGAAGCAATACAATTTATCGAAAAGCTTTACGAAGCAGGAGCTGAAGGTGTTTATGTGGTAAATGTTTATGAGGATGAAATGACTCTCAAAGACGAGGGAGGACCATACGCGGACAGTCTTGTTGTGATACTTCCGAATGAGAAGGAAAAAAGGGAGATGTTATTCAATATATATGCGCAAGAGAGTAAAAAAGAAGGATTTGATTCAGAGTCAGATTACGGTCAAAAGGAATTATTTTTTTGGTGGGATTGAGGAATAGATAGATTAGGGGCGCGAAGATAATACGAAATTTAATTTGCTACCAGTATTAAAAAATCCATTACGATGAGTTTTAAGACCCCCAGCAGTGCTGGGGGTTAAGTGAGGTGGAATGTTATTATTTGATAATGACCCCCTGCGATGCAGGGGGCTAAGTGAGACGGAATGTTATTATTTAAGTAAGATGGGAAAAGACATTATTTTGAATGATAAGTGAAAAGGAATAATATTATTTTTATGAAAAAAATTATAGGATATATGATTACGTGGACAACCTACGGAAGCTGGCTACAGGGTGACAAACGAGGGTATGTATATAAAGGTAATGTACTCGCCGAAGATGGAAATCTAAAGCAGGTAAATAGAAAGAATTTAAGACATAAGCCAATCAAATTAAACAAGAAACAGAAAGAGGTCGTTAAATCCGCCATTATAAAAGAGTCCAGAAAGTTAAACCAAAAAATATTTGCAATAGCAGTATGTACAAATCATATCCATCTGATCGTTGAAAATGTCGACGAAATGGTCGGGACAATCGCGGGCGAATACAAAAGGGCCGCAACTAAAATGCTGCGTAAAGACGGTTTAGGCAGAAAAGTGTGGACCAAAGGTTACGATAAAAGATTTATATCCGACGAAACAAAACTTCGGAATATGATTGAATATGTAAACAGACATAATGAAAAAAGAGATTAAGAACCCCCAGCAGTGCTGGGGGCTAAGTGAGATGGAATGTTGTTATTTGATAATGACCCCCTGCGATGCAGGGGGCTAAGTGATAAGGAAAAGACTGCGATCACATCGCAGGGGGAATCGGTGTGAATAAGTTCTTGCAAAAGTTCGGGTTTTGGTTAAACTGCGCTATCTTTTTGTTTGTGATGTTTAGTAAAAATCGGCTGATATTTTAAGGAGAAAATAAGTGAAGAATATTAAGGGATTTATAGTTTTCGCGGTAGCGGTTTTAGGGCTGCCTGCGATAGCGTCGGCGGCGGAGGCGGTTAGTCAGCAGTATGAGGAGATACCGGTTTTGTGGTTTCTTGCGCCGGCGGCTTCGATAATTGCGCTGGTTTTCGCGTATTTTTTCTATAAGAAGGTGATGTCGGCGCCGCAAGGTACGGAGAAGATGATTACAATAGCGGGGCACGTCAGAGAGGGCGCGTATGCGTACCTGTTTTCGCAGTATAAGGTAGTGGCGTTTGTATTTTTCCTGCTGTTTGTGCTGTTTGTTGTGTTAGCTTACTTTGGTTTGCAGAATCCGTTTGTGCCGGTAGCATTTCTGACGGCGGGCTTTTTCAGTGCCCTGACGGGTTTTTTGGGGATGAAGACGGCGACGAACGCATCATCGAGAACGGCGCAGGGGGCAAGCGTGAGCCTTAATCGCGGGCTGCAGGTGGCGTTCAGGAGCGGTGCGGTGATGGGCTTAGTAGTTGTGGGGTTCGGGCTGTTGAATATCACGATATGGTACTGGATTCTCGATAGTCTGATTTATACGGCTGAGCATATGAGAAACGGGCTGGAATTTTTGGGGCTGGTGCTTGTGCCGAAGGGGATGAATCCCGACCATAAGCTTGTTGAGATTACGACGACGATGGTGACCTTTGCGATGGGGGCATCGACGCAGGCGCTGTTTGCCCGTGTTGGCGGCGGGATTTATACGAAGGCGGCGGATGTCGGGGCGGACCTTGTAGGCAAGGTGGAGGCCGGCATACCGGAAGATGACCCGCGGAACCCGG
>CAZMQF010000102.1:0-9634 GCA_964568365.1 uncultured Pirellulales bacterium | reverse complement strand
AACTGTCAAAAAGAGAAAAACCAAAAGCATTGCGAGATGCAATTACTCATATGCCCGAAGCGAATGTTGAAAAGTTGGCTGAAACCGTAAATATCACCATTGACCAATTAAGAAGCTTTCTGAACGAAAAGTGGACACCGGATATGCCGAGCATCGATGCGATGGCAAAATACCTCGGGTTGCATTTACCGGAGATAAACGTAGTGGATTTTTTCAGAAGCGGCTATCTGCCCGAGACGATGGTAAACTTTCTTGCACTTCTCGGCTGGAGTCCGGGCAGTAAAAAAGAGATTATGACGGCTGATGAGCTTATCGAAAGCTTCGATTTGACAAGGCTCACAAAATCAAACAGCCTCTTTGACCGCTCGAAACTTATTGCCTTTAATACAGAACACATAAGGATGGCACCGAAGGATAAACTGCTGGGCTGTTTTAAGGATTATCTTAAAGAAATCGAATCGCCGCTATTAAAAGCAGATGATGCGATGCTCAGCCGACTGCTGAAGATAAATGCGGGGGCGAGGACGCTCGAGAATATCGAAAATAAGAGCAGATTTTTATTTGTAGATAATGATTCAATAGAATATGATGAAGAAGCTGTTAAAAAGGTCTTGCTTAAAGACAAGGCCCTGGAAATACTCGCTATCATTCGCGAAAAATTGTCGACGATGGAGGAGCTTACTGAAGATGCTATTGAGAAAATGCTTAGGGGATTGGCTGAAGAGAGGAGCGTTGGACTTGGCAAGGTGGCCCAGCCTCTGCGGGTAGCGATTTGCGGAACGACAGTAAGTCCGCCGATATTCGACTCGGTAGCTCTGCTGGGAAAAGAAAATACACTGGCCAGAATAGATATTGCATTAGAAAAATTCAATCAGGAAAAAAGGAGGGATAGTTAAGGAGGCAACAAATGTCACTTTTGGTTACAGGCTCGATAGGAATAGATACGGTAACGACGCCTTACGGCGTGAGTGAAAATTGTCTTGGCGGCTCGGCGATTTACTTCAGTCTGGCGGCGAGCTACTTTAGCCCGGTTCGGCTGGTCGGTGTCATAGGCTCCGATTGTCCGTTTAATCTGGCTGAGGTCTTTGCCGGCAAACAGGTCGACCTTCACGGTCTGGAAAAGCGAGAGCTGAGCAGGACGTTTCGCTGGAAAGGGTCGTATCACGATACGATGAGCGAGGCGATAACTGATAATATCGAATTGAACGTATTGGCTGAGGCACCGCCCCAGGTGCCCGAGGAATTCAGGGACAGTAAATTCGTTTTTCTTGCGAACACGGCACCGGCTCTGCAGATTGAGCTTCTCGAGCAGGTCGAAAGGCCTGCCTTTGTGGCAGCCGATACGATGAGCTGCTGGATAAGCGGCAGGGCTGACGATTTGAAGCGGCTGCTGCAAAGGATTGACTGCCTGGTAATAAATGCAGAAGAGGCCAGAGAGCTGGCCTGCGAAAGTAATCTCGTAAGAGCAGGCGATACAATTTTACAGATTGGGCCGAGACTTGTGATTATCAAAAAAGGCGAATCCGGCTTGCTGATGACTAATACGAGCGGCCAGAGGTTTGCTCTGCCGGCGTTCGCGGCTTCTGAGGTCAAGGACCCCACGGGTGCAGGCGACAGCTTCGCGGGCGCGATGATGGGAAGATTAGCTGAAGTCGGCAAGACTGATTTTGCATCATTAAAAGAGGCGGTTGTGTACGGGACGGTCGCGGCGTCTTTTACAATCTCGGATTTCTCTGTCAGCGGGATAAATTCTATCACACGGCAGGATATAGAAAAAAGATTTAACGAGCTTAAAGAGCTCGTAGCATTTTAGAACACTGCAGTTTTTTTATTTGAAGGAAAGGGATTCGGATGCGAGTTTTTATTGCTGTTGATATAGACCAGCAAGTCAAGACTGCGGTAACGGAGCTGCAGGAAAGAATACGCCGGCAAGCAGATGTCGAAAAAAAAGATGCAAGCTGGGTCGGACCGGAAGCGATGCACCTTACATTAAAATTTCTGGGTGAAATTGATGACAAACAGGTAGTGGAAGTATGTAAAATAGCAGAAGAGGTCTCAGGCAGACATAACAGTTTCGAGCTTGATATAGATGGTGCGGGCAGTTTCGGTGGAAGAAGCGCCCGCGTATTATGGATTGGGACAGGTGCAGGCGGCGACAGCTTACATAAGCTCGCAGAAGATATAGAGCAGAGCTTGGCAGCCGCAGGCTTGCCGGAAGAGAGGCGAAGATTTGCCGGCCATCTGACTTTGTGCAGAATAAAGAATGCAAAAGCGGGTATGCAGCTCGGACTAATAGCAAAAAATTACGAGAATTTTAAGGCGGGTACGACACTTATTGACTCAGTAACGGTGTACCAAAGCCACCTAAAACCGACAGGCCCGGAATATATAGTTTTAGGCAGATATAAACTTACCGGTTGAAAGAAACTAAAAACAATAATATATTTTCATACCTGTAAGCATACAATGGAATAGTGTGTGAATAAAGATAAAGCTTTGCGTTTACGGAAAGACGCGAAAAAGCGGGCAGGAGAAAGACAAAGATGGCTAAGACAAAAAAGTTACAAAAGGAAAGTAAGATAGACAGTAAAGAGTCAGCTCTGCAGCGGGTGATAGCACAGATAGAAAAGCAGTACGGCCAGGGGGCTATAATGCAGATGGATGAGCACAAATACGCCCGGATTGAGAGTATCGGCACGGGTTCATTATCGCTGGATATAGCTCTCGGCGGCAGCGGTGTGCCCCGCGGCAGGGTTACGGAGCTGTTCGGGCCCGAATCGTCGGGTAAGACAACGCTGGCACTTCATATTATAGCCAACGCCCAGAAAAGCGGAGGCGTTGCGGCATTCATCGATGCCGAGCACGCACTCGATACGACGTGGGCAAAGAGACTTGGCGTGGATGTAAACAGTCTGCTCGTCAGCCAGCCCGATACCGGCGAGCAGGCACTCGATATCACAGAGATGCTAATCAGATCCAACTCGGTGGATGTTATTGTGATTGATTCGGTGGCAGCACTTACGCCGAAGGCAGAGCTCGAGGGTGAGATGGGCGCAAGCCACGTCGGCCTGCAGGCAAGGCTTATGAGCCAGGCGATGAGGAAACTTACCGGCATTATCAGCAAAAGCAAGACCTGCCTTATCTTTATCAACCAGATACGTATGAAGATAGGGGTGATGTTCGGCAATCCTGAGACTACAACCGGCGGCAGGGCATTGAAGTTCTACAGCTCGGTTCGGCTGGATATAAGAAGGATTGGCAGTATAAAGGACGCTATGAGCACCACAGGCAACAGAGTCAGGACGCGCGTTGTGAAAAATAAGATTGCGCCGCCCTTCCGCGACGCTGAATTCGATATTATGTTCGACAGCGGAATAAGCTACGAAGGTGATTTAATCGACCTTGGCAGCAGCTGCGGAGTGATAGAAAAAAGCGGTGCCTGGTTTAACTATGGCGATGTCAGACTCGGCCAAGGCAGGGAAAATAGCAAAAGCTTTTTGAAAGACAATCCCGACCTCTGCAGCGAGATAAAAAATAAGATACTGGCTGCTAAAGGCATAATTGAGGCGTAGAGCAGGTGTAAGATGATAACTTCAATTCAGATAAGAGAAGGATTCATAGATTTTTTTAAGCAAAAAGGCCATACTTTCGTGCCCAGCTCGCCGATAGTACCAATCAGTGACGACAGTCTGCTTTTTGCCAACGCGGGGATGAACCAATTCAAGAATATCTTCCTGGGACTGGTCTCGCCGCAGTACAGCAGAGTTGCCAATACGCAGAAATGCCTTCGCGTCAGCGGTAAGCACAATGACCTGGAAGAGGTCGGCAGAGACTGCTATCACCACACATTCTTTGAGATGCTCGGCAACTGGTCATTTGATGACTATTTCAAGGCTGAGGCTATCGAGTGGGCATGGGAGCTTCTAACAAAGGTCTGGGGAATTCAGCCGGAACTTCTGTGGGCGACGGTTTTCGAGGGCGACGAATCAGACAACCTTCCGAGAGATGAAGAGGCAGCAAAACTCTGGACAAAACTTACCCCGCTGCCGGCTGAGAAAGTCCTGTTTTGCGGCAGAAAGGATAACTTCTGGGAGATGGGCATTACCGGGCCGTGCGGGCCCTGCAGCGAGATACATATCGACCTTGGTGAAGAAATGTGCAACAAAAAGTCTGTTCCCGGCCATAAATGCGGCATTAACAATGGCTGCAGCAGGTTTATCGAGTTGTGGAACCTCGTCTTTATTCAATATAACAAAAACGAAGAAGGCAAATTATCAGCGTTAAACGCAAGGTACATAGATACCGGAGCGGGGCTGGAAAGGATTGCAGCTGTTCTGCAGAACAAAAAGAGCAATTACGATACCGACTTGTTTATGCCAATAATTAACGATATCGCTGAGATAACGGGGCATAAGTACAATTTCGAGCTGCATAATAAAATCGACACCGCCTTCAGGGTGATATCAGACCATATTCGGGCTCTTGTCTTTGCCATAACCGACGGAGCAATGCCCTCAAATGAGAGCAGGGGCTATTGTGTTCGCAGGATACTCAGGCGAGCTGCGAGGTTCGGCAGAGAGCTGGGGATGCACGAGCCGTTTATATACCGGCTTGTGCCGGCCGTTGTTGACTGCCTGTCAGATGCATTCGGTGAGATAGAGCAAAGAGCAGAATTTGTCTCGACGGTAATCAAAGCAGAGGAGGAGAGTTTCGGCAGGACGCTCGACAGAGGAATCGAGATTTTCAATGCTGCCGCTGAGCAAGCAGAGAAAACAGCGGAAAGAATCATCGACGGTGAAGATGCCTTTGCGCTTTATGATACGTATGGTTTTCCGCTTGATTTGACACAGCTTATGGCAGCTGAGCGGGGTCTTAAGGTTGATACAGCCGAATTCGAGCAGCTTATGGAGGGCCAGCGGCAGCGTGCACGGGCAGCTCAGAAGGGCGCCGGCCTTACGATAACAATAGCTGACAGCCAGCTGCCCGTTACCGAAGATTTGCACAAATACCGTACGGACAGCTGCGAGGCAACAATAGTCGGATTCATTGACACTAATGGATTCAAGACAAAAGGAAAGATAGAAAAGGATGTTGAGACGGGGATAGTGCTCGATAAGACCTGTTTTTACGCTGAGGCAGGCGGACAGGTCGGCGACTGCGGCAAGATAGAATCGAATAAAGGCAAATTTATTGTTGAAGCAACAACGAAAGTCGCAAATTGTGTGATTCACCAAGGAAAGGTTGCGGAGGGGGCATTCACTGTGGGCGATAAAATCAGTGCGGTCGTCAGCAAGGACAGAAATGCCATAAAGAAAAATCATACCGCTACGCATCTGCTGCAGTGGGCCCTTCAGCAGGTTGTGGGTAAGTCCGTTTCACAGCAGGGAAGCCTTGTCGGGCCGGATTATCTAAGGTTCGATTTTACCTGTCCTGCGGCACTGTCGGCTGAGCAGATAAAAGAGGTTGAGAGACTCGTGCGAGAAAAAATCGATTCCGACGAGCCGGTGAGCTCTGTCGAAATGGGTACAGAGCAGGCCCGCAAGCTCGGAGCGATGGCACTATTCAGCGAGAAATATGGCGATGAGGTCCGCGTTGTTGCGATAGGCGCCGATAGGGAGAAAGACGTTGCAAAAGCGTTCAGTAAAGAGTTTTGCGGCGGGACGCATGTCGAGAGGCTTGGTGTCATCGGCGGCTTTAAGATAATAAAAGAGGAAAGTATATCAGCAGGCGTGCGCAGGATAACCGCCCTTACAGGTTCGGGACTCAATTCATACCTCGAAAAGGCCAGCGAAACAGTAGATGAACTCTCGGCAGCACTGAAGGTACCGGCGGAAAGCGTTGTTGAGAGAGTTGAGCAGATAATCAAAGAGAACAGGAAACTTGCCAAACAGCTCAAAAAGGCATCAAAGCTAAAAGGAAGCGACGTTTTAGCGGAGGCAAGGGGGCTGCTTGAGAAGGCTGAAAGGATCGGCAAGGCTGCAGTAGTCGTCGGCAGACTGTCAACGAGTTCTGTAGAACAGGGACGTGCAGCTATAGATATGGTCAAAAAGAAGGCAAAATCCGCCGTTGTAGTGTTCAGCTTTGAGCAAGAGGGAAAAGTTACGCTGCTGGCCGGTGTGACAGATGACTTAATAGAAAAAGGCCTCAGTTCCGACCAGATAATCAGGCATATCGCACCGATTGTGGATGGCGGCGGTGGAGGCAGAGCACATATGGCACAGGCCGGAGGCAAAAGGACTGACAAAATCGATGAAGCCCTTGAAAAGGCTGCTGAGATTATAAAAGAGCAGCTTGCCAATACTTCTTAAACGTTTAAGTCACCAATCCATAATTCGGATTCAAAACGTTACCGCAAGGCAAAGGATTATGAAAGTATTAGATGGGAAAGTACCGCCGCACATTCAGGCAGAAGACCACTGGGATGAGGAAAACAGGATATTGACCTATACTTACGGCAAGCTGCCTATTATAACGATGAAGATACCGGGCACGTGCGAGATTTCCTACCGTCGCGACTCGGATGGTACTCTCAACAGCATACCGCTCGTTCAGCAAATATATGTGATGATGCCTGAGACGGTAACGGCTGACGTTACAATATGCCTGGGTAAGGACACGGTTAATATGCGGCCGAGGCGTGCGGGCAGTGAGCAGGCGATAATCGGAGTCGTCGGCAAGATTCTGCTTTATGGTGTAAACGGCATTTATAGTATTGATAACGACTGTTTTCTTAGCTGGCACGGCAGAAAGTGGCGATGGAAATCAGAACGGTTTAAGCAGGATGAGAATAGTTACCTCCTCGCAAAACTGGAGGTTGAACTTGGTCCGGCAGCTTGGTTTTTGAATTTCAAGCCGCATTTCTATCGTGAGCATTTCTGCTTCAAATATCACCAGCCCTGGTCTCGTCGGCCTGAGCTGAAGCCCATCAGTGGATGGTGCTCCTGGGAGGCTTATCGCAGAAATGTCTCCCAGGATAAGCTGACAGAGACAGCTAAGTTCTGTTCAAGGCATTTTAAGCCCTACGGAATGGAGTATATTCAGCTCGATGACGGTTTTCAAAAAATGCCGCTACCGGCTGAGCCGAAAGAGCCGATTCCAAAGGCCTGGCTCGACATAGATGAGCAAAAATTCCCCAAAGGACATAAAGGTATTGTCGAAACAATAAGAAATAGCAGTATGACGCCGGGGATATGGACGAGCGTATCCATATACAACGATGAGTTCGCCAAATATCAGCCCGACTGTCTCATTAAAGACAAGGATGGTAAGCCTATTCTGGGCGATTGGATCAGATACTTAATAGACTGCACGCCTGAAACGCTTACAAAACACGTCAGGGGCGTTTATGAAGGGCTGGCAAAATTCGGCTACAAGTATTTCAAGACCGATGTTACCAGACATCTGCTTTTTGACGGCTTTCACAAGGCTGTAGCCGATGGGGTTATGACAAACGAGGAGTCGGAGGCCAAATACAGGGCGTATCTTGAAACGGCCCGCGATGCCATAGGCGAAGACGTATTCTGGCTCTTGAGCTGGGGAGTTATGACAGAAGGAGCCGGGCTTGTCGATGCCTGCCGGATATCGATGGACGCTCTGCCGACGTGGTCCGGATTACGTATGCAGATTATGGAATCGGCGAGATGGTGGCATACGCATCGCATTCTTTGGCAGAATGACCCCGACCACGTATGTATGCGTGCGAAACTCGAATGGGTGCGGTCTGTGATATCTCTTGTATCGCTCAGCGGACAGCCCTTGATGCTTTCAGATTCTATTGATAAATACGACGACGAGCTGATTTATATGATACAGCGGACCCTGCCGCCTCTTTCGACGGTTCCAGGTGAGACGGGCGAGCTCGATACCGAATACACAGCCTTTACATGGACGAAGTTCCACGGTTTCGGCGTACTCGATGAGCCGCCGTACAGCACAGAGGATATGGACGAGCAGCAGGCGCGTGATATGGCCGGCTGGTCACCTACAATGAATGATAATCATCCCTTCGGGTCTTTATGGGCTTTTCATATTGAAACAGCAGCCGGCAGGTGGTGTGTGGCCTATAGAGCTGCGGTAAGTCAGCTTAGAGAAAGCAAAGTGTCTCTTAAAGCTCTTGGACTTGCCGAAGGCGAATATCTCGCATTCGATTTCTGGAAACAACGCTTTTTAGGGCGTATCAAGAATAATATTCAATTCGAACCACTCGAACTTGGCTCCTGCCAGGTTATAGCGATTAGAAAGGCGAAAAACCACCCGCAACTAATCTCATCATCCCGGCATATAAGCCAGGATGCCATAAGTGTCCTTGGGCAAAGCTGGAAGGATAACGAGCTGGTTCTCACGCTTAAAGGTATTGCCGGCACAAAAGAAACATACTGGCTGCACCTACCCGCCGGCTTTGAGATTGAATCTATCGACTGTGAGGGTCTTCAAGCGGGAAAAGATAAAGAATTTGAAGAACAAGAAGGAAAGGTTGTAGGGGTTAAGGTTAGGTTCCAAAACACCGATGCGAATCTAAAAGTGAAACTCGTCAGACAGTGATTATCGTCGCTATCAGTATGTACCTATTTGCGTTCTGGTACAAATCGACCGCTCAAAAACTACTAATCCATAAATTTCTTGACAGAAATTTCTCAAGGCTTTATATGTAGACTTATTGATTTAAATCAGCATAAAAATAATTCAATCGAAGAATTGAATTAGTGAACTGAGCAAAATAAACACTGAAAGCAAAATAATACCACTGATAGTGGTGCTGTTCAAAAGATTACTAATTAAAATAAGGAGAATAAGATGGACAAGAGAACGAAATTTACCCTCGATGAAAAAGAAATACCTACTCAATGGTATAATATCCTGGCAGATTTGCCTGAGCCACTGCCGCCAATTTTGCACCCAGGTACAGGAAAACCGGTAACTCCTGATGACCTGACACCTCTATTTCCCATGGAATTAATCAAGCAAGAGGTGAGCACCGAGCGCTGGATTGAAATCCCTGAGGAGGTGCGGGATGTCTACAGGTTGTGGAGACCCACTACCCTGTTTCGGGCACACAGGCTGGAGAAAGCCCTGGATACGCCAGCCAAGATTTTCTACAAGTATGAGGGGACAAGTCCCCCTGGAAGTCATAAGCCCAACACCGCTATAGCTCAAGCCTATTATAATAAAATGGAGGGCATCAAGCGCATCACCACTGAGACCGGAGCCGGACAGTGGGGTAGTGCCCTGTCCTTCGGCGGTGCCTGCTTCGGCCTTGAGATTAAGGTCTATATGGTCAGGATTAGCTACAACCAAAAACCTTATCGCCGCGTAATGATGCAAGTCTGGGGAGCTAACTGCGTGCCAAGCCCCAGCCAGGACACCAAAGCGGGTCGGGAAATGCTGAAAAAAGATCCCGATTGCCCCGGCAGCCTGGGGCTTGCCATCAGTGAGGCGGTAGAGGATGCCGTCTCTCGTGATGATACCCACTATTCGCTGGGCAGTGTGCTTAATCATGTCCTGCTGCATCAAACCGTCAACGGCTTAGAGGCAAAAAAGCTAATGGAGAAAGCTGGTGCCTACCCCGATATTATCGTGGGCTGCATTGGCGGCGGCTCAAACTTTGCCGGCCTGTTTTTACCCTTCGTCAAGGATA
>CAZMQF010000101.1:0-9784 GCA_964568365.1 uncultured Pirellulales bacterium | reverse complement strand
AGATGTCACGGTCGAAGTCGAGCCAGCCTTCCTGTCCGGCGTAGAAGCTGACATCATCGCCGAACCATTGTGTTTCGATTCTGTCGGCGGGGAAGTATTTTTGCCAGAGCAGCTCACTCGGTCTCGACCAGCTAAAAGGAGGTGTGCCGGCTGGAGTATTTGACCAGAATCCTATCCAGAAGCTACTTGGCTGTGGCGGCAGCATATTGTACTTGTAGTAGTATTCGGCTGGCCAGTTATAAAATGAGCCCCACCAGTGGATGCTTGTCACTGGCATAGAGCCGGTACACCTGAAGTCGTCGGCCTGAGTTAGCCACATTATTGGGCCCGGGTTGATGGGGTCATTGCAGGGGTCAGCAGGTGCGACCGACCACATATCGAAGCCGTAAAGATTTGGAGTTTCGTACATTGGTACGGTTTCGATAGGCGGCTGAGACCATTTTAGATGCTTGACCGTTTCTTTTATCTCTCCGGTTCCGAGTTTGAATGAGAGGTCCCAGCTGAATCCGTTCGTATCTTTTATCGGCGCGAAGGACGGTTCATCCAAAGGCGGCCCGGAGTATATGCGAACGGCGTCGTCTGCGAAGTAGTGCGGGCGGGTTTCAACACCGAACGGGAAGTTTGGTTCGTTTGGTTCGAAGTATGGCTCGCAGCAGCTCGGGTCTGGCCATTCGGCGATCATCTGGCACGAAAAAATCTGCATGTCAGACATATTGATGAGACCGTCGCAGTTAAGGTCAGCCCATTGGCAGTCTCCCACGGGCGGCTCGAAGAGGCAAGCCGTAAAGTTTACCTGGTCAGTGTCGTCAATGTCACCATCTCCGTCGGAATCCGCATTGCAGTCGGCGCATACCATTTGGCCGTAGATTGGCTCAATACCGAGCCAGTAGATGTCCCAATCGCCCGGCTGATACCAGTAGTCACAGGGGTCGAGAAATTGTGTGAGCATAAATTTTGCCGTATGTTCGCCTGTTTCGGGGTTTTCCTCCCAGCCGTAAAATTCGACGTCGTATTCGTCGCAGGAGATTTCGTGAATGATTTGGCCGGGATGGCTGAAACTTTCAGGGTCGGCATAGTCGGGCGGAACATTTGTCCAGATGGTGAGATGAAATTCGTTTGGCAGCACCTCCGGCGGAGGGACCATCTCATCGTGCCAGTGCTCGAACGAGCCCCACCATCGAATCATAGTTACAGGCTCGTCTGAATAGCATCTGAAATCGTCGGCGACGAATCTTCCATATTCGTTCCAGCCGAGATATATAGGCTCGCACGGGTCGAAGATGAAAGGCGGCTGGGCCCATTTTACCCTGACGCCATACGGCAGCAGGTCATTTATTTTATAATCGTAGTCATTGCCGTCCGTTGCCGGCATTACTGATAAACGGCCGCTGTCAAGACCGATATCCATTATATGTGGTTCGATTGTAACCGGGTAAAAATCGTTGCCTGGCGGTATCGAATACGGCAAGGGGGTATCCTGCCATTTGCAATAATAGCTTGATTTGATAGTTACGGTGTCATAAGGCTCCCAGACAAGAGGCGGGCCGACGTCGTTAACTTCTCTGAACTCGAAACGCAAATAGACATCAAAGAAGCTGTCAAAGACTCCGCCGTTAGGATGAGTTTTTGTGGCCTTGATGATACCGTTGGCGTCGAAGGCGGGATTTAAGGTAACGTAAACGTCAAAAAAAGAATCGGCTGGAAAGCTGCCGCCGTCGAATGTGACTGTGATAGGGGCTGTACTGACAAGGCTTAGCTCAACGATTTCGGTATCAATGATTCCACAGGGGTCGGGCGATGTTTTTCTTCTGATAATGGTGTCGACATCTGGATTGCAGGGATCTGTAGGATTACCTTTCAGACAAATGACGCCGTCAAAAGGGTCTGAGCCCGGGCCGAAAAAGTCGGCGGGTATTGTTGCAAGGGATTCTGAGCCGAAGATAATCTCTGTCGGTTCGACGGTTTTGAAAAAGTCCACGCCCGGCGTGATGTAGCAGAAAGCTGCGGGGCTGTAAAACGCAAAGAGGCCGAAAATTAGCAGAGTTAATAGAGAGACAGATTTTTGGTTTTTCATTTTATCATATCCTCCGTATTTAAGTTAGAATTACGGTTTATAAGCGGAGAGTACGGAATAAAAGAATGATTTGGATTCCTGCTTTTGCTCCCAAGATGTTCTCAACTCCTAAATTATATGGTTGTCGGTTAATTTTCTTATTATACCGAATTCTTTTAAGAATTTCAAGGAAAATATCGGACGAAATTCGGTTGAATTTGGGCGTTTAGAGGCGATAAACAGGAAAGAAACAATTGCCTGTTTGTCGAAAAATATGTATAATTAAAGCGGCAGAGAACAGAAAGTATTAAATGGATTTTGGATTCGGCTTCAAAGACTGAGCAGCTGTTAAGCGGAGTGCGGAAGGCTTGGGTTAGCTGATATGGCTTTTATGAAGAAAAAACTTCCATACAGGCTGCTATGGCAGGCATTACTATTGAATAGAAAGACCAAAAGAGATGCAATACCAATAAATATAAGTTTGTTTAAGACGATTAAGAGTAATATAGGATTGCATGGTTACAGGAGAGTAAGAAAAGAAGATAAGCAAGACGTCAGAGCCTATCGAAAAGATACTTACGGGACAACATTTTTATATGTGAACTTGGTGGACAGCTCGATTGAAGCTATAACGGAGACCTGGTCGGGTTTGATGAGCATATGCGGCGAATTTGATCTTCGGCCGTACAGGACAGTTTGAGTTTTAATTTTTAAGTGCTTAGTTTTAGGTTGATTGATTATCCTCCGGAAAATTCAGGTAAGCAAACTCGCCGAAAAGCTTAGCTGCTTCTCTATCATATTCCCTCGCTGCCTCAATCTCGTCTTCGAAGACGCCGAGATGTTTATCTTTGCTGTTGTAACGAATCTTAGCGCGCCATTTTTTGCTACGTTTATCCCAGGAGATGCCTTTGTATTTTGAGTCTCCACCCCGGCTTTTGCAGTTACAAACATTTTGCTGATATGTGCAGATACGCAGGTTGGCTCTTGTATTGTTCAGGCCGTTACCGTCGATATGGTCCACCACTAAATCATCGGCCGGTTTCATAATAAACCTGTGCATTGCGATATTTTTACCATTAATAGAGCGATAGGCATAAAACCTTCCATAATTTGCTACGGTGTGCCAGGTAAATTGGCTCAGCCAATCGTAATCTTCTACATCGACGATTGCAATTTTACCTTTTGTAAGAGGTATGAATCGAATGTTTCCATTTTTCGGCTGTCTGACTTTCGGCCGGTCAATAACAGCTTTTGGCCGAAAGTTCCTGCAGGAATCTCCCTTTTCAGTGAAAAAAAGACTGCCGTTTGCACCTTTTTTATTGGTACAGACGAGTGCTGGCCCAATTCGTCCTTTGGGCCTTACAGCGTAAATGCAATTTTGACAGTTCTTTTGGCCCAACCGCTCCCTGTCCTCCGTCTTTCACGGGCTGGAAGCCCGTGATACGTCCCCCACAATTGGCCCCCCCCGCGCGCATTTGCGCGCATTTGCGTTTTTTTAAAGGCGTGAATTGATGTAAGTGCTTGTGGTTAAAGGATTAAAAAAAATTTCAAAAAAATCGAATTTTCTCAATACCCCCCCGCGCGCATTTGCGCGCCGACACCACCAACTAAACACTCAAAACTCACAACTCAACACTAAAAAAACCCCCCGCGCGCATTTGCGCGCTATTGCAGGATTATTAACCGCAAGAGGCCGCAAAGAAAAAAACATAGGTTAGGGTAAAGACGAAAGGAATTATTGATAAATAAAAACGTTGTTTACAACGTGAAATAGGTGATTACAATCTTTTTTCAAAAAAGTGTATTTTTTACTTGACTTGGTATATCAAATTTGAGATATTATATATAAGAGCCGGCGATGAAGAATGGATTCTCAAAGATGAAAGTTTATATATACAAAACCGAAAGAGGGAAAGCACCCTTAATAAAGTGGTTAAAAAGGCAAAATAAAAGAGTTCAGGATAAAGCCCTCGCTCTAATCGAACAGCTGGAAGAAAGAGGCAATAAATTAGGAATGCCTCACGCAAAATTATTAAGGGATAGTATCCGGGAACTCAGAATAAATGTTAATAATGTGCCTATAGAATCTTATACTCATTTGTCGGCAGCGGAGTAGTCTTATTGACAAATGGTTTACAAAAAGAAGATAAGGTTCCTTATGATGAAATTGAAAAGGCGATAGGTTACAAAAAAGCCTTTTTGCTAAATCCGGAAAAACACACTCACGAAATATAAAAAGCCTTATAAAAAGTCAATGGAGCGGATGAAAGTGGGCAAAGAGCGAAAAAAAACTAAAGACGGTGTAAAAATTCTGCGCAAAATACTTATTAAAGATGACCCTAAAAGACTCAAGCAGATTGAAAAAATAAAAGAAGATTTAGACATCGCTGAGCAGATATATAAGCTCAGAACAAAGGCAAACCTTACACAAAAAGAGCTCGCAGAATTAATCGGGACAAGTCAATCTGATATTAGTCGGCTGGAAAACGCCGACTATGATGGTTACTCATTCAAAATGCTCCAGAAAATTGCCGCAGCAGTCAACTGCAGACTTCAGATTAAATTTATCCCGGAGAAAAAATTACACGCATACGCTTAAAAACGCTCCTCCGCGCGCATTTGCGCGCAAACGTGGCGTATCCATCCTGGCTGTGTGTTCACGAAAAAATATTCAATTAACCACGGAGAAACACAGATATATCTATACACTGATTAACACGAGATTGACACTGATTAGCGCTGATTTTGGGGTTACAGGTCAAGGATTACTATTTGCGAGATATTAAATGAATTTATTGACTTTAAATAGATTTTACTGTATTATATCCGACTTAAAGCGGATTTACACTGATTTCGATTAGTGAGGATTAAATCTTGCAGTTTTAACCGGAATGGGTAAAATTTCGGACCGGCTAACAACGAGGGCTGACAACTGGGGTGGCAAATAAATCCGGCGATGGACAAGCCATTAATACGGTGATGGTGGTATTATGAAACGGGAAACAATATAAACAGAGGTTAGGTATAAAGAAAAAGGAGTAATCTATGCTGTATAAATTGGGGTTGTCACATGGGAAATTCGACAAATTGGAGCCAGTTGCCTTTAGAGATTTTTCAAGCTTTGGCAACAACGAAAAAGACTTAGAAAACTTGATTGCGAGTAGCATACTTGATGTTCTGTTTGAGGACTCAAGCCTTATGCCAATTTTCCAAGAGCGTCAATGGCAAGCTGAAGCAGATATCTACGCCTTAAATGAAAATGGCGAACTTGTTATATTTGAGTTAAAACGTAGTTCTGCTGGAGAAGGAGCCGTGCATCAGGCGTTACGCTATGCTCAAGATGCTGGGAAGTGGAGCTTTTCCAAAATCCAGGGAAAATATCAAATCTACTCAAGTACGGAAGCAGATTTGGTTCAAGCGCACCAAGAAGCATTTAATCTTGAACATCCACTTGAAGCAAAAGAATTCAACACTAAACAACATCTTATTGTAATTGGCAGTGCAGCAGATGAAAATCTTATCATCGCTGTTCATTATTGGAAAAAACAAGGTGTTTCCATTGAGTTCTTGCCATATCGAATATATGAAATCGGAAACGATAAGTATTTTGAGTTTTTCGCGATTCCGTATGATAAGCACAAAAATCCGGGAAATGTAAAAGGTGTGCTTTTCGATACGAATAGAAGTTATGATGAAGATTCAATCTGGTATATGATGGAAAATAGCTGTGTGGCTGCATTTGGCGGTGCAAAAAGATTTGTCGAATATGTCTACGCTGGAGATATTGTGTTCTTTTCTCATAAATGGGTTGGTCTCGTAGCTGCAGGGAAGGTTATAGGTGATATCGAAGCGCCTGATGATAAAACTTTATGTCGTAAGGTTAAATTTATAACAACCATTCCTAAGAAAGGTGAAAACATTATAGCAATGCCTTTTGCCAAGGTGTCTGAGGTTACGGGGAAAAGTTTTTTCTGGGCAAGAACAATAAAAGTGCCGTATCTATCGCGAGAAGAAGCCGAGAATTTGGCAGAGGAACTGAAAAAATACCTTGAAACAAACACATAACACTGCACTGTACATAGCCGTTGTTTTGGCGGTTTACATTGCGGAAATATCGGGATAGAGGTAAAATTTGAACAACCGAGGACAGGCAATCTTTAAAATGATTCGATGAGACTGGACTTTATTAAAGACGGTATAATGAACAACCTAAACTCCAAAAGACAAAAGAGTTCTGAAGCCGAAGAATATTTTGACATATACTGGCGTTATTGTTCTTCTTTACGTAATTGGTTTGTTGCGTTTGGTATTGGTGGTTGCATACTATTTGTTAGCGATAAGGCTAAGATGTTTCAAGATGTTTCGAAGCCAATAAAAATATTGATTGTCGGTTCTTTTATTGCTGGAGTTGCATTACAAATCCTTCTGTCTCTCATAAATAAATGGACTCACTGGTACGTGTATCACGGCAAAGAAGAAGAAGAAAAAAGGGGGAAAAAAGATTTTCAAGAAACTCGACGTTACAAATTCGCTTACAGGCTATCTAATTTTTTCGGTATTGACGTTTTTGTTGACTTGTTTACTATCATAGCATTTGCAATTGCCACTACACTTGTATTCATAACACTTTTTAGTGATTAAATTAAGTATATGAAAAATAAGGATGGGTTAAAGTAGAAGATACCAGAACAAAATAATTTAAAAAATAATTAATTGACAGTATGTCGGTAATGGTTATGATAGTAAATCAATTTAGAGAAGTGCAAGAAACAGATAAACTACGAGAGATAATCGGATTTTAAAATTTGGAGTAATGATCATGACTGTTTTCGATCGTTTTACAGACCGTGCACGCAAGGTAATGGCGCTGGCTAATCAGCATGCCCAGCGTTACAATAATGAATTCATAGGCACTGAGCACATCCTTATTGGTCTGCTTAAGGTAGGAAGCGGCACTTCTGATGCTGTTCTTAAGAATCTTGATGTAGATATTAAGGAGCTCGTTCGCAGCGGGCCTGATATGGGTCCGATGGGAAAGCTTCCCCAGACACCCAAGGCAAAGAAGGTCATTGAATATGCAATCGAAGAAGCAAAGTCTCTTAGTCACAAATATGTAGGTACCGAACATATTCTTCTTGGCTTGCTGCGTGAGACCGAGGGGATACCTGCTCAGTTATTTATGAGGATTGGTTTAAGGCACGAAGAAGTTCGGCGGGAAGTTATGGATTTTCTCGGTATAGGAATTGACAAAAGTATAAAGGTAACATCGTACAAGTCAATAGAGCCTCTGACGATAATGATTGATCCGGGAGATGCGAGTGCAGAGGAGTTAAGCGAGTTGTTTGTTGAGTTGTCATTTCTGTATCGAATGATAGGTGGATCTGGTGTTAATTTTACTATCGTTGGCGCTAAGGAGATTATACCGGCATGAGTTTTGAAACTGAAGAGATTTCAAAAGCAACATTAGTTAAGGTCGATGGAAGGCCTAACGAACCACAAAAACCGTCTGAAAAAGGTCGCTGGAAACTATTTACAGAATGGTTTGTTACTTACCTAAAGAAGTGCGAAGAGCTTATGGAAGCATATGCGGAAGCAAAGATCGAAAAGGAGAAAAGTCAGGCTAGGAAAACAACAGAAGAGGCCGCAGAAATCGCAGCAAGAAAAGACACCGAGATTGCGAGAAAAAGACTGATGGATCAGGAAGAGATACTAAAATTTAACACAGTCATTGATGATATTTTTAAGGATGATGGTCTTCCTTCAGTGGCTAAGGCGTTGAAGTTTGCGAAGCTTTTAAAGGAAAATCCTGAAGTTGTCGCGCAACTAAATAAGGTTAAAGAGGTAATAAAAAAATTGCGTCTGACAAGAGGAGTTAATATTGAAATATTGACCGATTTAGAAAAGTTGCTGCCAGATGGAGAAAATAACAAAAACAAATAGAGACAGATTGTTGTTATGAAATAAAATTTAAGATAGTCAATTCTTTAATCTTCTCTCCGATTATCTTTTCTGTTAATATGTTATTAATCATTTATATGTTTCTTCGGGATTAAAGGTCTTTTTTGCGATGGGGTTTAGTTTTTGAGGATTGGTTTTGTCGAGCTCTCTGTAAAAACAAGACTGGTAGCCGACGTGACACTGGCCGGCTTTGATAGTAACCTTCAGCAATAAACAATCCTGGTCGCAGTCAACAAGGATTTGCTTTACCTTCTGAAAGTGGCCTGACTGCTCGCCTTTTTTCCAGAGCTTCTGACGCGAACGGCTGAAATACGTTGCAAAACCTGTTTCAATGGTTTTATCAAGGGATTCTCTATTCATATATGCGGTCATAAGGACACAGCCGGTATCGGCATCCTGGGCTATGACGGGAATCAGGCCGTTGGAATCGAATTGCAGCGTTAAATCGTCAGTTTCTTCGATTAGTTTTTTTTCAGCCACTTTTTAGCTCTCCTAAAAGCAGGTTATCATCTTGCAATAGTTAGTTTTACCCATTATTATCTTCAAAAACAAGTTTTTTTAGGGCAGAATAAGCTGATGCCGGCAATTAGCCAATCGAGAAAAAAACACATATATTTGTTTGTTCGGCTTGGAGTTGTGACAGGGGGGCTTTTATGGGCGATGTTGTGGTTTTCCCGCGAGGGCAGGTGGGGCGAGCTGGTAGATGTGTTTCGGCGGTTAAACATCGGGATTTTTGCGATTGCCCTACTTATATTTATTTTCAGCCAGATAATAATAGGTCTTCGGTGGTGGTTATTACTTCGCAGCCAGGAAATTTTCATAGGTTTCTGGGTGGCGGTGCGGCTTTATCTTTTGGGCTGGTTCTATAACAATTTTATGCCGGGCTCGGTGGGGGGAGATTTGGTGCGGGCGTGGTATGTTACAAAGCATACGGACAAGAAGTTCGAAGGCGTATTGAGTGTTTTCGTTGACCGGCTGATAGGGCTTTTGAGCACGCTTGTTATAGCGGTTTTTTTCTATACCCTTTTTTTGAGGGGCAGGGGCAGTATAAGTGTACCGAGTGAAGAAGAGACGAGCGGCGGGGGTTTATTAAGGTACTGGTATGCTATTTTGATTGTTCTGGTTTTGTTTTTTGCAGCTGCAATTTTGGTTTTGCTTAAATTGAAGGGCAGGGGATTTTTGAATAAGGGCTGGCAGCGGATTCGTGAGTACATTGTCAGGCTGTTAGTGAAACTTAAGGATGCGATAGTTGTTTATTGCAGCCGGCCGATGACGATAGTTCTGGTATTTGCATTGAGGGTTGCTCTGCAGCTTATGACGATAACGGGGTTCTGGCTTTTGGGCTGGAATCTCGGGATTGAGGTTAGTATCAAGTATTACTTCGTATTTTTTACGCTGACGTGGGTGCTTGGTTCGGTGCCGGTAAGTATCGGCGGGGTGGTTGTAGTGGAGTTTTTTCTCATCTCACTTTTTGTTAAATTTGCCGGTGTTGCGCCGGAGCAGGCGTCGGCGCTGGCGTTGTGTCAGCGGGCGGTTTGGATGCTCGCCTCGCTGCCGGGAGCGGCCATACACATATTCGGTGCGCATCTGCCGAAAGAGATAGCTGTTGACTACGGCGAAGATATGGATTAAGCTATCCGGCTATCTGTTTTTTGGGATGTATTAATTGTTGAAGGATATTTTTGTTTGACGGGGCTGTGATGGCGAAGATTAAGAATTACTTTTTTCGCGGTCTGGCGATTATTCTGCCGACGATAGTGACAATATGGATCT
>CAZMQF010000100.1:0-9814 GCA_964568365.1 uncultured Pirellulales bacterium | reverse complement strand
CAAAACGGCAAATTCTATTACCGCAAGACCAACGGCAGAACGCAGCTCAGGATAAACTTTGAAACTCTCAAAGAGGATGATGAGACGCCGCAGGATTATAAAGACGAGTATATATTTGACGGCAGATGGCTAACGCAAATCGATTATCAGACCGAGCAGGTCAAACGTTACGAGAAGGCTGAGGAGGGTGAATACGTCGATGCCTTTGAGCTAATAAGACAAAGTTTTCCCATCATCGGCTTTAATAAGGCAGAAGAGCTTGAGAAGGATTTCGCGATAAAGTTCGTTGAGCAGAAATCCACCAAGGCAGGCGATTTTGTCCAGCTTAACTTAAAGCCGAAACCTGAATCGGAATACGCTGAAGATTACGTGTCGATTGATTTCTGGATTGATATAGAAATTGATTTACCGTCCAAAATAGCAGCTGTAAATACCGAGCAGGATTTATATACGATAGAATTCCTCAAGCCTGTTATAAATAAAACGATAGACAAAACAATTTTCGAATATAAAATACCTAAAGGCTTTACGGTCGAGATAAATAAACTGGATGATGAGAATAAGTAAACCAGCAGGTAAATTGGTTTTCCAATAACCGCAATATAGATTGTCGAATGCTAAGGAGAAAAATTATGAAGTCAAGATTGTTTTTGTTTGCAGGTTTGTTACTGGCTGTTGTTATTATTTGTACAGCTTTGGCGGCTGAGCAGGAACAGATGCCGGAGCAGGCCAAACCTACAAAGCTCACGAAGCCGCAGATGACAGGCGGCATGCCTTTGATGGAGGCTCTGTTGGCAAGACAGACTCAGCGTGAATACAGCAGTGAGAAACTGCCTGAGCAGATGCTTTCAAATCTGCTCTGGGCGGCGTTCGGTATAAATCGTCCGGATTCCGGAAAGCGGACGGCGCCATCTGCGATGAACATGCAGGAAATAGATATTTACGTTGCCACTGCAGACGGGCTTTATCTTTATGATGCGAAGGAAAACGCATTGATTCCGGTTCTTTCAGAAGACATCCGCGCAGCGACCGGACCTCAGCCGTTCGTAAAGGATGCGCCGGTGAACCTCGTCTTTGTTGCGGATTTCGCGAAGATGCGCGGCTCAGAGGAGAACAAGGTTTTTTATTCGGCTACGGATACCGGCTTTGTCAGCCAGAATGTTTATCTTTTTTGCGCATCGGAAGGATTGGCGACCGTTGTTCGCGGATATGTCGAAAGAGATAAACTGGCAAAGGTAATGAAGCTGCGGGACGACCAAAAGATAATCCTGGCACAAACAGTGGGATATCCGAAAAAGAATTAGTTGGTGATAAAAAACACAGGTGAGCCTGATGTGTGACGCTTCTGAGGCGCACTGTCGGGAGAAAAGATTGAATAATAGAATAATTATCGGCGCCCTGGTGACGATATTGTTTTTTGTTACCGGTGCAGGCGCACAGCGACAGATGGAGCATCTTGGTCGCGGGGTGGTCACCGTCAATCAGGGCGGCGGAAAGATATACATCGGCTGGCGAATGTTGGGGACCGACCCGGAAGATGTAGCCTTTAACCTTTATCGCTCAATCGGCGGGGCAAAAGCGGTTAAGCTCAATAAGGAACCACTGGCTGAGTCAACAAACTTTGTTGATGAAAACGCTGAGCCGAACCAGTCAAACTCTTATTTCGTCAGGCCAATAATGAAGGGTAAGGAACTTGAGCCGAGTGCTCCTTTTACGCTGCCGGCAGATGCACCGGTAAGACAATATATTTCAATACCTCTGCAAACACCGGAAGGTTGTACGCCAAGCGATGCATCTGTCGGGGACCTCGATGGTGACGGTGAGTATGAGATTGTATTAAAGCAGGAGATGAGACCTCGTGATAATGCGCGCCGCGGCGGAACGGGAGAAACTAAACTTGAGGCTTATAAGCTGGACGGTACTTTTCTCTGGAGGATTAATCTGGGAAAGAATATTCGTGAGGGTGCGCACTATACTCAGTTTATGGTTTACGACCTTGACGGTGACGGCAGGGCAGAGGTCGCGTGCAAGACGGCGGACGGGACGGTTGACGGAAAGGGAAAAGTTATCGGCGATGCGAATGCTGACTACCGCAATTCGGACGGCTATATTCTGGATGGTCCGGAGTTTTTAACCGTATTTGACGGTTTGACCGGCGGGGAGCTTGCAACAGTCGATTATATACCGCCGAGAGGAAAAGTAGAAGACTGGGGCGACAGCATCGGCAACAGGGTGGATAGATTTCTTGCAGCAATCGCATATCTCGACGGCGAAAGGCCGAGCCTGGTTATGTGCAGGGGTTACTATACGCGGACGGTACTGGCTGCGTGGAATTTCAGAGACGGGAAACTGACGAACATCTGGACATTTGACAGTGATGACGGGACAGCCGGCAATAAAGCGTACAGAGGCCAGGGCAATCATAATCTCAGCGTCGGTGACGTGGATGGGGATGGTAAAGATGAGATAATATATGGTGCATGTGCGATTGACGATAACGGCAAAGGGCTCTATTCGACGGGTCTGGGACACGGTGACGCGATGCATCTGTCCGATATTGACCCGGACAGAAAAGGGCTTGAGGTCTTTGCGATTCATGAGAGGCCGCGTCATAAGAACGGAGCAAATCTTCGAGAGGCCGAAACGGGAAAGGTTATATGGGGGCTGCCGTTAGAGGACCCCGCGAGAGGGCTGGCTGTCGATATCGACCCGCGTCATAAAGGTTTTGAATGCTGGAACAGGGGTTCGGACGGCTTATACAACTGTAAAGGCGAAAAGATTTCCGATTCCAAGCCCAGGTCATGTAATATGGGAGTATGGTGGGACGGCGATTTGCTGAGGGAGCTTCTTGACGGTACGACCATTTATAAGTGGGACTATGAAAATAGTACAGAAACAAGATTACTGAGAGCTCGAGGGTGCTCCAGAAGCAATGGTTCGAAATCCACTCCTTGTCTTTGTGCGGATATTCTGGGCGACTGGCGGGAAGAGGTTATCTGGAGGTCGCGTGATAATAAGGAGCTGCGTATCTATACGACTACAATACCGACGAACAACCGGTTTTATACTTTTATGCAGGAGCCGGTTTACAGGCTGAGCGTAGCTTGGCAGAACGTTGGGTATAATCAGCCTGCTCATACCGGTTTTTATTTCGGTGCTGGTATGCAGAAGCCGCCCCGACCTGATATACCGTCAGCCAAGAGAGTGAAGTACAACTTTAATGCCGGCTGGAAAGTGACGGCAGGGGACCCGAACGGCGCCGAATCGATTGACTTTAACGACAGTCGCTGGAAGAAAGTAACTTTACCTTATGCCTGGAACGAAGATGAAGCCTTCAGGCTGGATATCCATAACCTCTCCACCGGCATCGCGTGGTATCGCAAGAGCTTTAAGATTCCTGCCGTGCATACCGGACAAAAGGTCTTTCTGGAGTTCGAGGGTATCAGGCAGGGAGGCCAGTTCTATCTTAACGGACAGTTTATCGGCAGCAGTGAGAACGGGGTAATGGCATTCGGTTTTGATGTCACCGAGTTTGTGAAATTTGCACCGGGTGTAAATGTGCTGGCCGTGCGCATAGACAATTCGTGGACATACAGTGAGAAGCTCACCGGCCAAAGGTATCAGTGGAATGACAGAAACTTCAACGCGAATTACGGCGGGATTGTGAAAAATGTTTATCTGCACGTTACCGACAGGCTCTATCAGACCCTGCCGCTCTTTTCGACGCTCGGCACAACGGGTGTGTATATCTACGCGCAGGATTTCGATGTGGCAGAAAGAACAGCACGAATCACCGCTGAATCTCAGGTGAGAAACGAACACCCGACAGCGAAGACAATTGAATATGAAGTTGTTATCAAGGATATTCAGGGCAAGATAATCAAGAAGTTCAGCGGCACTCGGACAACAATAGCACCGGGCGTTACGAAAACGGTCAGGGCAAGCGCAGCCGCAGAGGACATTGAATTCTGGAGCTGGGGATACGGCTGGCTTTACGATGTTTACACGATATTAAAAGTAAACGGAGAGCCTGTGGATACGGTCAGGACACGAACAGGCTTTCGCAAGACCGAATTCGGTAACGGTATGATTAAGCTTAATGACAGGGTGATACAGGTCAAGGGCTACGCACAACGCAGCAGTAATGAATGGCCGGCAGTGGGCCTTTCGGTACCGCCCTGGATGAGCGATTTCAGCAATCGCTTGATAGTTGAGGGCAACGGCAACCTCGTGCGCTGGATGCACGTGACGCCGTGGAAACAGGATGTCGAATCCTGTGATAGGGTAGGGCTGATGCAGGCGATGCCTGCCGGTGATTCCGAGAAAGATGCCAGGGGGCGGCAATGGCAGCAGCGTATCGAGCTTATGCGGGACGCGATAATCTATAATCGCAATAACCCGAGCATTATCTTCTACGAAGGGGGCAACGAAGCTATAAGCGAAGCACATATGCAGGAGCTGAAAGAACTGCGGGACCGGTACGACCCGCACGGGGGTCGCGCTGTCGGTGCTCGCGAAATGCTCGACAGCAAAGTTGCCGAGTACGGCGGTGAGATGCTCTATATCAATAAGAGTGCCGTTCAGCCGATGTGGGCGATGGAGTATTCACGAGATGAGGGGCTGCGAAAATACTGGGATGAATTCTCGCCGCCTTATCACGCCGACGGAGATGGCCCAACTTATCGTAATGCACCAGCCGGGGCATATAACCGCAATCAGGATTCACATGCAATCGAGAACGTGATTCGCTGGTACGACTACTGGCGCCAGCGCCCGGGCACGGGCAAAAGGGTCAGTTCCGGCGGGGTCAATATTATCTTCTCCGACACAAACACGCATTATCGCGGTGCAGAAAACTACCGTCGCAGCGGCGAGGTTGACCCGCTCCGTATTCCCAAGGACGGCTTTTTTGCGCACCGGGTAATGTGGGACGGCTGGGTGGACGTTGAGCGGCCTCGCATTCATATTATGGGGCACTGGAATTACGCACCGGGTACAAAGAAAAATATATATGTGATTTCCAGTGCCGAGAAGGTGGAGCTGCTGCTTAACGGAAAATCGCAGGGCTTTGGCACACAAAGCTACCGCTTCCTGTTTACGTTCGAGGATGTCGAGTGGAAGCCTGGACTGCTCAAGGCTGTTGGGTACGACGCCGGTGGTAACCAGCTCTGCCAAGCAGAGAAGAGAACAGCAGGAGAGCCTGACAGCATACGTCTTATTGTTAACACCGGCCCTGACGGATTTAAAGCTGACGGTGCGGATTTAGTGTTGGTTACTGTTGAGGTAGTCGATTCAGAAGGCAATCGATGCCCGACAGCAATGAATATGATTGAGTTTTCGCTGAAAGGGCCTGGCCAGTGGCGAGGCGGAATCGCTCAGGGGCCGGATAATTATATCCTGTCAAAGAGGCTGCCTGTGGAGTGCGGCGTAAATCGAGTCATAATCAGGTCAACCACGGAGGCAGGAAGAATTAGCCTTACAGCAAAGTCCGAAGGGCTGGTTTCCGCTTCGGTCGATATCGACTCGAAACAAACAGAAGTTGCTGATGGTCTCTCGCTTACAATGCCTGACGCCAATCTGCCCTGTTATCTCGAGCGTGCCCCGACACCCAAGGGTGCGTCTTTTGTAGTCTCGCGCGTACCGGTCGATATCATAGGGGCGACGGCAGGAGCCGACAGCAGCCAGGTCGGTCTGAGCTTCGACGATAACGAGATGACTAACTGGTCTAACGACGGCACAATGGCAACTGCCTGGATTCGATACGATTTCAAAAGGCCTGTCACCGTCGGCGAGGTCGTGATGAAACTGCACAACTGGCGCACGAGAAGCTATTCAATCCAGATGTTCGTCAACGGCAGGAAGGTTTATCAAGGCGATACGCCGCGCAGCCTTGGCTATGTCACTGTCCCGGTCGAGCCGGTGGCGGGTACGAACCTGACGGTAGCGCTTCAGGGAATCAGCAAAGACGAAGATGGCTTCAATATTATCGAGGTCACCGGTACAAAAGAACAGGGGGGTACCGCAATTGACGAAGCAAAGGGAACACTTCGGGTAGTCGAGATAGAGTTCTATGAAAAGGTCTCGGATTAGGAATTTATGCTCTTTACGCTAAGCAAAGAGCCATAAATGAAAAAGAACCCGGCTTAGTTGTTATCGGGTTCTTTAGTCCGGCGGCGAAGTGCGGCGATTATAGAGCAATCAGTAAGTTGAACGAGCAAAAGAAAAAACGGCAGCTTCTGTCAGCCGGATGGGAAGATTTGAAACGGAAATTCTCACATAACCACAAAACCCCAAAGCCCTGATGAACCAGCCGGGGCAATAGGTGGATAAAATTCATAACCGCAAGCCTGTCATTGTGTGCCGTCCCAGGCAGGCCAGCTGACTGAGGCTCAGCAGGCCTTTTTATTCTACGTGCGTGAGCAGACAACTCCTGATATCCGTTATCTTCTGATAAAGGAAACGAACTGGCAGGAATTACAAGACTGTGAAACCTTAAAATCTCAAGAGGTCAAAACTCTTTTTAAGTTTGACTATCGACACAAAGGAACCTTCCACCTGCTTGAGCTGAGCCAGGGGAAAAACCAAGATAACCCAAATGAATTACAGGGCTGTTTTCAAGTTAAGCATTATCCTGATTCAATCTTTAGCTAAAGAAACAATTCCTGGGTTATTTTTGTAAATTATGGCGTTAGCAATTTTGGCAACGGTGACGGAATTTCTGAAATCACTCCTTCTTCTACCAGTTCCTCGGCCAGGTAACGCATGTTTTCATTCAGAAAGGCTGGAAGGGATGGGTTACGTTTGTACTTCCATCCGTACTTTTTTAATTCCCTAAGTACAAAATCCGCATCTTTCTTTTGAAAAAAGAAACGATACAGGGCAACGACTCCACCGGTTCTCTGTGCGCCGGCGTCACAATGTACAAGAACAGGTTTTCTCTCCTGTTTTGCCTGATGGATCGTCAAAAGCGATTTAAGATAATTGTTCACATCGCCGGTCCCGTTCCCTCTTAAAGGGAAGTTGTATAAATCAATACCAAGCTCTTCGGCGACTTTTTTCTCTGTCTGCAGGTCATAGTTTTGGGGGTCATCGACGCTCATCATGACAATCACACCGATGTCGTGTTTTTGCAAAGTTTTTTTGATAACAGCGGCAGAGATTTGCGCGCTTCGGTAAAGAACACCCTCTTCTACAACTCCGAAACGTTTTGGAAAGATGCGGTACTTTACGAACTCATCGTATGTCCAGATTGTCCCGACAATAAGCAAGATTATCAGAATCAGTCTTAGATGTTTCCGTTTTTGTTTTTTGTTTTGTGTGTCACCAGATTTTTTGCTGCTCATAATTAGCTACCAATTGGATTTTTTATGCTTCTTTTTGTGAACGGTGCCGGAACATAGGCATCATATTCCGAATACACACTACGTTATTGAACAGAAATGCAACAATAAAAACGGGGTCTTTACGTACAATCGCATAAATAAGAAGAATTGTACTTCCAAAAATACTCAGATACCAGAAGCATGGTGGAATAACACTCTTTTTCTGTTTTTCCGAAATCACCCACTGTATCACGAAACGACTGAAAAAAGCGGCCTGTCCGATAAACCCGGTTACGGGTCTGAAATCCTCTGTCAAACTGCTGCCAACGATGGTAATATTTTGAAGATTGTCTCCAGAAGCGGATATAACCTTCTCAGAAAAAACCTTTACGCGATCACAAATCTCGTCACGCAGACTATCTAAATCCAGATTGCTTGTCTTTTCAGCCATTTTTCCAATTCTTTTATCTTTGAAATCTAAACACAGGCATAACCTATAGCATTTAACCACCAATTGCAACCAGTTAAAATCCGTCATTTAACATTAATTCCGCCTGCTTGCTTTATCCACGAAATCAGTTGAGTTTTCCATTAAGGCGATTTACCCCGTTAGAAAGAAAGCTCAGCCCTTTGGGCGGGGTAAAAAATGTGCAGCTCAGGTGGGGTCTAAAGCCCCACCTGAGCTTTCTAACGGGGTAAATTAGCAAAAGTCTCATAACGATTGAAGAAAATGATATAAGTTGTTTATTTCAGGGATGTTAAGTATAAAATAGCCACAATTAGTCGAACAGCCGAAGGGAAAAGAACTCGAATATTCGGTTAGACCCGGAAAAACATAAGAAACAGGCAAATTTTGGTTGTTTTAACGGTCTTTATATCTTATTATTGTACAGACGGTAAGATATTTGTATTAGTTGTCTGGTCTTAGACAGGAATTTTTTCAGGAGGTAGTAAAATGAAGAGGCAATTTCTTTTTCATACCTGTATAGCAGTTTTATTGTTGGCCGGTCCCTGGTTGTCCAAACCGGCTCTTGCAGACTCAGGCTGGAATATTCAGACTGTCGATAGTACAGGGGATGTAGGCTGCTACACATCTCTCGCTCTGGATTCAAACGGCAACGCACACATTAGCTACTATGATGTCATCAACGCCGACCTGAAGTACGCGGCCTGGAACGGCTCGTCCTGGAACATTGAGACGGTGGACTGGGATGGCTCCGTGGGCGCCAACAATTCCCTGGCACTGGACAGCAGCGGCTACCCGCGGATTAGTTACTACAAGCGCTACGCTGGGACCAACGCCGATCTAAAGTACGCCGCCTGGAACGGGTCGAGCTGGGACGTACAGACGGCTGTCAGCGGAAGCTCTACGGGCTATTACTCGTCCCTTGCGCTAGACAGCAACGACGCCCCACACATTGCTCACTACCGGTACTGGCCGAATGGCAATGACCTGCTGTACACTTACTGGAATGGCTCGTCCTGGATTGACCAGATGGTGGACGATGGGTATGAGGGAATCGCGGGTCCCTCGCTGGCTCTGGACAGCAACGACAACCCGCACATCAGTTACCACGACTGGGATGACCACGGCCTGAGGTACGCGGTCTGGAACGGGGCCTCCTGGGACTTTCAGCTTCTGGACACTGCGGCCCGCGTCAGCGGGATTATGTACACATCCCTGGTGCTGGACAGCAGCGGGCACGCGCACATCAGCTACTTGCTCGGCCCGGGCCCCCGGCTCAAGTACGCGATGTGGGATGGCTTGTCCTGGAACATTGAGACAGTGGACGAGACGACGAACGTGAATTGCTTTACCGCGCTGGCACTGGACGGTAGCGACTTTCCCCACATCGTTTACTACGATGATGCGAACCAGGACCTGAAGTACGCGGCCTTCAACGGCTCGACTTGGGACATCGAGACTGTCGACAGCACAGGAGATGTTGGCTTGTACACATCTATTGCCCTGGATGCAGGCGGCAACGCACACATCAGCTACTATGATGCCGCAAACGGAGACCTGAAGTACGCACATCCTTGTGAATATGTCCTTGCCGGCGACTTAAACGATGACTGCAAGGTTGACTTTCGCGACTTTGCAATGATGGCAGAGAACTGGCTAATCGATTGCGGTCTGACTCCGGAAGACCCTGCTTGCGTACCTAAATAGGATGACATCTGTCACAACAAAAGAAAGGGCCGTGAGCATATATCGTTTGCGCTTTTCTTCTATGCTCTTTCCTTTCTTCAATCGCTTCGGATTCTCTCAAGCCCGTTAGAAATCCCCGCCGAGCAAAAGGCAAACACCTCTTGCATCCCATTTCTAACGGGCTCCAGAGTTTCCATCCACGGGATGCCCCACAACAGCACTACCGATACAAGTTGTTCTCTCTTTTTTACCCCGTTAGAAAGAAAGCTCAGCCCTTTGGGCGGAGTAAAAAATGTGCAGCTCAGGTGGGGTCTAAAGCCCCACCTGAGCTTTCTAACGG
>CAZMQF010000099.1:0-9822 GCA_964568365.1 uncultured Pirellulales bacterium | reverse complement strand
CCTGGCGCCGTTCCACGACTCAAACGATATCTTGATGAGCAGGAAGGGATGCCCCTAGATAGCATATGGACAGACATTCCACCAATACAATCTCAATCAGAAGAACGTCTTGGTTATCCAACACAAAAACCACTTGCTTTGCTTGATAGAATCATCAAGGCAAGCTCAAATGAAAACGAAATTGTATTAGACGCTTTTTGTGGTTGTGGTACAGCTCTGGTTGCCGCTGAAAATCTTGGCCGTCAATGGATTGGAGTTGATTTTTCACCAACGGCCTGCCGTGTTATGGCAAAAAGACTGCGCGATGTCTGCGGAATTAAAGAGGATGAAAAGCTCTGGAAAATTGGTCGAGGCTTCATTGTTCGTGATTTACCTTGGACAGAAAAGAAGCTGAGGGAAATTCCACCTTTTGAATTCGAGAACTGGGCTGTTATCGCTCTTGGCGGTATCCCGAATAAAGCACAGGTTGGCGATATGGGAATTGATGGCCGGATTTATCCGGTCTCAGCCACGCCGAAAAAAGCAAAGGGGGAGTTTGAATTTATGGATGTCTGGTACCCCATTCAGGTTAAGCAGAAAGACAAAGTAGGCCGACCTGATATAGATTCTTTCGAGGCTGTTATGATACGAGAAGACAGGACAAAAGGCTTCTTTGTCTCTTTCGATTTTTCTTCTGATGCTTTACATGAAATACAATCATTTTTCAAAAAGACCGGTAAGAGTATAATTGCCCTTACTGTTAAAGAAATACTCGATGAAGAAATCGCCCATAAATTGGCATAATTATGAATATGAATTTACTATTTATTTCTAGTCATTCGTTTTTAATATTTTCTTAGAATAATAATATGGCAATTCAGCATTATGTACCCAAGTTTTATTTCAAGATGTTCACAGGTTTAAGCAATTGCATAAATTTGCTTCTTACTAAAGATAGTAAAGTCATAAATAATGCAAGCATTCGTGGGCAATGTTCTAATAATAGGTTCTATGGCTCTGATAAGATTGAACAAATATTCTCTCAACTTGAATCCATGCATTGCGATTCCCTTAAATGGTTGATTGATTCAGTATGGCAATCTATTTCTTCCACATTAGACCCAAAACATCATGTATGGATTTTAAATGCTATTCTTTTTCAACGCTCCAGAACAGAATTGGAAATAAAAAAAATTGCTCCTGCTTTAGAATATCTTTCTTTCGAATATTTTAAAGAATATTTAAAGCATAATTCAGATGACAGATTTTATGCAAAATTTACAAAAGCTGTTGAAAATGGTGAAGTATCTATAAAATCGTTACCTCAATATACTGTTTTTAATTTAATTGCTATAGGAATTCAACCTCCTATACTTATTACTGATCTAAGTTTTCACGTTCTTAGAAATTTTAGTGATTATCCGTTTATATTTAGTGATGCACCAGTCGTTTTTTGCAATACTTTTTATCAACATATCAGAAATAGAGGTGTTTTTGGTCTTCAATCGCCAGGTTTACAAATATTCTATCCGCTAAATTCATATACAATGATTATGTTAAGCGATGATCAAGTATATTATGGTAATAGATTGAAATCAACTATTATAGATATATTCGAGCGTAGTGATGTTTCACAATTAAATGCTTTGCAGTTACATCATAGCTTGAATGCAGTATATTTTGCAAACCCTGAAGATGAGGATTATATTACTTCTCTTTGGTCAGTTCACAAAGACCATATCATTAAACCTAAAGCAAAATATGGTATTGAAGATGGGTGGTTAATTAATGGCAAACCTCCAAATGGAATCTTATATCACACATTCGAACCTCACCTCAATTTTATCCTTGACCTTTCATTCATTGAATGTACACCTGTAGAACAGAAAGATTATAAATTTAGTTATCGTTGTCCAGATATAGCGGAAGAATATTCAAAAGAAATTATGAAAAATATTAAAAAAAAGCCTGATGTTAAACAACGATGATTATGTACTCTGTGGCAAAATAATTATTTTTTTGTTGATAAATCAGCCTTAACTGGTATAATACATTCGTGTGTTAGAAAACACACGTAGGGAGGACAGCTCCTCAAGCATCGGTTAGCGAACCAAGATAAATCAGGTGTAAACTCTTTATTAACAAGGAGTAGCAGATGTTCAACACTACGAGAATCGAGCATCTGGTATCAAGAATCGGTAAAATAATTAACAAATTCACTTGTCCTGAGCAACGTCGAAGGACCAGTTCACTAATTAACTTACTACACAGAGCGCGCAATAAAAACAAAATTATGCAAAACAAAGCCAATTCACCAAGTGTCCAATATGACACAACTCTTTTATCAACAAGGACTTATAAAATTTTATGTCTTGAAATCTTTCCCAAAAACGAACCCAAACGAACCCAAAACGAACCCAATTTTAGCCAAAAATTGGGTTCGTTTTTCCCCAAATTGGCTTTGTTTCACGATAGAATCTTCGCTTTTGCGAAGAAAAATATCGTCGCCGTTTCCTTCGACTTTGCTCATGGTAGGGCGGCGACGCTAAACGCTTTTACGGAGTTTGGGGGCTATATCGGTTTTTTCCCAGGTGAAGTTGGGGAGGTTTCGGCCGAAATGGCCGCCATGAGCAGTGTCAAAATAAATGGGCCTATCCAGCTTCAAATAATCAATCATCGCCCTCGGCGTGAGCGGGAAAAAGTCCCGTACGAGCCGACTTATCTTTTTCTCGCTTACCTTTGCAGTTCTTTCGGTATCGACCAGGACAGATACGGGCTCAGCGACACCGATTGCATAAGAGAGCTGGATTTCACAGGCGTCAGCGAGGCCAGCAGCGACGATGTTCTTTGCGATGTAACGGGCCATATAGCTTGCGGTTCTATCGACCTTCGATGGGTCTTTTCCGCTGAAAGAGCCGCCGCCGTGACTGCCTCTGCCGCCGTAAGTATCGACGATGATTTTTCTGCCGGTAAGGCCGCAATCGGCGTATGGGCCGCCGAGGACAAATCGGCCGGTCGGGTTTATGTGGTAAATAATTTTTTTATCGACGAGGCTTTTCGGCAGAACGGGCAGTATTACTTTTTCAATGATTTGTTTTTTTAAGTCTGTGTATTTGATTGAAGGGGCGTGCTGAGCTGAAACGACGACGGTGTGGATACGCTTCGGTTTTCCATTTTTATATTCCACGGTTACCTGGCTTTTACCATCAGGTCTGAGCCAGGGCAGCTTTTTTGAAAGCCTGGTCTTTTCGAGCCTCAAGGTGAGTGCGTGTGCGAGAGAGATTGGCAGGGGCATAAAAGAAGCAGTTTCTTTGCAGGCGAATCCGAACATAATACCCTGGTCTCCTGCGCCCTGTTCTGTGTGCAGGCCGGCGCCTTCATTGACGCCCTGAGCGATGTCGGGGCTTTGTTTTTCAATGTCGACGAGGACTGTGCAACTCTTATAGTCGAATCCCATTTCGGGTTCGGTATAACCAATTCTCTTGATTGTGTCGCGGACGACATCGGGTATATTTACAACTGCTTTGGTGGTTATTTCCCCGGCTACGAGGACCATTGATGTTTTTAGGAGTGTTTCGCAGGCGACCCTGCTTTTCGGGTCCTGAGCGAGCATTGCATCGAGGATTGAGTCAGAGATGCAGTCAGCGATTTTGTCGGGGTGTCCCATAGTTACCGATTCGCTCGTGAATAGATATTCGTTTGTATCGCAATTAGGATTGGTATGAATATGTTTTTTTGTCATTTTCTATTCTACCTTTCAAAAGAGCTGCCAGCGGTTAAATAAAAATGAAATAATGATTTTAGTAAATCATCTGCTTCTGTCAAACTGAAAATTGTAAGAGAATCATTATATTAATATTATCATCGGTTAAGTTATCTTCTCTCGTTCAGTCTCCAGTTGTAGGGAGAAAATCTGACAGTGTAGTTTTGAAGTTTAAGGTAGTTAACCTGCTGTTCGGTGAGATATTCTGTGAGGAAATTCAAAACTGCTCTGACCTCAGGCGTCTGGTCTTTGAACCATTTGTCTGTGTTATATTTATCGAGGAAATAACGTCCATACCAGCTTGTCGGCTGCAGTATTGCATGCAGATACACAGCGTGTTTGTCGGTATTGATTGTAAAAGATTTGGAGTAGGACAAGGTTTTCCTGATTTGATTCTCAAGCTGCTGATAGAGAGTTTTACCATAGTAAGGTTTATTAAGCAGAGGCGGTCCTGACAAGCCGCCGTGGAATAGTGCAAAAAATGCTTTTGGTTCGTTGAACTGTTCGTGGAAAAAACGATTCTCGATACGTTCCAGGGTAAATGCTTCATTCATAATACTAAACTTTTGCTTTTCGATGCCGCCGACTTTTCTATCGATGTATCTTACGCTGTCAGGCGGCCACTTGAAAAATCTTGTAAATGCATCAGATTCAATTGGATAATTTTCTATGATGATATTAAGAAGCTGGATGTTGTAAGCGTTAATCCAGAAGGCGATTTTATCTTTTTTAGGCCAGGATTTATATTCGTTTGGGTCGAGATTTTCGAATTCCTGGAGCAGTTCTCTTAATTCGATTCTTTTTCTTTTGAGATTTTGGTAGTTTACAAATCCTGCGCCGTCGACATAAGAGGTCAGAACGTGAGCACATTTTTCGTGGAAGTCAACTTGCGGCGGAAAATTTGAGTCGTTAGGCTCGTTTTGGTCTGCCTTTGAGAATTGCGATTCATTTGGTTCGTTAGGCTCTGTTTTAATAATTAGAAGTTCGTTTGGCTCTTGTTTCGCTTCCACAGGCTGGTTTGGTTCAAGAACTGCTGTTTGTACCTTCTGTGCAGGGATTTTGTTAGGGTCAACTTTCCTGGGCTGAATATCATCCGACGTTCTTTTTGTGCTTTCAGCTGGTGGTATGCTTTGAGTTTTGTGGTCGGTGGACGTGCAGCTGTTGATACAGGCCAGGCCGATTGAAGCTAACATAGCGATAACAATGAACTTATTCATTTTACGATATCCGTTTATCAGGCGACGATTTTTTATAAAGAATCCTGTCCGTCGCCGTATCTGAACACAGTAGAATACCATCATTATTGTATTTTAACAAAGTGAATTTTATTTTTCAAAAAGTTTTACACTTCGTGATGACATTTCAGCATATTATACGGTGTTCTGCATACAAAGCCGACTTTCTACGTTCCGCTCGCTCTCAGATTTTCCCGATTGCGAGACAAGCGTTGTGTCCGCCGAAACCAAGTGAATTGCTTATAACGATATCTACCTTTTTTTCCTTGGCTTTCCAGGGCACATAGTCAATCTTAGGGTCGCATTTCGGCTCAATATTATCAAGGTTTATGGTAGGGGGGATAATCGATTTTTCGATTGCCTTGCAGCAGACAATAAGCTCAACCGCACCGGTAGCTCCGAGAGAATGACCGAGACAGCTTTTTGTTGAGCTTATAGATAAATTGTATGTGTGGTCGCCGAAGACTGACTTTATTGCTAAGACCTCTGCTATATCATTCAATTGTGTTCCGGTACCGTGGGCGTTTATATAGTCGACTTTTTGTTTTTCAATGCATCCGTCGTCCAGAGCCAGCTCCATTGCCTTTGCGGCACCTTCGCCACTTTCGAGAGGAGCGGTGATGTGAAAGCCGTCGTCCGTAGCACCGTAGCCGAGAAATTCTGCATATATTTTTGCGTTACGTTTTTTAGCGTGCTCATATTCTTCGAGAACCAAAATGCCTGCCCCTTCCGCGAGCACGAAGCCGTCGCGGTCCTTATCGAAAGGCCTTGAGGCGGCCTGCGGATTATCGTTACGGGTACTAAGTGACTTCGCTGCACAAAATGAAGCGAGCCCTATCGGAGTGAGGGCAGCCTCGGAGCCGCCGGTTATCACTAAATCGGCTCTTCCTGAAACGATGTTGCAGAACGACTCACCTATCGCGTGAGAGCCGGAAGCGCAGGCACTCGATATGGCGATGTTCGGACCTTTGAGGGCGTAATGGATAGCGATGCTGCCGCTGGCAGCGTTGCTCATAAGCCTTGGAACGCAGAAGGGTGATATCTTTCTGGGTCCTTTTTCGAGAAGCCTTATGTGCTGTTCCTCGATTTCCTTGATGCCTCCGATTCCGGTTCCGACGATGACGCCGCATCGGAAGGGCTCTTCTTTCGAGAAATCAAGTCCGCTGTCGTTGACCGCTTGTATTGCAGCAGCAACTGCAAGCCGGGTAAAGCGGTCCATTCTCTTTGCTTCTCTTGTGTTGACGTACTCGGTTATGTCAAAATCTTTTATTTCACCGCCGAAAGTTACCGTAAACCGGCTGGCATCGAAATGTTCAATATAAGAGATGCCGCTTTTCCCCTCGCAAAGAGAGTCAAAAAGCAGATTAACCGACTGTCCCAAGGCGGTAACACAGCCCAAGCCTGTAATAACAACCCGTCGTTTAGTCATCTTGAAATAATCTTTTACTGCTCGCTTTTTTTAGACTGCAGAACTTTGGCAACGTAATCGATGGCGGCGCCTACGGTCTGTATTTTTTCGGCGTCTTCGTCAGGTATGCTTGTATCGAATTCATCCTCGAATTCCATAACGAGCTCGACAGTATCGAGTGAATCGGCATTTAAGTCGTTAATGAAAGAGGTTTCCCGTGTTACTTCGGACCTGTCAACACCCATCTGCTCACAAATAATATCGATTACTTTTTCCTCAATCGCCTTAATATCTACTTCTTCAGCACTCACCTTATTTCTCTCCTTAGTAAAACAGGACTTAAAATCTTTTTATTACAATCGTCTCAACTGCGTATTGGGCGGTAATATACCGATAAAAAAATTGATTTACAAATGTTTTTTTAATTTTTTACGTCTTCAAACGAATTTTTTTTCATTTTTACATAGCCATACCTCCGTCTATACAAAGAACCTGACCTGTAATATAGCCGGCGTCATCGGATGCGAGAAAAGCAACTGCAATAGCGACGTCGTCAACGGTCCCGAATCTTTTTAGTGGTATCAGTTTTTTCGCTGCTTCTTTAACCATACCGGGCAGTTTATCGGTCATTTCAGTGACAATAAAACCCGGAGCGACGCAGTTTGCGGTGATATTTTTCGAGGCAAACTCACGAGCGACGGTTTTAGTCAGTCCGATAAGGCCGGCTTTGCTGGCGGCGTAGTTTGCCTGTCCCGCATTGCCGATAATGCCTGATACGGAACTAAGAGAAATTATCCGGCCGAACCTGCTTTTCATCATCGATTTCACTGCGGTTCTTACAGCAACAAAGGCCGCTCTCAAATTCACCTTTATGACTGCATCAAAATCCTCATCGCTCATCCGTAAAATAAGATTGTCACGTGTGATACCCGCATTGTTTACGAGGATGCCTATGCCGTTGTACTCACCGGCCAATTGCTCAAGTGTCGATGCGAATTTTTCTGTATCTGTGATATCGACGCACTTTGCGATGACGTCAAAGCCGGCGTCCCTGACAACCTTTTGAAGCTCGTCAAGCTGGTCGGCGTTTATGTCAAGACCGGCGACAATCCGTCCCTGCTTTAATAATTCGAGCACAATTGCCCTGCCTATGCCTCTGGCAGCTCCGGTTACAACAGCAAGTCTCTGTTCCGACATTTCAATAATCTCCCTATTAACCGCTCGCTGCCTGTAATAATTCCTGCAGGCTTTGTAACGTACTAACGTTGATGACTTTAATCTTTCTGTCAATTCTCTTCATAAGGCCGGTGAGAACCCTGCCTGGGCCGATTTCATAAAACTTTTCGAAGCCGTCGATAATAAGTTTCTCCATACATTTTTGCCAAAGTATTGGTGAAGTCAACTGTTTTATAAGTCCCTGCCTGATTTGGTCTGCGGAGTTATAATACTCAGCGTTTATATTTGCAATAATTTTCGCTTCAGCAGGGTCAATTATCTTGCATTTTTCCAGCGCTCTGCTCAGGTCTTCTGCAGCAGAAGCCATCATATTGGTGTGAAAAGCACCTGCTACAGCGAGCCGAACAGCTTTTATTGCACCGAGCTCGACAGCGATTTTCTCAGCCCTTTTGCAGGCGTCTTTTGAGCCGCTGACGGCAATCTGTCCTGGACAGTTGAAATTTACCGGCTCAAGCAGCTCACCCTTAGCAGCCTGTTCGCAGAGATGCCTGACCTTCTGTTCGTCAAGGCCGATGATGCTTACCATAGAGCCGTCGGTCTTCTCGGCAGCAGCCTGCATAGCCTCGCCTCGTTTCTGAACAAGTCTCAGGCAATCGTCAAAATCAATCACATTAGCAGCATAAAGGGCGGTATATTCGCCCAAACTAAGGCCTGCTGTGACATCAGCTTTAAGGGAATTTGTTTCTGGTTCCGTTCTCAGGACTTCCAAAATAGCGGCAGATGCGGTAAAAATAGCCGGCTGAGAAACGGTTGTGCTGTTGAGCTGCTCTTCGGGCCCTTCGAAGCAAATCTTTTGCAAATCGTAGCCGAGCAGGCGGTTGGCTCTTGAAAAAACCTCTGCAGCGACAGGGTAGGCCTGAACGATATCAGAGGCCATCCCGACGAGCTGAGCACCCTGACCCGGAAATAAAAAAGCAGTATTCATTATCTTATCTTCTGTTTGTTAATTAAAAGATTATCAAAATTGTATAACAGCCGCTCCCCAGGTAAGCCCTGCTCCGAAAGCGACAAAAATTACCTTATCACCTTTTTTTATTTTACCCTTTCTGTAACATTCATCGAAAGCAAGGGGGACAGAAGCGGCTGAGGTGTTTCCGTATTCATCTATATTTATGAACATCTTTTCTTTTGTCATGCCGAGGCGTTTGGAGGCTGATTCGATGATTCTCGCGTTCATCTGGTGGGAGATAACCATAGTGACATCATCTATATTCAAATTGCACTTATCAAGGCATTCATTTACAGCCTCTACTATCCTTCGAACGGCCTGCTGATAGACCTCTCTGCCGTGAATTTCCATATAGATTTTATTCGGGTCATCGAGTTTTTTGTCGGCGGGATAAAGCGAGCCGTAAGCCCGACAGTTTAGTGCCTCCCAGTAATCCGGGTCTGAGTACATCGTAGTGTACAAAACACCCTTTTGACTGTCCCTGGAACGCTGGAGAACGACAGCGCCTGCAGCATCGCCGAAAAGAATACAGCTTGTTCGGTCTTTGTAATTTGTAATTTTTGTTAAAGTCTCAGCGCCTATAACAAGAATGTTTTTATATCGGCCTTTTTCTATAAATTCCTGTGAAATAGCAATGCTGTATATAAATCCGCTGCAAGCGGCGGCAATATCAAATGCAAAGGCATTGGCCGCTCCAAGATTGAGCTGGACAAAGCAGGCTGTGGATGGAAAGACCATCTCCGGGGTAATTGTCGCGACTATAATAACGTCGAGTTCCTTTGGGTCCAGCTTTGCGTCAGCAAGCGCTCTTTTTGAAGCCTCTGTTGCCAGGTAGGCGGTGCTTTCATTATCAGCAGCAATATGTCTTCTTTTTATTCCGGTTCGAGTAGTAATCCACTCGTCTGTGGTATCTATCATTTTTGCGAGGTCATCGTTTGTAAGAATCTTTTCCGGAGCAAACGAGCCGCATCCAACTATGACTGCACGATATATCGGAGATTGCCGTTCAACATCCCTGTTCTGCTTCATTTGCTATCCTTTATAGAAGATTGAGTGAGGCGTTCGGTGATTTTCTCATTAACATTTGCAGTGTAGAATTTTTTTGAAGCAAGTATGGCATTTTTAATTGTCCTTCTCGTGCTTGAGCCGTGACATATAATAGCTGTTCCGTTAACACCAAGCAGGGGGGCTCCGCCATATTCATTATAGTCGTATTTTTGATAAATTCTCATCATAACGGGCTTGAATTCCA
>CAZMQF010000098.1:0-9842 GCA_964568365.1 uncultured Pirellulales bacterium | reverse complement strand
TTATACCGTAACACGGGCTTCCAGCCCGTGATAGCACGGCCAAGATGGCCGTGCTACCTTGAAAGCCTGAAATTGACAAAAGCCAAAAAATCAATTATAATCCCCGCGTTTTAGTTTAGCTGAACTGATAACAAAAAACTATGGAGCCTGTAATGGCTGAGACTCGCCGAAAAAAGCCTCGCCACGAATCAGTTATTAGCCTTTTCTTATTAGCCGTCCTTTTTATTATCGGTCTTTCCGTCGTCATACCGCAATTCAATCTTAGAACTTCCCGAACCGTTGTTTCCGCCGGTGCAGCAAAAACCCTTGACAGCCTCCTCGACTCAATCGTCCTCCGCAGGACACCTGACGGTGCTGCCGGCTTCGAGCCGCTTTCTGAAATCACCGTTTATAACGCTGAAAACCTCTATGAAAAGATTGACGGCAAGGCCCCGTTTTACGTCGATTCCGGCTTTGAAAAACTTCTGACAAACTGGCTGAAAAGTCAGCAGGACGACCAGTTGATGTTTGAGTTCTACGTTTATGATATGGCTGAGCCCGCCAATGCCTTCAGCGTCTTCAGCGTACAGAAAAGGCCGGACGCCTCACCACTGTCTCTTTTCGAGACCAACTTCGGTTACAGAACTGAAAACGCGCTTCTATTCGTGCAGGGCAAATACTATATCGAGCTCATTGGCTCCGCTAAATCCGAGCCCCTTTTCAATGCGATGACCGAATTCGCTAAGCAGCTTTCCGCAGCGCTGCCCGACCAAAAACAATTTTCTATGCCCGAACCGCTAATCGCTGCAGGAGATAATTTAATACCAGGCAGTATAAAATTCTATACGGCAAATGCCCTCGGCTTTGATGGTTTCGATAATACCTTCACAGCCGTTTATAAAATCGACAGCTCAAATGTTACTATTTTCCTCAGTGACCGGCCCGATGAGAGCAGCGCCGAACAATTGGTCCGCGATTATTGTAAGTTCCTTATCGATACCGGCGCAGAGGAAAAGTCTGCCGATATCGATATCGACAAAGCAAGGATACTTGATTTCTACGGCACAATTGAGTTCGTCTTCAATAACGGCCCTGTTGTGGCGGGAATTCACGAAGCCGATGATATCGAGACCGCTGTTAAGGTTGCCCGGCTGCTAAATGACATTCTCAAACCGGACACTGAAAAATGAACGAGCAAAATGACCGGAAGTTAAATCGAAGAAGGTTTCTCGCAAGGGCTGCAAAGGCCGGCCTGTCTATCGCCGCTGCAGGCATCATCGCTAAAACTCTCTACGACAAGCAGGGCCCTTCCGCTCAGCCGTCCTCCGAGCTTGTTACTATACCCGATTTTTCCGTCCCTGCGATGCCGGGCCGGACTATCAGTATTGTCAAAGGCCGCGACAGGGTAAAAACCATCGATAAAGCTATCGATTTGCTCGGCGGAATAGAAAGATTTGTAAAACCAGATGACACCGTCGTCATAAAGCCCAACGTCGCTTTCACTTCCGTGCCTGCTCTCGGTGCTACTACAAATCCCGAACTCGTCGCCGAAGTGATACGGCTTTGCTACAGCAGGGCTCAGGCAAAGCAGGTTTATGTCACTGATAACCCGATAAATAATCCGGCGAGCTGTTTCACAATTAGCCGGATTGGTAAAGCCGCCACCTCGGCAGGTGCCAAAGTCATCCTGCCCAGGGTAAGCTTCTTCAAGTTGACAACGCTTGAGGGTGGCAAATACATCGAAAACTGGCCTGTCCTTTACCAACCGCTCGCTAAAGCTGACAAGCTCATCGGGATTGCACCTGTAAAGAGTCACAGCAGGGCAGCTGCTTCAATGACTATGAAAAACTTTTACGGACTGCTCGGCGGCCGACGAAATATCTTTCATCAGGACATTAACACAATCATCGCTGAGCTCGTTATGCTCATAAAGCCGACCCTTGTCATACTCGACGGGACCGAGACTATGGTAACCAACGGCCCGACCGGCGGCTCGTTCTCGGATTTGAAAAGAACTGATACTATCATCGCAAGCTGCGACCCGGTCGCGGCAGATTCTTTCGGCTGCTCACTGCTCGGCCTTAAACCTGCCGACCTGCCGTACCTTGCGAAAGCGCAATCAGCAGGCGCAGGAACAGCCGATTACCAGTCTCTAAAACCAATTATCGCGAACGTAACCTGAAAGCTGTAATCTTATGAAAATCGTAACAGTAAGAAGAATAAGTCAGATTTTCTTTTTCACTCTGTTCGTTTGGTTCTGTATTGTTACTACCTACGGCGGCAAATTCTGGCAATTACGAAACTGGCCTGCAAATCTGTTCCTGAACCTCGACCCGCTCGTTGCACTGGGCACAATCCTCACAACACATTCTCTTTACTCACCGCTCCTGTGGGCTCTGCTGACCGTAATTTTGACAATCATTTTCGGCAGGTTTTTCTGCAGCTGGCTCTGTCCTTTCGGCTCGATACATCACTTTTTCGGCTATCTCGGTTCCCGCAACAAAACCGCTGCTCAGAAAATAAAGCTCAATAGATATCGCAAAGCCCAGTCAATAAAATATTTCATCTTAATCGTCCTGCTCATTATGGCCGCGTTCCCATCGCTGGCTGCAACATTGCAGACCGGCCTGCTCGACCCCATCCCGCTGGTTACACGCTCATTCAATCTTATCCTGCTGCCGATAGCCGACGGCTCCGTCAATATTCTATCGGTATCTCAGCGGTTCTACGAAACCACTTTCTTTATCTTCGCTTTCTTTCTTGCTGCTGTCTTACTAAACTTTGTAATCCCGCGCTTCTACTGTCGGTTTATATGTCCCCTCGGCGCCCTTTTCGCTGTTTTAAGCCGCTTTTCGATTTGGCGAATCGGCAAAAATACAAAAACCTGCTCGAACTGCAAATTCTGCGAGCAGCATTGCGAAGGAGCCTGTGAGCCGTCGGCAAATATAAAAATTGCCGAATGTGTCCTCTGTTTTAACTGCCGTCAGGACTGCAAAACAAAGGACAATGTAATCCGCTACCAGGCGAAACCTTCACTTGCAGGTGAAGTAACTAATCCGGATATCTCGAGACGAGGTTTTGTATTGTCACTCGCCTCGGGCTTTCTCGCCGTTCCTGCGGTAAGGCTCGCCGGCAAAATCAAGGCCAACTGGCCTCATAACCTAATCCGTCCCCCCGGCTCACTGGCTGAGCCTGAATTCTTGAAACGCTGTATCAGGTGCGGACAGTGTATGCGTATCTGTCCGACGAACGTCCTCCAGCCCGCTGGTCTCGATGCCGGCCTCGAAGCACTATGGACGCCGGTCCTTAACAATCGCATAGGTTCAAGCGGCTGTCAGCTCAATTGCATCGCCTGCTCACAAATCTGCCCGACCGCTGCAATAAGACCAATAACGCTCGATGAAAAACTCGGCAAAGGCAGCTTTGCCGACAAAGGCCCCCTTAAATTAGGTACTGCATTCATCGACAGAAACCGCTGTCTGCCCTGGGCTTTCGGCAAACCCTGCATCGTTTGCGAGGAAAACTGCCCTCTCAGCCCGAAGGCAATTTTTATACGAGAATATTTCAGTACCGTAAGAGACGGGTTCTTAACCGTGAAAAAGGTGGTTGGAAATACAATTGAGACCGTCGAAAAAAATTTAACGCTTGACAAATTCGCCACCGGTGATTACTATTGTAGTCTCGATGGGAGTCAAAAGGGTAAAATAGTAACAAATACAAATAACGCTATAACAATTTCAAAAGAGGTTAAATTTGCAAAAATTCCCGCTGAAGGCTCGAAAATTCACATCCAGGTACGTTTGCAGCGACCCTATGTTGATATCGAACGTTGTATCGGCTGCGGCATTTGCGAACACGAATGTCCTGTCAGCGGTAAAAAAGCTATAAGAGTCTCTGCCGAAGGTGAAAGCAGAAGCACAGATAGAAAATTACTTCTCTAATTTAGGAGAATAGAAAAATGTCGAACGAAAAAAATACCATAAACAGAAGAAACTTCTTGAAAACAGTAGCTGCTGCCGGTGCAGGTTCTGCCTTTCTTTCAAAAAACCTGTTAGCTAATGCAAACGACGCGAATGTCGCCGACCCTAACGCAGCAAAACCCAAAATCCCGGCTATCCCGCTGCGAAAGTTCGGCAAATATGATTTAAAAGTCCCGGCCTTTTCTCTCGGTGTAATGTTTAATGCCCTCGAGCAGCAGGCCGTCCTCAGAAAAGCCCTTCAGCTTGGCGTCCACTACTGGGACTGCGCCTACAACTATACAAACGGCAACTCCGAACTGGGTATCGGAAAAATTCTCGAAAAACAGCCTGAGCTGCGCAAAAAGATGTTTATCACCTCCAAGACCTTAGGAACGCCCGAAGAACTTGAAACACGTCTCCACGAATCATTCAAAAGAATGAACATAAACCATATTGACCTCTATTACATCCACGGAATCCGCGGTGCTAACCAGCTTACAGATGACATGAGAAAATGGGCTGAAGACGCAAAAAAGCGAAAATTAATCCGCTATTTTGGCTTCACCACTCATGCTAATGAAGATTGCCTTTTCGCAGCGGCAAAAACAGACTGGATTGATGCCATTATGACAAGCTACAACTACAACGTGATGCAAAATACGAAAATGCAGGAGGCGGTACAGGCCTGTCACGAAAAAGGTATCGCTCTTATCGCTATGAAAACACAGGCCAAAAGGGTTAGAGAACGAACCGATAAGGAAAAAGAGCTTGTTGAGTACTTCACTAAAAAAGGCTTCACCGAAGGTCAGGCAAAGGTGAAAATCGTCCTGCAGGACGAACGCTTCTGCACTGCCTGTGTCGGTGTCGGCAGAGGCAGCATAGAGCACCTTGTACTCAATGTCGATGCTGTTCTCGACAAAACTCCACTTGACAAAAAAGACGTTGCTTTCTTTGCAGACTATGCAAAGAAAAACTGCGATGGCTATTGCCCGGGCTGCTCGCAAATATGTGCGAGCGCAGCACCCGATATGCCCTACGTTGCTGATATTATGCGATACCTGATGTACTACAACAGCTATGGCGACCGCAAAATGGCTAAAGAGCTTTTCGCTCAGCTGCCCCCTGAAGCAAAAGCAAAATTAGTTATCGCCGACTACTCACTTGCCGAAGCAAAATGCCCGAACAGACTGCCGATAAGCAATCTTATGAAAGAGGCTGCAGCCAAATTAGCCTAATATATTCACAGAAGTAAGCACTTATGTAGTTTTGGAGAGTGGGCAAAATAATATGCTCGACAGAAGAAAATTTCTAAAATCCGTCGGCGCCGCGGGGGCCTTACCTTTTTTCACACAGCTCTCAAAGATACTTGCCGGCGAGCCAAACCAGCCTGACCCCAACTCACCGGCCGAGAGAGAATCGAAAATCCCTCTAAGAAAGCTTGGCAAAACCGGTGTCAAAATACCTTGTGTGTCACTTGGTGCTAACAGACTCGACAGTATCGTCATCTTAAAAGCCGCCATTCAAAACGATGTCACTTACTTCGATACCGCAAGTAATTATATGGGCGGCAACAGCGAAACCACAATCGGCAAACTGCTCGAAAGCGACTCGAAACTGCGAAAGAAGCTGTTCCTTGTCACCAAGGCTTCGCGCGCAAGAACCGTCGTGGATATTGAAAGTCGCCTGAAGGCTTCTCTGGAAAATCTGAAGACCGATTACATCGATTTTTATCAGTTTCACGGCCTATCAGAGCCTTCAATGCTGACCGATGACCTGAAACAATGGGTCGAAAAAGCAAAAAAGCAAAAGAAAATCAAGTTCTTCGGCTTCAGCACTCACAGCAATATGCCCCAATGTCTGACGGCTGCCGTAAAGCTCGGCTGGGTTGATGCAATAATGACCAGCTATAACTTCCGCCTGATGCTTGATGATGATATGAGGCAGGCGGTTGACGCTTGCCAAAAGGCCGGTGTCGGCCTGGTTGCTATGAAAACACTTGGCCTGCGGGTCAGAGGCAGCGAATTTACCGAAGAGGACAAGAAAGTCTATAAACAATTTATGGACAAAGGATACACCGAGCTGCAGGCAAGAATCAAATCAATCCTGCAGGACGGTCGAATCGCATCCGCCTGCATCGGTATGAAGTCTGTTCCCGAATTGCAGGAAAACATAAATGCTGTCATCGTCAAACAGCAGCTCACAAAAGCAGACCGGCAGGCCCTTAGTGACTATGCCAGCAGTACAAAAAGTGACTACTGTGCAGGCTGTGCCCGGATTTGTTCTTCTGCCTGTCCCGATATGCCGTACATCGCAGAGGTTATGCGATATATGATGTACTATAACAGCTACGGCGAGCCAAACCTCGCAAAAGAAAATTTCGCACTCCTGCCGTCAGCCGCGAAGGCAAAACTGCTCTCCGCCGATTATTCACTGGCTCAGAAACGATGCCCGAATAACCTGCCGATTGCAAAAATAATGAGCCAGGCAGCTCAAAAATTGACCTAAAATACTATATATTGGCACATCAACGCCGGCTCAAGCCGGGGTTTTCTTTTTACATAACTGCTTATTATATAGCAACTTAACACACGAAAAGCCCCCTTTTCTTGACTTGGCCATACCGTTTTTGATATAATAAATCTGTTAAGAGCCTGACTGTTTTTCGGAATGGTGATGAAAAAATTTTATTATGAATTCTGGATTCCCTTTACTATCGGTAAAAGGCGGATTATCCTTTTAGCCATTGCAAGCTATATCGCCCTCTGCTGATAGTTTTCAAACTTTTATATCTTGCTGAATAAAAACCGCTTATCCTGAGCGGTTTTTTTATGCGCATACTATTAACATTTGACATAAACCGCTCCCGAATTTAAGCTTATATAATACGGCCATCTTGGCCGTGCTTTCACGAGCTCCAAGCTCATAATACGAATTTAAGGAAGCTGGTTATGATAATCGTTACAGGCGGTGCGGGTTTTATTGGCTCAGCTATTGTCGCCGCACTTAACGCTCGCGGCATCGACGATATCCTCGTTGCGGATGAATTGGGCTCAGAAAAGAAGTGGAAAAATCTTCTCAACCTTTCATTCGCAGACTATATCGAAAAAAATGATTTCCTCGAGCTTCTGCTGGATAATAAAATCGCTCCGCCCGTCGAGGCTATCTTTCATATGGGTGCCTGCACCGACACCACCGAGACAAACGCATCCTACCTTATAAAGAACAATTACGAATACACCAAGCTCCTGGCCCAGTGGTCAGCCGACTCCCGGGTGCGTTTCATTTACGCATCGAGTGCGGCGACCTATGGTAACGGCTCAGCCGGTTTTAGTGACGACGAGGATAGAATTGAAATTTTGCGACCCCTCAATATGTACGGCTACTCAAAACAGCTTTTCGATTTGTGGGCGAAGCGTTCAGGCCTGTTGAAAAAATTTGCCGGCCTGAAATACTTCAATGTTTTCGGCCCCAACGAATACCACAAGGCCGATATGCGAAGCTTCGTCATAAAGGCCTACGAGCAGATAACTCAGACCGGCTCTGTCAGATTATTCAAATCGCACAACCCAAAATTTGCCGACGGCGAATACGTGCGTGACTTCATTTATATAAAAGACGCTGTTGAGCAGACGTTATTCTTTTTTGACAATCCTAAAGTTAACGGCCTTTTTAATATCGGCACGGGAAAGGCTCGAACCTGGAACGACCTTGTAAAAGCTGTCTTTGCCGCTATGGACAGAGCCCCGAACATTGAATATATCGATATGCCCAAAGAACTTCAAAAGCAGTATCAGTACTACACCCAGGCCGAAACCTCAAAACTCAAAAAAACCGGCTATAACAAAACCACCACAACACTGGAGGACGCAATCTCCGACTACGTGAAAAACTACCTGCTGAAAGGCGGCTATTTGGAGGCTTGACAAATGATTAAATATAAAGTGTCAACAAAAGTTAAGCAAGCCGCATAATCGCTGTTGTAATTTACAAGGAATCTTATGCCCTTTACACTTTATCATTTTGGTCCTGCAGGATTTATCGGCCTGCTATTCAAAAAAAGAATTGATATACCGGCCTTTCTGCTTGCAAACGTTGCCATCGATATCGAACCGCTGATAATTATGCTCAGGCATCTCGGCTGGCCGCATCATAGATTCTGCCACACATTTATAGGCGCAACCGCCGTCGCAATCGCTTTAGCTGCTTTTTTATATCCCCTGCGGAATCTGCTAAAAAAAATTATGCACCTTTTTCGCCTGCCCTACGAACCGACTTACTTGAAAATCCTTATCTGGTCAATACTCGGTGCCTGGTTCCACATCTTTATTGATTCATTAACTCACTGGGATATGAAACCGTTTTGGCCGTCAAAAGCAAGACCGCTCCTGCATCTTATCGCCTATAATGATATTATAAACCTTTGCCTTGCATTCTGGCTCGCCGCTATTATTCTGCTGCTGATAAATTTCATAATTGTTCGATTAAACGAATGTAAACAAAATCAAGCCGGTAAAAATGGATGACGCTGATTTACCAAAACCGAGAATAATAAACGAGTCGCAAATCGATAGTCACCTTGACTCTCTTATCAGAAAGAGCCTTTGCATCTGTTTCCCCTGGCACAAACACATCTATGAAATCCAGCGTCCCTGGCACGGCATAACTCCGTTATTTACTGCCTTCATCAAGAGAAACTGCGATATAATCGCACACGCAGCCGTCGTCGACACACGGATAAAAATCGATAATAAATCGTTTCGCGTTGCCGGCCTGCAAAACGTCTTTGTAATCCCTGATTACCGAAAGAAAGGCGTAAGTGACATCATTCTGCAGGCTGCAATAACAGAAGCAGAAAAATACGATTTTGATTTTGGCCTGCTCTTTACCTCGTATAACCCCGTATTAAAAGTCTATGCCCGTAACGGCTGGATCGAGATAAAAAAACAGGACTTCTACAAAATCGAGGATGGCAAAACTTCTTGCTTCCCGCCGGACAAGCACAAAATGTTTTATCCCCTGAAATTAAAAGATTTCCCTGAAGGCACCGTCCGGCTGAAAACCAACGACTGGTAAGTTTTCGTCCTTGAAAATGCATTACTATTTCGTATAATTGCCCCCGCTTGTTCTTTTTCCGTTTACGAAAGACTGTTATGAAAAACGAAATTGCTGAACAAATTAAACTGTTAAGGCGCGGCACTATCGAAATCTACACTGAAGCCGAGCTTGCTGAAAAACTGGCCGATGCCAAACAATCGAATCGTCAGCTTCGCATCAAGCTCGGCCTCGACCCAACCAGCCCCGACATACATCTCGGCCACACCGTAGTTTTGCGTAAGATGCGCCAATTCCAGGACCTCGGCCATAAGGCTGTCCTCATCATCGGCGACTACACCGCACGAATCGGCGACCCTACGGGCCAGAACACTACCCGCCCGATGCTCAGCCCCGAAGATATAGATAAAAATGCCAAAACCTATTTCGAGCAGGCCGGAAAAATCCTCGATACCTCCGACGATAAGCTCGAAGTCCGCTACAACTCCGAATGGCTTGCAAAGATGAACCTCGCCGACGTTATCAAGCTGACCAGCAATATGACCGTCGCACGAATGCTCGAAAGGGACACATTCGATATAAGATACAAAGCCGGTGACCCTATCGGCCTGCACGAAATGCTCTATCCGCTTATGCAGGGCTGGGACTCCGTTAATATTAATAGTGACGTCGAGCTCGGCGGCACCGACCAGACCTTCAACAATCTTGTCGGCAGGGACCTGCAGAGGCTCAACGGCCAGCCGCCCCAGATTGTCATCACCACACCAATTCTTGTCGGCATCGACGGAAAAGAAAATTTGAGTAAATCCAAGGATAACTATATCGGCGTTACCGACGAGCCCAATGATATGT
>CAZMQF010000097.1:3309-9857 GCA_964568365.1 uncultured Pirellulales bacterium | reverse complement strand
AAAATTTGACAAATCAGCTTGTTTTTTTTTGCTTATGTAAATATAATTTAATATGAGAGGCCTCTTTCGATGATAATAATCATTGAATATAAAAGGCATACAAGGAATAAAAAATGGCTCAAAAAATTAGAAACCCCCTGGCACAGGCACTTGGACTGGTACTTCAAAATACCAGGGACAAAATGGGCGGCATTTCATCTTCCGAAATAGCATCTCTGCTCGGTTTGGCAGCTTCCCACTACCGAATGATAGAAGCCGGTTCCGCCATACTTCAGCCTTCAAGAGCCATTAAGATTATTCAAACATTCGATACGATAGAATTTATCCCCCTTTGCCAGGTTTTAATAGCAATTCAAATCATAGACTCCGCAAAAGATTCAGTTGGAGATATGCGAACTATAACCGCCCTGCTCAAGGAAGCAAACCCAACAATGTCAAAAGTGCTGGAAAAGTTCGACAATCTCTGGGCTACTATTAAAAGCAAAGAGCCTGCTCAGGTCTCTCGCCAGCTCGTAACCGATGGTATCGTAAAAGAGCTCGAAACATTTCTTACAACCGAACCTGTGATATTAACAGCCGAGCAGATTGACAACTTTATGACACCGACATACAGATATCCCATCTCAGGACAACTATACGGCAAAATCGGAAACTTTTTACAGGGTGTAGCTCCGTTTTATCTGGATACCATTCTGCAGTTGATCGATAATCTCAAAGGCATAACACCACGGGTAACTGCTGAAGAGCTGGCCAAGTGGGAATCCAGACACAAAAACAGAATTTCACATATAATCGGCATCGTAAGAAATCCCGAAGTCATATTAAGTGTTGACACTTTCGACTATAGCTTTCTCTGGCAGGAAAGCTTCCAAAAAATGCTGATAATTCACCGTGACCTGCCAAAGGATAAAACCGTCTCAATACAGAAAAAAATTGCAGATTGCCTGAGAAAAAGATTTGAAACAGAACGAATAAAATACGAACGCGAGCTCGAGACAATCGATAAAGTTACAAGAGAAAAATTAGTCATAAGTTATGGTAAACAAAATAAGGATAAGATAGACACAATACTGCTGCACAAAGAAATCCCTATGAACAACCTCTGGGTCTACATTATAAACAATGGTTACGTCGTCCCATTTATAGACAATTCAACTGTCGACTCGCCGGATGACAATTTATATGGTACGAGTCTTGCCTATGATGAAACGTGTGAAAAACTTACCTTTATTAAGGAAGTGTGCGCCGATGCCGGATTCACCCTCTGAAGATTCCAAAATGCCGCGAATAAGTATTGTAAGAACAACGCCTAAAGTCTCTCAACAAAAGCTCTTCGCAAAAAGGCGATGCTACATCGGCATCAGTCTTGACAACCCTGTTTTTTACGGAAAATCGCTACAGGCAATACTTGCATGGGGCACAGAGAACTTCGACCACTGCCTTGTCGTTTTAGGTGACTATCTCAGGCGTTTCAATGAGTATATCTTTAACAGCTTAAAGGGCGAGGCCGCGGAAAAGGCTTCTTTCGAGGCAGGCAATGATTTTATAGCTAAAACAAAAGATATCTTTCAGCAATTTAATGAAGACAAAATACAACTGACCAGATGGGAAAACTGCCTCCAGGCTGACGAATACAAAAAGTCAAAGACCATATTGAGCAACCTTTACGATACTCTGCCGACTTTCAAAGCCTCGGTCCAGAGAGATGCCTTCTTATTCCTGAAAAGACAGAAAAGAAAAAATCAAAAAATGTCACTGCCTATGGAAGAAGCCATCGAGCTCTCAAGTCAGTACCTTCTGGAGGAAATTGCGGTTTTCAGCTCTTTATCAGAGCAGGGATGGAAAGTGGAACTATACCCCGGTCCTGAATTAGGTGTGCTCATCGATATAGCAAAGGGACAATATTCAGACATACCAGAGGGACTGAAAGAAAGGGTAAACGTCGAGCTGCGAATCAGTAAAAGCAAAACGGAGTAGCTATGAGCACAATCGTAATAAGTGCCCTTCTGCTGGCTTTTATCATATATATTCTTGTAGGCTTATTTCTTGGCAGGCACACAAAAGGCATCGCCGATATGCTTCCGATAGCTCTAAGCCGGCAGGCCCGCGTCAAAAACGCATCCGAATTCTCGGCAAGTACCGTGGCCACGACGATTTCACTGGCGACGGTTGTAATGGCTTTTTTCGAGCTGGCACAGAAATTCGGCCTCTGGCTTTTATGGACGGTAATTACTACATCAGCAGGACTTTTCGTTGTTCGTTTATTCGCAAAAAAAATCTGGAACAAAATATCGTCATACGACCACCGCCCGACACTACACGAGTTTTTAGGTACCGAATTCAACTCCCAGGCCCTTTCATACGTCGGCGCAATCTGCACAAGTCTGGGCTTTCTTGGCGCCTTTGCAGTCGAACTAACCGTCGGTTCCAAATTCTTCTCAGCTCTGGTGCCGAACATTGAGCCCTGGCTCGTAGTCATTGTCCTTTCAGTAGTCGCGTTTCTTTATACGGCTATGGGTGGATTTCGCGCGGTAATTGTAACCGACAGAATACAAATGTTTTCAATCTGGCTGCTGCTGCTGGCACTGCCGGTTTTTTATGTATATTATGTTTATACACACAACGGCTGGGCTGAAAATATAAGCAATATACCTCAGGGAATATTGAATCTTTCATACAGAGCCGACCTGCTCGCCTTTATGCTGGGCGTTTTCGTCATTAACGTCCCGACATTTATTTCAGATATGAGTATATGGCAGCGAATCGCAGGCGCACAAAAAAATGAAACAGTAATCGGAGGATTATGGCGAAGCGTTCTCAGCGCAGCAGTAACCTGGGGCTGCATCGCCGTCCTCGCCTGCTTCGCCTTTATGATGTTCAAACCTGCCGAAGGTGTCAATCCGCTGGTCTCACTCGTCCAGGTAATCGGCCGGTCGAAAGGCCTTCTTGCCGGAGCTATTCTGTTTCTCACAACGCTGGGCCTGTATGGAGCGATGCTGTCAACCGCTTCCACACAGCTTATCGCCGTCTCCCACACGCTTTATGAAGATGTCTTTTCACATTTGAGAAAACACACATTAATCGAGCGGCTCTCCTCAAAAAAAGAGCTTAATATTTCAAGAACAATCCTGGTCCTGGCAGCAATCGTTTCAACAATATTCGTACAGGTCCTGAGCCAAAGAGGTTTCTCAATAGCGGATTTGGTCTTTGCAATATACGGCGCTCAGCTCGGCCTGTGTCCTTTGGTAATTGCCGCATTGTTTCTTGGCAAAGAGCGTCTTAAAGCCTTATCCTACTGGGCGGTAATTGCTGTTTCAGCCGGCTTTATAACCGGCTGGGCAACCGCAATCTACGGCAAAGCCACCGAAAGCCAGTACCTTGCATACCTGCCGCCCGTAGCAAGCCTAGTCATTTCCTCGCTTTTTCTATTCGCCGGTATGCTATTGAATTTTTCAAAAGCGAAGGCTGAAAAATGAATTGGCTGCTGCTAAAAACCGTTTTGAAAGCCAGAAGGAAAGGCCTTCTGCACTTAAAGCCCGCAGCAGAGCCGCTCCGGCTGGACTGCCTGGCAAGCAAATGCGCAAAATGCTGCATAAATCTCGGCTCACCGCTTGTCACCGCACAGGAAGCAAAACACATCGACGCCGAAGCCGTCACACAGATAAAAAATTCAATGTTCATAAAATCAGAAAATTGCACTTGTTCTCTCCTTGAAAATAATCTGTGCTCGATTTACCCGGACCGGCCGAGCGGCTGTCGCGAATACCCCTTTTATAATATTGACGGCAAACTCTATTATGATGCCGGCTGTCCCAGCATAAAAAAAGACAAAGACGGCCGGCCCGATGTTAACGATATTTTGCCGTTCGAACGTTTCTTCCCGCATACCTCGAAATTTATGTTGTGGCTCATCAAAAAAATCTGCATTTCTCGTTAGTGTTTTGCCTTTTAGATTACCTATTTTAACATAATTGGGTTTGAAATTGGGTTCGTTTGAGGAAAACGAAGCCAATTTTGGGCTAAAATTGGGTTCGTTTTGGGTTCGTTTGGCTTCGTTTTTGGGACTCAAAAAGGCAATTAAAATGCCATAAGTATTTCTATTACAGGTACTTATATCATTTCGAGTGATTTCAAAATTGGGTTCGTTTTGCATAATTTTGTTTTTATTGCGCGCGCGGTTCTGAAAGTTAATTTGTGAATTGGTGAACTTGTTAATTAGTTTATCAATTTTCGATACCGAATAAACGATTCCAGTCGTGTTGGGCATTGGTAAGTCCTTGTATAAGTTAGTTGATTAGTGAATTAGAGGATTAGTTAATTAATTTACATTTATAAGTCCTTAATAATAATGAACTTACGCCTGATTTATCTTGGCATGCTTGCCTTTATCGTGCGGAGCTCCGCAGCCCCGGAATGGGGCCTCCCCCAGTTAGTAGTATTGTACAAAATTAAGGCGATATATTCAATGAAAATTAAATTTTTTATAAATATTTTTGCCCCAAAACGGCCAAAAAATCGCTTTTTTTGGACTCTCTGAGCGAAGTCGACGGGAGCGATAATTCGCATCATTAACCTAATGTGACACATTGTCCGTAGACGTATTGTCTTACTATTCATATTTTATAAATATGGATAAAAATAAATTAATTAATCTTGGCACTAAAATAAAGAATTTTCGCAAAGAACTAGGTCTATCACAGGAAGAATTAGCTTTTCGATGTGGATTTGATAGAACTTATATAAGTATGTTGGAGAGGGGCAAAAGAAATCCATCTTATCTAAATCTCTTAAAGCTTTCAAAAGGATTAAATATCGAGATATCTCGATTAGTTAAAGGTTTAGTATAGCTATGGATATTGAATTATTAAAAGAAAAAATACAGGAGATAAAAGATACTATAAACATCACTGTTACGAGTGCAAATTTTCTAAACAGTAATGGTGAGATTAAACAGAAAAAAGATGGATTACAAGCAAGAGAATCATTAATAAGAAGCGGTCAATTAATACAAAATATTCATGAAGTGGTAAAAATATCTTTGAATGAAAGTTTAGAAAAAGAAGGTTTTAAAAATTTTTCAATCCATCCTCCTATCGGTAGCTCATCACCAGAAAAAGATATATGGGGACTCCTAAAGAAAAAGAAACAAGATGTTGTTGTTCTATTTGAAAAGGAACAATCAGAAATAATTGAGAATGGTCCTTTAAAAGGAACAGAAGACTTAATAGGAAAGAACGCCACGAAATATAGTATCGTAATTGGAATAAGGAGTCAATTATCCTCAGTTGGTAAGAATACTGACACATTGATGGAAAGAGCTTTTGCTGAAACTATAAATTTAAGATTAAGGCATCCATATTTAGTTATGGGTGAAGTATATATGCTTATTGTTAAAGAATATGACGAACAAGCAATGAAAGAGAATAGGATTGAATTTAAAGATAATTATTCTAAAGTAGAAAATTATATATCCATATTTAACGCAATGTCTGGCAGAAATAATTATGACCAGCTTTTAGACAGTTACAAATACGAAAAAAGTGCATTATTATTAGTTGATTTTTCAAGGGAACCAGCAAAGATATATACTAATTTAGAGGAATTAAAAGAGGATGGTATTGTATCACAGGATTTTTCTGAAGATTTTAGTTTATTGGCACCACAGAATTTTGTAAAAAACCTAATTAAAGCATATAAAGAGAGACATAATATCAGCGATTAACTACTTCTAATATGTCATTATATTTAATCGAATACAAGTCAGATAAAAATTCATCTAATTTAATTCCATTGTTGGAGATAATGAAATCGATATCATTACTATTTAATTTTGGAATGTTAAAATGTTCTATGAAATTTTTTTGAAAACATTGGTAATTACCCTCGAGTTGAAACGATGTTAATTTTGAATAATAGTCCATAATTAATGAATTCAGAATTTTTTGTAAGACATAAATGTTAAGCTCTTGTTCAGAGAACAGTGTATCTTTGAAACTTTTAGGTTTTACAGAATATCCGTTGCAAAACAAACATGATGTTTTGTCTAACATAAAATTTGGTTTATTCGAAAATGTTTTTGTCAAAAGTTTGTGTGACGGAGATTCCATTCCTTGAGTTCTGCCCCATTCATAAAAAAACTTATAGCTGACTTTGCCTTTGTCTCTTTTTAACAAAACATTTTTGTGAGAACTTAAATAATCATATGCTATGGGGTACTTGGCCCTAAACAGATCCTCATCTATTGGGTTAAACGCACCGTTCATTTTTTTATATGGAAATATTATTTTCCTAACACTGTGCTCGATGTCACCTTGATCATTTAGCTCTGCAATTTTTATTGCAGGCTTTACAATGTCATCTTCTATCTCGTGTGCTATCTTACTATCATTGCGAAGAAGAAAAACGCTATCTTTTAAGGTTGCAAAACCAACTTTAATATCAGCAATGTCACCTAATTTATTGCCGATGCTTTCTATTTTGTTAATGTTATCTAAGTGGTTTTTGGGGGCGAGCCTCCATTTCTCACTATTTAAAGAATTGTAATCTAT
>CAZMQF010000097.1:0-3299 GCA_964568365.1 uncultured Pirellulales bacterium | reverse complement strand
ATCTTACTAAAGCACTTGTAATAAAGATTCTCTTTGGGTTTCTTCGCCCATCTAAATCTAAAGGTTTTATTTTGTTCTCTTGTTAAAAACAATAAACAAGTATACGCAGAAGCATTAGCAAATATTTTAGTGTGCTGAAAGTCTATAATTGTATGTATGCACTTTTTCTCTTGAAGGGATTGTCTTATGTTTTTTGATGCAAGTGAAGTGAAAAGGTTATTTTGTGTGATGTAGCCTAGAATACCGGAGTTAGATAATAAATCATATCCACGAATTAAGAACAACATTGCTAGGCTAAAGCTGCCATTTGTGTACAGAGGATACTCGGATATTAAGTGTTTCCTATATTCATGAGATATATTTTGCAATTTCACATACGGAGGATTGGTGACAATTATATCAATTCCGTTACTAATATTTAATTTATTAAATAGCAACTCTTTTGAAGTCAACAGAGAGTCCATGCAAATAATATTGTTGTCAAAAGAAGGTGGGGTTTCCCCTTTTGATAGAAGATATAATTCAAGAATAACTTTAGCACAAGAAACAGACTGAGAATTTAGATCTATACCTTTTATATAGTTCAGGGCTTCTCTGTCGGAAATGTTATAACTTTTTTTTAGTTGTTCAATGCCTCTTACCAGAAATCCTCCGCTACCACAAGCGGGATCACAAATAATGGGGATACCATCTTGTCTATATTCTGAAATGGAATAATCAATGATATAATCAATTATATAATCAGGTGTATAAACTGCACCCTCAGTCCTTCTTCTATTTGTGTCAATCAAACTCTCGAAGATTGATTCCAATTTTTTAAGGGACAATTTCGAAAAAATATGCGTAATTATGTTATATGCAATTTTATTATAATAGTGACCGTATTTACTACATTCAGAAGTCTCGTATGTTTTTGAATAATCTATTTCATTATTATCTGTGAACAGTTTTATCAAACTTGCTACTATTTCCTCAGAAGAGAATTCTTTTTGGAGGTTAGTAATAGAATGTCTTCTTGTACTATTCATATATTTCACAAGCATTATCATTTATATGTCTGAGATCATAGTGCCCGTGGCAGAGCTGTACAACCCTTTTTGTTAACAATTCAATTTTTTCTCCAGGCTATTTCCCTCAGAGAATCTAATCGAAATTTACCAAACTTGAGATTATAAAGCAATAATTTTTTATATTTCTCTGTGGCCTCTGTGACCTCTGTGGTAAAATAAAAATCAATTAAATCACCGAAATCAGTGATTAAATAATTCGTGCTTTTCGTGTAAATTCGTGGTTAAAAATAAAAAACCTGCCGTGAAACGGCAGGCTAAATATAAAGACAATGGATTCCCGCCTGCGCGGGAATGACGGTGTCGTCGCCGTGGCGGCGATTGCCAAACTACTCCTCCCAGAGCCAGTTATCTATAAACAGTTCCAGGTCGTCAGTATTAATTTTCGTATCCCGGCTGATATCCTCGTGCAATAAAATACCTTCCTCTAACCAGAGTTCTGCCAGGAAAGAAAAGTCAACAATATTCACAACACCATCGATATTAAAGTCGGCTGGGTTGCCCGCATTCGAAGATGACAGGCTCGCCTGCGATGTACCGCCGTATGCACCCATATTGATTCGTTTTCCATTAGGCCATAACTCCTGCCCCCAATCTGCGTTCGGGTCGCCGGTATCTATACAGGGGCTGTTCACATCATCGCTCACCCAGCTCAAGCTGTTTGCATCCCATCTGCCTGCCTGCGATTTGAGGTGGAAATCGCCATCGTTCGGCCCGGCAAATAAAGGCTCGTCGCCGATATTGCCAAGACCGCCCAAAGCACCAGACCAATCCTGGACGCAGCTAAAGTTTATGACCGGCTCACCACCATATACCTGGGACGATTCATTGGTTTCGTTCACATCGGTATTGTTCCAGAGGATACAGCTTGTCAAAATCGAGGTACTGCCCGACGTATTAAGAATACCGCCTCCAAGAGTTTCAGCCGAGTTGGCAAAAAACGTACAATTGTCAATAGTCGGGTCGGCAGAAGAGCCGCTGTTTGCCATAGCACCGCCGGAACCAGCCGAGTTGCCGCTGAAAATGCAATTTACAAAAACCGGCTCGCTTGTCTGCTGGTTGAATACAGCACCGCCATATACGCTTGCGCAATTTTGCGAAAATCTGCAGCCTGTTACTGCCGGTGCACTATTGCCCAGATTATGCATAGCTGCCCCCGAATCGCTCGCTGAGTTGCCTACAAAAAAGCAATTTTCCAAAACCGGACTGCAGCTGTTATTCTCCATACCTGCCCCGCTTACAGCGTTGTTATCTTCAAATACACAATCGAGCAATGTCGGACTGCTCGAAAAGCAGTTGTACATCCCTGCACCCATATCAGCATAATTGTCCCTGAAAACGCAATTAATTACTTCCGGATTGGCAAACAAATTATACATCCCTGCCCCCTGCACGGCATTATTGTTACAAAAGCAGCAGTTTCTTACGGTGGGATTGCCTGCACTGTTATTCATCGCACCATTTCTTGCCGCGGTAATGAAAAGGCCGTCTAAAACCGCGCTTGAGCCGGTCGAGCTTCCATTAACAACATTATCACTGTTATCTTCAATATTCACAAAGTTCGGCTCGTCGTTACTATTCAAATCACCACTGAGGACGGTTCGATAACTTTGATAATCACGCTCTTGGATACCGGCCCCGCCGGATGGAAAACCTCCATAAACAGCCAGGTTATCCAAAAGCTCAAATGCCTTGCTTTGAGCACCGCCAGGCCCAGCTGGTCTATATGTGCCTTCAGCTATATGTATTTGCCTGACTATGTCGGAATGTACTGCAGCAAAACTTAGAGCCTGCTGAAAATCAGTAAAAGCATGAACCCAGCTCGAACCGCTATCGGCACCTGTGGCATTGGCATCGACATAAATCGTTGAAGGTATCTCGGTATGGTCATCTTCATAGGCCTGAATCGTTACAGATGCAATTTCCGGGGCACTAATTACCAAAACAGCCTGGCCGTCAAAATAGTCGCCGTCTTCTGCAGCAGCAAGCACAACAGTTTGCGGCTGGTAATAATTGCAGGGGTCGAAAATCAGCAGGCTTCCGGATTCAATTGTAATGTCAGGGTCTCCCGATTCAACCGCTACTGTCACGTCGATTTGCCCTGCCGGCTTGACTGCTAACGCTACTGTGAATGCAGCAGTATCATCTTCAGGTACGGTTATAGTATTTGACTCCAATAAAAAACACTGCTTGGGACCTTCATACGCTCCCATACAACAACAGGCGGCTCAC
>CAZMQF010000096.1:0-9987 GCA_964568365.1 uncultured Pirellulales bacterium | reverse complement strand
CACAAAAGCTGGGGTCCACCGAAGGTTACAAAGGACGGCGTTACCGTAAGCAAGGAAATAGAGCTGCCGGAACCTTTCAAAAATATGGGTGCAAAGATGATTAACGAAGTAGCCACCAAAACCGGCGACATCGTCGGCGACGGCACAACCACCGCAACAGTACTGGCTGAAGCAATTTATACAGAAGGCGTGAAACATCTGACCGCAGGTGCAAACCCGATTGCGCTTCAGCGGGGTATAAACAAGGCGGTTGCAGTCGTCTCTGACTTTATAAAAGACTCTTCTGTGCCGGTCAAAGGACACTCTGACATCGCCAAAGTAGCCACTATAAGTGCCAACGGCGACCAGAAGGTAGGTGAGATTCTTTCAGATGCAATCGACAAGGTCGGCAAAGAAGGTGTCATCGAGGTCGAGGAAGGCAAGGGAATTGAGAATGAAATGAACGTCGTCAAAGGTATGCAGTTCGACAGAGGGTATATCTCGCCGTACTTTATTACCAACACAAGCTCGATGGATGCAATTTTCGAGGATGCCTATATCCTGCTTCACGAAAAGAAATTATCAAATATCAGGGAGATCATTCCGCTGCTTGAAAAGACTGCCCAGGTCGCCAAGCCATTGGTAATAGTTGCTGAAGACGTTGAGGGTGAGGCTCTCGCCGCGCTTGTCATTAACCGGCTTCAGGGTATTTTGAAGGTCTGCGCGGTCAAGGCACCCGGCTTTGGTGACCGCAGAAAGGCTATGCTCGCTGACATCGCAACACTGACGGGGGGAACAGTACTGACAGAAGATTTAGGCATAAAGCTTGAAAGCGTTGAGCTTTCACAGCTTGGCCAGGCGAGAAAAATTGTTATTGACAAGGACACCACCACAATCATCGAAGGCGGCGGCAGTAAAAAAGATATCAATGCCCGATGCGAGCAGATTCGCAAACAGATAGAAAAATCAACCAGCGACTATGACAAAGAGAATCTTCAGAAAAGAGTCGCCAAGCTTACCGGCGGCGTTGCGGTAATCAAGGCAGGTGCTGCAACCGAAACCGAGATGAAAGAGCGAAAGGACCTGCTCGAAAATGCGCTGCACGCAACAAGGGCAGCAACAGAGGAAGGAGTTGTTCCGGGCGGCGGAGTTATCTTCCTGCGGGCCATACAGGAGATTGATAAAGCGAGAGCAAAGGCAAAAGGAGAAGAGAAAATCGGTTTCGATATTATTAAAAAGGCACTTACGGCGCCGACAAAACAGATTGTTGACAATTGCGGTCAGCCCGGTGACGTGGTGACAGCTCAGCTTCTTGAAAAGCTTCAAAAACAGAACAATACCGGGTACGATGCCAACAAGGCTGAATTCGTAGATATGTTCAAGGCCGGCATTATCGACCCTGCAAAGGTGGCAAGAACCGCGCTGGAGACGGCTGCTTCTGTGGCAGGACTTATGCTAACGACCAATGTTCTAATAACCGATTTAAAAGACGAGGACAAAGACAAGGAACCGATTGCAGGGTCAGTGAGATAAGCTTATATAACTCGCCATGCAGAAAGTAGTACAACAGAACGAACCATAATAAAAAATGGACAAACGTGATTACTATGAAGTTTTAGGTATCGGCAAAAGCGCATCAGCCGACGATATAAAACGCGCATATCGCCGGATGGCGATGAAATATCACCCTGACAAAAATCCCGGCAATAAAGAAGCCGAAGCCAGATTCAAAGAATGTGCCGAGGCCTATGAAGTTCTCAGCGACTCTGAAAAACGCCAGAGATACGACCAGTTCGGACACGAAGGACTTCGCGGGATGGGGATGCGTGATTACAGCCATATGCGATGGCAGGATGTCAGCAGTATTTTCGAGGATATACTGGGCGGCTTCGGCGGTTTCGGTGACATATTTGGAATGGGAGGCCGAAGAAGCGCCGCCCATAGGGGGCCGAGCCGCGGCTATGACCTCGAGACTTCAGTTTCCCTGACGCTCGACGAGGTCGCAAGAGGAACCGAAAAAACCATTGAATTTACGCGCCAGGATATTTGTCCCGAATGCAATGGTGCCGGCAGTGCAAAAGGCAGTAAGCCCGGCAAATGTCCTGCCTGTGGTGGTACAGGACAGATTGCCAAAGGCGGAGGCTTTTTTCAGATGATATCCACCTGCAGACAGTGCGGCGGCACAGGTAAATTTATTACCAATCCGTGCAAAAAATGCCGGGGCACAGGCCGATTTCCCAAAAAAAGAGAAGTCTCGGTCAAGATACCGGCGGGCGTTCACGAGGGCCAGTCAGTCAGAATCGCCAACGAAGGCGAACCCGGTCGAAACGGCGGCCCAAGAGGCGACTTATACTGTTATGTAAGAATAAAACCGCACGAATTCCTGGAGCGTGACCACAACAACTTAATTGCCGTAGTGCCGCTCAGCTTTACACAGGCTGCTCTCGGAGCTACGATTTACGTACCGAGCCTCAACGGAACAAAACAGCTAAAAATTCCACCGGGAACACAATATGGCAGTATCTTCAGAATCAAGGGACAGGGTTTACCTGACCTGCGCACAGGACGCAAAGGCGACCAGATGGTACAGGTTATAATAGAAACCCCGGTCAAGTTAAACGCAAAACAGCAAGAGCTGCTGAGAGAATTTGCAAAAACAGAAAATAACAGCGTCTTTCCGAAAACCAAAAGTTTTATTGAAAAATTAAAAAAATATTTCGGTAACAACAGATGAAACAAAAAAAAGAGAAAGAAGAAAAACCAACCGGTGCAAAACCGACAGAGGCGGCTGACTCCGACAAACTACCTGAGGAGCTGATGCTGCAGAAAGATGAGCTTTTCGAGAAACTGCAGCGAGTCAGCGCCGATTACGCGAACTTTCAAAAACGCGTTCCCAAACAAATTGCCGACACCGTCAGCTACGAAAAGGAAAAAATAATAAAATCACTTCTGCCGGCGCTGGACAATTTCGAACATACACTGCAAAATGCCCGCTCAGCCGATAACATCGACGTACTTATTAAAGGCATTCAGATAGTATACGACCAGATACTCGATATTCTTAAATCACACAATGTGGAACAGATAAAAGCCGTCGGCGAAAAGTTCGACCCCGCCCTTCACCAGGCGATGATGCAAAAAGTGGAGCCGGACAAAGAAGACAACACAGTCCTTGAAGAATTTCAAACCGGATACAAGCTGAACGGCAAAGTTATCCGGCCGAGCAAAGTCATTGTAAATCAACTGCCTTCAGAGAAAAACAAAGAAGAAAAAACACAAGAGCAGCAATCAACCGAGGCGGATATTGAAACTGATTCGGAGCAATAAAATGCCGACTTATGAGTACAAGTGTGAAAATTGCGGCTATGAATTTGAGAAGTTTCAGAGTATCACTTCGCCTCCGCTGCGCAAATGCCCTTCCTGCAAAAAACCGAACTTAAAAAGGCTGATTGGAAGCGGTGCGGGTGTAATCTTCAAAGGCAACGGCTTTTACCAAACCGACTATAGAAGCGAAAGCTACAAAAAGGCCGAAGAAAAAGAAAAAAGCTCACCTGAGGAAACAAAAAGCAAACCCGAAAGCAAAAAAGAACAGGAAAAATCCGCTACAGACACCAAGGCAGAAGTAAAAAAACCACCCGAAGCCAAAAAGTAAAAGTCATCCCGGCGAAGCAATGCTTTTTATAACCGCCGACCTCATTCTTTCAAGGCCCTTCAGCAGTATTTTTCGCGGGCATCCGAAATTCAATCTTACAAAACCTTCTGCGCCGAAATCCCGGCCATCCGAAAGGCCCACTCCGCAACTTTCAAAAAAAGCTGTCGGCTCAGCAACATTTAATCTTCTCGCATCAATCCAGGCAAGATATGTCGCCTCGACATCAGCCATTGAAAGAAGTGGAATCTGATTATTGACAAAATCATAAACGACTTTTTTGTTTTCGGCCAGGTATTTAAGCAAAGAGCTTCTCCACTGTTCGCATTCGCTGTACGCAGCCTGACAGGCAGCAAAACCCAGTGCATTGATACCGGGTGGCGCAATACCGCGCATAATATGAATAAACTGCTTTCTTATGCTCCGATTGGGTATAACAGCAAAGCCGCAATTAAGTCCCGCAAGATTGAACGTCTTTGCAGGTGACATCAAAGTTATCGTTCTGTCCTGGATTTTTTTATTCAGTGTCGCAACAGGTATATGCTTTTTGTCGCACAAAATGAGCTCACAATGTATTTCGTCGGAACATATTATAATATCATTTTTCAGACAGATATTCGCAACGGCTTCCAGCTCATCCCTGTCGAAGACTCTTCCGGCCGGATTGTGAGGATTGCACAGGATAAAAAGCCTTGTCTGAGAAGAAATCGACTTTTCAAATCCTTTCAGGTCAAAGCTGTACCTGCCGTTTTCAAAAAGCAAAGGGACGGTTATAAGCTTTCTGTTCGCATAAGCCGGCGCATCGAGAAAAGGCGGATAAGCAGGCACAAAGGTTATCAGCTCTTCATCCTCACGAACGTACCTGGAAACTATATCCAGACCTACTACAAGTCCCGGCAGCCAGACTATCCAGGGAGGCTCAACCCGCCAGTCGTGTAGTCGTTTTAATCTGTTTACCACCGTCTGATTGAGCTTTTCTGTCGGCACTGAATAGCCGTAAACACCATGCTCGATGCGCTTTTGCAAGGCTTGTCTAACCGGTTCGGGTGCCTGAAAATCCATATCGGCAACCCACATCGGGATAATGTCAGCGTCTTTATATCTATCCCACTTAAGCGAGCCTGTGCCGCGCCTGTCGATAATTTTGTCAAAATCCGTCATCTGTCTATCTCTCTTAAACCTTTGTATCCGGAGAAACCAGGATTGTAAAAAGAAGCCGGCATAAAGACAAGCTATTAGCGACGAAAGATAATTGAAAAAAACAAATAAGAAAAACTATTTTACAAGTTGAATAACTTGTTTGAATTGAGGATGTTCTGCGGTTTTAAGAAGTTCAAAAACCGCCATCTCAACAGAGCTCAATTTAACACCTTCTGTAATCATTCTCTCAAGGGCTATTTGTTTATTTTCTTTGGTCCTTGAAGAGACAGCATCTGCAATCACGTGCACTTCTTTGCCTGAAGCGATAAGCTCTGCCGCGGTCTGATGAATACAAACGTGAGCTTCTATTCCGCAAAGCAAAACCTGTTTACGGCTCAGGGTATTAATTTTATCGTTGAACTCCTTCAGGCCACAGCAGCTAAAACACGCCTTGTTAATCGGCTCATTATCCGTTAAGAGCTGGTTAATCTGCGGGACAGTGACACCTATGGCCTGGGGTTGCTGCTGAGTCCATAAAATGGGGATAGACAGTATCTTTGCAGCTTTGATAAGAATCTGAATGTTCTTAAATAAAACATCCCTTTCATACATAAGCTCGGCAAGCCGACCCTGCACATCAACGACAACCAGACAACAGTCTTGCACATCGAGCATCGCTTTTTACAGCTCCAACTCTAAAATAATAATCCTTTATTCGGCTTTTATTATAACCGTCAGGTCAACCTGCAGCTTACCTTCAGCAGATTCCCCTAAAGCTCCCTCATCCTTAGTCAGCACGGGTTTGGGTTTAGGCTTATCAATCAAATCGAGAACATCCTCATCGCTGACATTAAACGCCTGCCGCTGCGGCAGGAATTGCTGAACATTATTCATTACGGCGTAATATTGAGCCGCTTTGAGGCGTCTTTCCTGACTGTATTGAGCGGCAATTTCAGCAATCTGCCACGTCGTAATCTTCTCAACAACTACAGGCTGCTCAGTCTGTGCAGTATCAAAAATTAACGTAGCTGATGAAAAGTCAGTCCATATATTCTCCAGACCACTTAAAACTGTACTAAGTCTTGGTACTCCACAATCCAAAGAATACGCATACTCATCCGCTTCGCTCGGCAGAGTAACAAAATCTCCATCTCCGTCTCTTTCAAGCACCTTTTTAACAGCTATATCCGCAGCAAGCAATTTACTCGTCTTCAGCTCAAGAGTAGCGCTGAACAGGTTTGCAGCAGGAGTAAGCCCTGTCGTCGTCCGCTGATTTTCAATCCCCGCTGAAGCCTTTGAAGCGGTTGTGCCTGAATCGGCTGTAAAGATTTCCTGAAGACCCGGCTGTTCATCTCCCATCTGACCTGTTTTACCACTACGCGCAACAAAACTATCGGTTGTTTTCGGTGGCGCTGTAATTGAATAAACAATAATTGCCAGCACTGCTACCAAAACAATCATAGCAGCGGCCGCAAGAACCCTGCGAAACATCAATTGCCTGGCTCCGAGCTGATTGTCACTGACAGGCTGCTCAGTCTCAGCCTCAGTTTCTGTTTGTACGGCAGCCTTTACCCGCTCAAGCATATCAGCAGGTGCCTCGGCGACGGGCAGTGAGCTGATAAGCATTTTGCATTTTTGCAGCTCACTCAGCCGTTGTTCAATCTGAGGGTCATTTATTCTTAGGCGCTGAAGCTCGATACGCTGTCTGGCCGTAAGCATTCCGTCAATATAGCCGTTAAGCAATTCGTCAATATGTGAACCTTCCTTCATTTCAAAAACCCCTCCAAAATCTGCTTTAGAGCGCCTCTTGCCCTGCTTATTCTGCTCTTGACCGTTCCCAGCTCCACTCCCAGAATCCTGGCTATCTGATTATACTCCATTCCTTCGATATCCCTCAGGATAAGCACGGTCCTGTGCTCATCGGTTAATTTACTCAACTGCCTGACAACAAGCTCGCAAAGCTCTTTATTTTGAGCAACCTCTGCAGGGTCAGGCGAGCCTTCATCTTCCAGAAACTGTTTCAGCGCCTTTCTGGCCCGAGGACTGTTGTCCTGAGCCTGTTCATCCAAAGAATAAAATCCGAGCTTTCCTTTCCTCTTGCAGTAGCTCAAAGTCAGATTAACAGCTATCCTGAACGCCCAGGTATAAAAGCCGCTTCTCTGCTTAAAGTCTTGAAGATTCTCTATTATTTTGACGAACGTCTGCTGCGTAAGTTCCGCCGCATCATCAGGATTTGCACAAATTTTCAAAATAACGTTATAAATGCGGTTCTGATACCTGAGAATAAGCCTTTCCAGAGCTGCAGAGTCCCCATGTTTACTCAACTCAACAAGGGTGCTGTCATCTACTTTGACCGAGCTGTTGGAAGCATATATATCCGGACTCAATGCTTCTGACACTTGCGTTCTCCTGTCCTGGACAAAAACAAGCCAAAAAAGTTCCTGACATTAGTAAAAACCAAACAAAGATACATCATCGCAAATTAAGCCTTTCCGGTCAAACTAATTTATATTATCAAAGCTTCTCATTCAGGCTTTTATACCTTCGTCCGATAAAATACAAAGTTATAAAACTACAAATTCGTTTCAGCCAATCCTGATAAATAGCGGTTGCTGTTGCCGCCCTGTTTGGGTATTATTGCTAACTCATTTATTATGGAACAAGCAAATAAAAAGTACCGCATTTTTTTAAGCGCCGCCGAGCACAGCGCCGACGCCCACTGTGCATCTTTGATAGAGGCTCTGCAGCAAAAACAAGGCAATATTGAATTTGTCGGAGTTGGCGGCGATAAGATGGCCGGCGCCGGCTGTAAACTGCTGGAAACCACCGTCGCAGAAGCGGCTATGGCCTACAAAGCTTTCAGCAAGGTCGGCAAGTACTTCAAGCTGATAAACAAAATCAAACGCTTTTTTAAGGATGAAAAAATCGACCTCGTCATCGTCTGCGATTCACCCGCTTTCAATTTTCATATTGCCAAAGCTGCAAAAAAAATGGGTATCAAAACGGTTTTTTATGTCGCACCTCAATTATGGGCCTGGGCAGCCTGGCGAATAGGTAAACTCAGAAGATACTGCGACAAGCTCTGCTGCATCCTTCCTTTCGAAGAAAACTGGTTCAGAGAACGAGGCATTGACACAACTTTCGTCTCAAATCCTCTGTTCGACGGATTAAATACTGACCTGACAACTCACATAAAAAGTTACAGTGATTTCGAGCCAGCCACTGCCAGAATCGCCCTTATGCCGGGTTCGCGCCCGGCTGAGATAAAATCACTATGGCAGCCGATGCAGAAAATCGCCTCTCGTCTGAAGACAAAATATCCGCACATCACCTTTAAGACCGTTGCTGTCGATAAAGAAAAAGAGGTTGTTTTAAAGGCCGGTCAGATTCCGGGTTTTGAATGTCAATATACTATAGGCAGCGTAACTGAAACCGCAAAATGGGCTCACTTTTCAATAGTTGCCAGCGGCTCTGCCACCCTGCAGGTAGCAGCAGCAGCCTGCCCTATGGTGATTATGTATCAGTCCAGCAGAATTCTCTGGTACCTTGTCGGCAGGTGGCTCGTGATGACAAAATATCTGTCATTAGTTAATATTCTCGCAGGAAAAGAGCTTGTCCCGGAATTTATGCCCTGTTTCAAATCCATTGACCCGATTGTACAAAGTATCGAGCAGCTTCTGGAAGATAGAAACAAACTCACAAAACTCAGCGGCGAGCTTATTGAGCTTACAGAACCGCTCAAAAGCAACGCTTCTCAAAAGGTCGCCCGAATTGTCCTTAATATGCTCGGATAATTCATCTAAGTTAACTTAGGTTGATGTCCCTCTGGCGTTTTGAAAGTAGGATTAAATTCCTTATGCTGGCGGTATCCCTGGCAGTTAACCACTGCTTTTCAAAATCTTTCTCCTGCGCAATCTGTGCTATTGCCATCAGTGCCCTGAGATGATAATTCCTCTCATCTTTACTTCCGGCCAGTACAAACATTATCTTAATCGGGACATCGGCGTGTGGAAAGTCAATGCCGTCAACCGCGCGGATAACTATAATATCAAACTTCTCTTCACCATCAACTATTATGTGCGGTATCGCAAGACCCGGCTGAACAATCGTCGAGCCTTGTTCCTCCCGGTGTAGAAATTTCTCAAAAAGCACATATTCATTGATGTCCAGCTTCTCTGCCAGGATTGAAGAAAGCTGTCGGAAAACATCCTCGGCTGACCGCTTACCTTCAATATCAATAACTTCACACTGCTTTATGAGCTTGTCAAAGCGGTCCTCGATGATGTCATCACGCTCTATCAGAATATCTCTAAGCTCATTTTCAAGGGTAACAGTCTTTAATTCCCGGTCGGTAACGCGCTCTACAATATGCATAACAGCAGAGGCCCTGCTCGCCCTCTTGGAAGCATAGAAAAAGTACCAGCCCGCGCTCAGGGTAATAAAACCCAAACAAACTAACAAAGGAATCGCTCCCATATCTATTATTAAAACAGCGTAAATCATTATTGCTGCAATATGGAGATACGGATACAGGGGGGATTTGAATTTCGGCCTGTAGCTCTGTATCCTGCTTTCGCGCATTATAATCACGCTGGCGTTGGCAAATATATAGAGAATTATCAAAAGAGTTGAAGCTGTTTTTGCCAGCATTTCAACATCGAGAAAAACAACAGCGATAATCATAAAACTGCTCGTAATCAATATGCTGACATGCGGAGTTTTAAACCGTTTGCTAACTCGGGAAAAATAATGCGGCAGTAACTGGTCTCTGCTCATCGCCATCGGGCATCGTGACGAGGCAAATATCCCCGCATTGGCCGTGGTGATAAATGCCGCAAGAGCTGCAACACCGAGTAAAACAAGACCCGGTATCGACATAAACTTTGATGCCGCCAGCGAAAGCGGCATAAGATTTCCTTCAAGCTCGTGCCCGTCAACAACACCCACTGTAATTATGACAACAGCAAGATAAAAAAGAGTAACAACAAACCAGGCAATAAGAACACCAAGCGGCAAATTTCTGCCGGGCTCTCTGACTTCCTCGGCGATATTTACCACCTTATTAAGGCCTCCGAAACTGATAAAAACCAGACCGGCTGTTGCAATTATAGCCCGAAGCCCTTTTTCAAAGAAACCCTTAAACCTCGTCGGCTCTACCGTCCCGGAACCAGCTAAAATAAAAACGGCCAGTATCGCAAGCAGTACAAAAACCAAAACAA
>CAZMQF010000095.1:0-10010 GCA_964568365.1 uncultured Pirellulales bacterium | reverse complement strand
ACCATAAAATCCTTGGTATACCAGTAACCCAATGTCTTACGGCAGACAGTCACCGTCACAGCCTTTTCTGCCTTTTGAACATCCCTCGCAAAGAAATAAAGCCTGCCCGGAACCGACAGCACTTCCTCAGCCTCCGCATAATTGCTCCACAAAATAACAGTGTTCCTTTTCGGGTCATTTACATTAACGAACTTCTCAGTACCGGCTATGGGATTGAATACTCCAACGCGAATCCGGTAAAGATATTTCTTCTTCTGCTCAATAGTATCATCGAATGCCCAGACTAACATCGGCTCTTCCCGCTCGGATAAATCCGTATTTTCAGTAATCAAAAGCCTTTTAAACTCATCGAAAAGCTCATTAATCGACTCTGTAGTTTCCCTAATCTTCGCTGATGTTGCCTGATCAGTTGCACTGGCAATTCTATAACCTCGTCTAGCTATTTCCTCCGCAAGAGCCGCATCAGTATCGCCGCCCCTGGCCGCCGTTCTTCTGCGTGCCGGCTCATTAGTACGGCTTCCGATTTGTTCAAGACGTTTCAGCTCTTCTTGATATTTATTGTGTCTGCTGTGCAGCGATGGAGGAAACCACTGTTCATCTGATGAAGCTATCCGGTATGCCTCAGGCTGAAGGATATCAGACTGTACCTGCTTATCCTTAAAATCAAGCAGCCTGACCTTAATCCCGCCCGGCGGCAAATCTCGCACATTTTCTACAATTCCAAACCTCTCTTTTCGGCTGTCTATCCTGCTGCGAGGCACATCCACCCAGCCGCTCCAGCTGCCGTCTTTGAGCTGCTCTTTCCTCTGCAGCTGAACCGCGGAAAAAACAGGCTCTCCAAGTGACCCATCTCGCCACTCAGGCTTGACGTTAGAACCGGCAAACTGCTCCTTAAAACGCCGATAAAGCTCCTTAACATCAAACCTCGCCTCCACGGTAACCAAATCAAGGTCGTTCGGTTCGGAATTAAGCTGACTGTACACATTATCTTCACTAATCGTACCCCTTGGTAAATAAGCCACCGCACTTAAAACATCAACCGCGGCATCCTTCACCTCCACCATCTCAGGAAGTCCATATTTAGGCTGAACGCCAACGTCTTTTAAATTCGGCGGAATCTGCGGGTATATATCCGTCCTGATATCAATCGATGATGTCATAAGCCTGTTAAAATCATCTTCCTTAGACTGGTATGGCCCGACTATGCTGGGCTCCCTGTTCAGCCTATACTCCAGCTCACTGGCTTTTTTATCGGATATATACTCATCAATCTCCAACGGTGTAAATTTCCTGTTATCATAGGTAACTTTTGTCGGGCTGAAAATTACAAACATAACCGAAAGAAACACGCAAACCACGCCAACCGCAGCCAGGACAATCTTCTCTATATGCTCTTCAAAAAAGTTTCTTTCTCTTGTAATCATTTTACATCTCTCAGGTATCGAGTCTTACTTCTTTTCTTGCGCTGCACTTCAACCCTGCAACGCTGACAATCTAAAATAATTATCTGATTTTATAAAATTCGTCATCCTCTTCTTCTGTTGACATCACCGGTACTGTTCTCACCGGCACAGCCCTGCCTGCTGCCGGCGTTCTGCTTTGTATCGCCTCTCCAAGCATCTCTTTAACCGACAAAGGCATCACTTCTTCATAACCTTTCCTGTTGAAAATATATTCACAAAAAAGCTCCAGCTTTACTACAGCATCCTCGCCATACCGATACAGCTTGTGTTCTTCATCGACAGGGTCTATCGCCTCATAACTGCTTTTCAGAATTGTTATCTGATTGTGCTGCAAAACGCGTTCTTCCTCGTCTCCTGAGAAACCCCTGAACTTATGTTCCTTAGCGCTGCAAAGCTCCCGGAAAAATTCCGGCAATCCCCTCGTATCTATCACAACAACGACCCTGAAATGCACAACGTCTACACCATCATCGCATTTTCTCGCTGTCAAAGGCACAACCAGACCATCTTTAAGCGAAACAACATAATGGGGACTATCGGCTGTTCCGCGCCCCCCCGTTCCCCTTGCACCTGGCTTCTTCTCGGCTGCCGTAAAGCTTACAGAAACAATACGCTTGACAGGAGAGCTGAAAACACTATCAGAAAGATGGTTAACTTTTTCTACCGTCGCCACCACATCCTCGATAATCCAGTAACCAGTCTGCCAGTACCAGCAATCCTCAACTGCCGCTTTCTTTCCGGGATATTCATATCCCTGCCAGAAATCGTATCCTGCTATTTCTGAAGGATTAATATAAACTGAAATTGACCGGGCAATATCTGTGCAAAGGTAATCGACTATTATCTTGTCACTTTCGCCCAGGTTTTCTTCGCTCCTCCTGACAGCGGACCCATACGGATTATAAACCGCAGGTTTCTTCAAGTGCTTATCCAGCTCAACTTTCGTCGGACAATCACGCCCGTCAAGCCGGGTTATCATCTCTTCAACGCCGCTGCGGAAATTGTTACCGAAGTCTCGGTAGATATATTGCGAAACCTCGTTCGGCGGTGCCGGAAATAAATTGTTTCTTAGAAGCTGCCGCTGGCTGCTGCTCTCCTCTAAAAGCGATATCCTTCGTGCATCCTCCGCAAAGGCATCCTGAAACTCCTTCTCCTGCTCCCACTGACGAGCGGAAAGAGATTCCTGTCCTAAAAATGCCTCAACTCTCCTGCCATTATCCCGGATACTTTCACTTCCTATCTCCGCCTTAAGATTCCTCTGCATCAGTATGGTGGGTATAAACAAAAGACCCGCTACCACCGCCAAAACAACCGGCACCACAAGAGAATAATAATCACCTAAAAAACTTAGCTTTTTTAAACTATCTTTTATCTCCGACATTCCCATCTTAGCTCACCAAAATCTAACCTCATCGACCCCGGAACAAAAAAAACAAACCGCTATTTCCCTGCCGTCAAAGTCAATATCTCTTTCGGTGCATCCAACCAGAGTAACTTAGCCTTCAGCACAAACCAGTAGTCATTGGTTTCATAAACTATTTCGCCGGCCTCATTTATCATTGGTGTCCCGTCCTCATTATACTTCGCCAGTCTGCTGATAACTTCCTTGGTCATAGGGTCAATCAGAATCCGCTCGGTTCTTACATTCTGAGTTTGGTCAGGCCGCCCATAAAAAGTCACCGCCCTGCTGGCAGCATCGGACTTGGTTTCTATCCGCCTCTCAGACTCAATACCTATCCCCACCGGCGGAGTATCCACATCTGATTCCAAATCAATAGGATGCATCTCTAAGCTGAAATGCTTCCGATTAGCCTTCTCAAACAACCTGAAAGGACTATTACCGTCAACTACTACGTTAAGATTTTTCAAACGTGTTATAAAACCCCACTTGTCACGGTCATCGCCGGCTTCGAGTGGATCCATCAGCTTATAAATGTCTTTATATGGACTGTATCCGGTTATAGTTACTAAAAACCCGGCACGGCTTTCCACCTGCTCCAGCTCAATTTCTTCTCCAAGCTCTTCAGCCTCAAATTCTCTGTCAGCTATTTCCCTTAACCTCTTAGCCTCATCTGTTCTCCTCTTCAACTCCTCCTGCCACCTCCGGTACATCTCTTGTTGGTCGTACTCGGAACTAACAGTCGAAGCCGGTCTTGTCGTGCTAACCCTGCGCCTTTGCTCAACTGCGAATGCTTCTGTCGAAATGTCACCTTCAAAACGAATCGACATATTCGTTATAAATATCTGCTTTCGCTCCTTGCGGTCAATCTTCTTAACCTCTTCTACATTGCCTGCGGCAAACGCGCGATATAGCTGTCTTTGTACCTGCTCCGAAGTGTTTTGCTCATTCGGCAAAGCTAAAATTACCGTCTGCATCAGTTCCGGCACAACCTCTCGATACCTAAAAAGACCAAGATACTTTTCCATTATAGATTGTGTCCCCGGCTGTCTCTGCTTTTGTTGCTGGTTCCTGTCATTGGCAAGCTCCGCGTTTCTTACAATATCAGCCACCTTATCCCGGCTCTGCTGCTTGCCACGGTAGCTGGCTTTGTCAAAAAGAACCCTCCCGAAAGCCAGTACTGAAACCACCAGCAGCAAAGACGCCGCCGCTGCAAAATATTTCGCTTTGCTCGCCCAGGACATAGAACGCGCTATGTGACGGGGAAGAAGATTACTTTCTATCTTGCCGAGACCCAAAGCCTGCAGGCCCAAACCATAAACAACGCCAAAATCGCATACATTTTCATGAAAACTCGCTGCTGAAACATCCGCACCCATCGAAAGCTTCTCAAAAGAATCGGTTCTCTCAATCGGCATCTGAAGACTCTGCTGAAGATATTTCACAAGGCCGCGCATCCTCGTCCCGCCTCCCATAGCAACTATCTTGACAAGTTTCGTCTCGGGATTGCTGCTTTTATAAAAACCTATCGACCTTTGAATCTCCGATGCCAAGTCGGCAAAAACCGGCTTCATCGCCTGCAGTATCTGCCTGGCATATTTACTCATCGTGGCATTATGCTTGAGCTTCTCCGCCTTCTCAAAATTAATCTTGAACGCATCCGATATCGCTTTTGTAAATGAGTTGCCGCCCATCGGGATACATCTTTGCCACACACTCGTTCTCGTACAAACTACCAGGTCCGAATAATCCGCACCTATATTAAGAATAACAATGCCCTGCCCAGCTGGCCTCGACAAATCCGTACGGTCATAAAGCGCATAGTTATAAAGTGCCATCGGTGCCATCTGTATGAACCTGACCTGTATATCTTCTCTGCTGAAATGCGCCAGCATCGAAGTTATAACTTCACTTTTAATCGCAAATATCCCCACCCTGTTCTCTTCGCTGCTTTCGCCCTCCATTAACTGCCAGTCCCACTGAACATCATTAATGTCGAAGGGTATCTGCTGAACCGCCTCGAACCTGATTATTTCCGGAATCCGCTTCGGCTCGACAGGCGGAAGTGTAATAAAACGGGCAAAACTGTTTTGGCTCGGAAGCGAAATTATTATATCAGACTTCTCAAGGTCATGTTTTTGTACAAACTGACGAAGAGAAATCGCTATCAGCTCCTCTTTCTCCAGGTCCTTTACATCTTTGCCTGTAAGAATTTTACCGTGTTTGATGTTGTCAAAGTCTAAGGCCTCAACAACACCATTAACATCGGTCAGTCGAAGTGCCTTCAGGGAGCTGCTACCTATATCTATTGCCCAGATTGAGCTGCTGACAGCCGCCATCACAAATCCTTCCTTTTACAACCCAATTACGAATCAACCTCAGACTTGTCAAACCTTGCCGACAACTATAGATTATACCATATGATGAAGACTTTTTCCATAAATACTCTCGGCTGTAAAGTCAATCAATACGAAAGCCAGCAAATTCGCCAGCTTCTCGAAAAGCTCGGCCTTACACAGGTTTTCGCCTCTGAGAATCCCGACCTTGCCGTTATCAATACCTGCTGTGTAACTCATACCGCCTCTGCCAAAAGCCGGCAATATATCCGAAAAGCAACAAAAACTGCTCAAAACTCCATAGCCGTCTGCGGCTGCCTGCCGGCTGTAAATACCGGAGAACTCAGCGGTTTAGACGAAAAAAACGTTCACATTATTAGAAATCGATTCAATCTTGCCGCCACTTTAACCAAAATAGTCCAGGCCGAAACCCCCTCTTATAGAAAACCTCCTCATAGCCTAAATAACGTAACAACAACAATTAAAGCAAAAAACAACCTTAAAATCAAGCAGGAACTGCCTGATTTACCAGAACTTGTCCAATTAACCTCATTTAACGGCCATACAAGGGCATTTTTAAAGGTTCAGGACGGCTGCGATGGCCCCTGCAGTTACTGTATCATTCCGAAGGCCCGCCCCGAAATCTACAGCAAACCGCAAGAGCTGGTAATAAATGAGGTTAAGGCACTTGTGGCAGCCGGACATAAGGAAATTGTCATAACCGGTATATGCCTCGGCGCTTACGGCCAAAACACTGTCAGGAGAAAAAAATGGCCAAAACAGACAAACGATAAATTGGCAAAACTGCTCGATAAGGTAGCTGCGATAGAAAATTTAGCCCGAATAAGATTGAGCTCATTAGAGCCGGCCGACGTCACAGAACAGCTTCTCGATACGTTTTGCAGGCACAGTAACTTTATGCCGCACCTGCACTTATCGCTGCAATCCGGCTCTGATGCGGTTCTGAAAAAAATGGCAAGACAATACAGAATCGATGATTTTTTAAGGACTATTGAAATTATAAAAGAACGGCTGGATAGGCCGGCAATTACCTGTGATTTGATTGTCGGTTTTCCGGGTGAAACAGACGCTGATTTTGAAAAAACAGCCCAAATCGCAAAAAAAGTCGGCTTTGCGAAGATGCACATCTTCAGCTTCTCGCCGCGTAAAGGAACCGCCGCAGCCGATATGCAACCTTTTATAGATTCAAGAATTATCAAAGAACGTTCAGAGATTTTACGCAGGCTGAATGACGAGCTTGGCTATAATTTCCGCCAGCAGTTCACTGGTGAGCTGGATACAATTCTGACAGAGTCGAAAAACGGCAAAGTGATGGGCAGAAGCAGAAGATACTTTTACGTTAATATCACAAACAATAACAGCCTGACTAAAAACGAGCTTGTAAAAGTTAAGCTAATTATGAACTGTGAAAACGAAATGACAGCAGAGTTGATTAAAGATTAGCCAATAAATCAAGGAACGACTATTGTGGGAGTTTGGGATATTAATGATGTTATTTGACCGATGGCTAAAAAAACAGCATCGTAATTATATTATTTGAGAAGAATAAGATGTTTGGTTGGTTAAAAAAGATCGGGCTTTTTAAGAAAAAAACATTTTCTTCTGAAGAGTATGAGAAGCATTATGAGCTTAAGGAAAAGGCTATGGAGCGAATTCTTGGACCTTTGTATGAGTTGGTAGGTCACGCTCTTATTCCTTTTCAAATGGGCGGTACAGTTGATATGTATTATTTTACAAGTTGCCTGCCTGGTACGGTCTTCGCCACTATGGAATTAATTGAACCGGACGGAAGCGGCCCAAAACCTAATCGTATAGGTACTTATGAGCTTATCACATGCACCAAGTTAAATATGCCGCCCCCTGAACCTCGTAAAGCGATAAAAAAAAGGATAGAAGAAGGCAGACTTACCGACTTTGATAACATTGAACGCAGAATGACAGGTATTATGACGACAATAGGAAATTACAGTTATGAAGCCGTTATAAATCCAGGCGAAACTGCAGAAATACCTTGGGAGGATGAAGAAGCAAGTTGCCTTATTTTCGATGAGTTTGACACGAAAGGAGCTCCTTTCGAGATTGAAGGGAAAAAACATTGTTTATTGTTATGTATTGAAATTTTTCGCTCTGAGATGGAATATTCCAGAAAGTATGGTTCACGCTCACTTTTAACAAAGCTTAAAGAAGCAGGATTTTATCCTTATTCCGACCTTAATAGAAAGCCGGTAGTATAAACATAGTTAAATTATAAGTAAATTACAGGGGAGGTTTACCCATTTTTCTTAACATTTTCCGGCGCAATCCGTGGTAAAAACTTTTGATTTCCTCTTTTCTTCTGTTTCAAATTTTAATCCGCGAAAATCTGCGTTAATCCGCGGTTGCATTTTTTATTATTTTTTATTGACAAATAGGCCTAATATGGTACAATTTTACTAATTGGGGGGAGGCCCCATTACCGGGGCTGCGGAGACCCGCACCGATAAAGGCCAGCAGGCCAAGTCAAAATTAAATTCATTTATACTAAGGACTAACAAATGACCAACTATTTAAAAATCCTGAGCGCAACATCGTTTAGCCCCGCTACTTGTTGGCGGGGTAGATTAGCCTCGTTGCTTGCGACGAGGGTGTTGCGCAAAAAAAACAAAATTATGCAAAACAAAGCCAATTTTAAAAACGCTCAAATTTATATAAGTACTTTTATTAGAAAGAGTTATGGCATTTTCTGCAGATTTTTCCGCCGGAAAAACAAAGCCAATCAAAGCCAATTCAAACCCAATTTTAGCCCAATATTGGCTTTGTTTTCACAATATTGGCTTTGTTTGGACGGCGGGGCTGACCGATGTGGAAACTGTCAGGATGGCAGAAAAAAGAGGGATTTGGCAGATAGGGGCGAGGGAGGCAGAATTTATAAGACCATATCGAGTAAGCAGTTAGAAAGAGGTTACTTAACAAAAAAGGCGTTGGCACAAAATTTGCACATCTGCAGATGGTTATTGTACAGGATTTATGTTATGGCTGGCGGATTATTAGAATCTGAAGAGGTAAATGTGCTGGCGAGCGCAGCGGACTGGGCGTGGCCCGAAGCGCTTCACGATATATTCGAGCCGAGAGGCGTGACGCTGATGGTGGCGGGCAGCGCCGATGAGTTCGTTAACGTACTAAGGCAAAGGCGGATTCACGCAGCGATAATAGATATCGGCTGTCAAGCGGGCGGGCTGACAACGATAAGAATAATTAAAATGGATTACCCGCGGCTGCCGTGCCTTTTGCTGAAGGGGCGGGCGGACGAGCAGCTTCTGGGAAAGGCGCTGAAGCTGGACGTTTTCAGCGTCTTAGATAAGCCGATAGATATGGATGTTTTACAGCAGCAATTAAACAGGCTGTTTATTAAGCGCTATAATAGTAATATTTTTGCATAGCGGAAGGCGAGTATAAGTATTATTATCTTTAAGAAGTTATTTATATAAAGGGATTAGGAAAGGAGTAGTAAGAAGATGAAGATACGGCCATTAGGTGATAAAGTTCTGGTACAGCGGGTAGAGGCGGAGAATAAGACGGCTGGGGGGATTGTGCTGCCGGACACGGCGAAAGAGAAGCCGCAAAAAGGGAAAGTGGTAAGCGTTGGGGACGGTAAGATTACCGAGGACGGGACGAAGCAGAAGATGCAGGTCAAGAAGGCAGATATGGTTCTGTTCACAAGCTATGCCGGTACGGAGATAAAGATTGAGGGCAAAGAATACCTGATTATGAGCGAGTCGGATATTATGGCGATTATAGAATAGGCAGGGCAGTTTCGGGTAACGAAAGAAAGAGAATTAAAGTACAAAAGGAGAAAAGAAGAATGGCAGCGAAAAAGATAGCTTACGGCAGTGACGCGAGAGGGGCGATACTCAAGGGCGTAGAGAAACTTTCGCGGGCGGTGAAGATTACGTTAGGGCCTTGCGGGCGCAACGTGGTTTTGGAGAAATCCTACGGCTCGCCCACGGTTACCAAAGACGGTGTTACGGTGGCTAAGGAGATTGAGCTTGAGGACTCATACGAGAATATGGGGGCACAGATGGTAAAAGAGGTTGCGAGCAAGACGTCAAGCGTTGCAGGCGACGGGACGACAACAGCCACTATCCTGGCGGAGAGCATCTTCAAAGAGGGTTTGAAAAATATTACAGCAGGGGCAAACCCGATGCAGGTTAAACGAGGGATTGACAAGGCGGTGGAATCAATAGTCGAGCAGCTAAAAAAGGTGAGCATACCGGTGAAATCGAGCAAGCAGATAGAGCAGGTAGCGACGTGCTCGGCCAACCAGGATGTTGAGATAGGCAGCAAACTTGCAGAGGCGATGGATAAGGTCGGCAAGGATGGTGTGATTACGGTAGAAGAGGGACAATCACTCGAGACGACGGTCGAGCTGGTCGAGGGTATGCAGTTCGATAAAGGGTATCTGAGCCCGCACTTTATTAATAATATGGAGAATATGACGGTCGTGCTGGAGAAGCCTTATATTCTAATTCATGAGAAGAAGATAAGCTCGGTGAAGTCATTAGTACCGCTGTTAGAGGAGGTGGCGAAGCAGGGAAAACCCCTGCTGATTATTGCCGAGGACGTCGAGGGCGAGGCTCTGGCGACGTTAGTTGTTAATAAGCTTCGCGGAGTTCTGCAGGCGGCAGCGGTTAAGGCGCCGGGCTTCGGTGACAGGCGCAAGGCGATGCTCGGTGACATAGCGGTACTGACCGGCGGGCAGGCGATATTCGAGGATTTGGGACTGCAGCTTGAGAATATCGAATTAGGACAGCT
>CAZMQF010000094.1:0-10150 GCA_964568365.1 uncultured Pirellulales bacterium | reverse complement strand
CTCATAGTGGACATGGTCACGTTGATATGGCAGCTTATGATGCCTACTTTAGCGGTAAACTTAAGGATTACGCATATCCTAAGGAGAAGATAGACGAAGCACTGGCCGATTTGCCCAAAGTCTCCCTCAAATAAAGCTGGTAAGTGTCGAAGCTGTCTTGAGATAGAGTTGTAGTTTTATAGAGGATTACTGTTGCAACATAGGCAGACGAAAAGTAAACTAACTTTGAAGATTTGTTGAAATCTCTGGGTCGGTGCCCGAGCGGCTAAAGGGGACGGGCTGTAAACCCGTTGGCGTGAGCCTACGTAGGTTCAAATCCTACCCGGCCCATTTTTTTATGCGCATATTAAAATTTTTCATTTATTTTACACCGCTCGAACCTCATCCTGTTCAACCATCAAGGGTGGCTGATGGTTTTTAGCGCAGTGTGTATTTATGACGATATAATTATCTACTGGAAACGGGCTTTGAGCCTGAAAACCTTGCGTTTCGATAGATAAAAGACTTAGATTATGAAAAAGTTATATCTTTATGTAGCGGTTACGGCGGTCGTTCTGTCATCTGCCCTGGGATGTTACTTCTGGAGGGCTCGGAGAAGCAGTGTTTCTATACCATTAACTACAGATGAAAAGGTTGAGAAGACGGAGGGAAAAAATGAGGTTATAAAAAGGTATGATGAATGGTTCAGCAGGGATTTCAGCCCTGAAAAGCAGTTATTTCAGTCTATCAGATACGCTCTTAGCAATGGCCAACACATCCAAAAATTAGCGAAACTAAACGTCGACCTTTCTTATGCGTGGGTTGCAATCAGCCTGTTTCTGCAAGGCAAAGAGTCAATACGCTGGGTTTCAAAAAGAAACACGCCGCTTGAGGCGATAAACAGGATTATCGACAAGCTTAAAGAAAACCAAGAGTTTGATAACTTTGAGGTTTCTGACCCGAACAAATGCAGGATTATGCTGGAGGTAATTACCAGCGAACATGCCGTCGATTTTAACGAATTGAACGTTAAAAAGTTCAATGAGAAACGATTTGAGCCTGGTATAACGGGTTTCAAGCTCAAATATCGAGACAGATACTATATCTATATGCCTACAGATGCGACTATTTACAGCCATCTGACACTAAGGCATACACTCAACTTTTTATCAAAGCAAATCGGTGTTGCCAGGCAGACGAACAGGATATACGAGAGGATAAAGCTTTTAAGACAGCTGCCAATAGAGTAGACCAAGCTTGAAGGTATCGCTTTTATAACCTTCGGTGAAGATATTATTGCTCTGTATCGCGGATATCCCATGCCAGACGAATTCTCTGGGGAAAAGATACTCGAGATGACCAGGGCCTCCGTGGAATGGGTGCTTGATAATATGTACGAGGACGGCAGGTTCTTGTATTATTATGATGGGGTAAATGATACTGTTATCGACCATATCCACCCGAACAGGACTCTTGAAAATAATTACTATAATATCCTCAGGCATAACGGAGGCATAATTTTGCTTCTGAAAATGTATGAGCTGACAGGAGAGCAGAAGTATTTAGCAGCGGCAAAGAAAACGATAGACTTTCTGATACAAAATCTAAGGCAGCACGAATATAAGGGCAGAAAAGCATATTACGTTTACTATAACAAAAAAGCTAAATTAGGTGGAACAGGTACCGCGCTGGTTTCCTTGATGAACTACTACAGACTCACACAAGATGACCGGTATAACAAGTATATTTATGAACTGGCAGAGCATATTCTTTCGAGAGCAGCAGCAGATGGTGAGATGATTGGTTACTATATACACCCGGAGTACAATGGCGGTCAGCCCATATTAGAGCCTACTGAGGAAGAGAAAAAGCAGCTCTTCTCGTTTTATTATCCCGGTGAAGCTCTTTTAGGCCTTGCTATGTTCGAGCGTTATATGAACCTGCCGGACGGTTATCGAAAGCAGGTGAGAAAAACAGCCAAAAGTGCCCTGGATTTTCTGGTAAAGGAAAGACCTGTCAGATATGCCGAGCTTTTTGAGCCTCTGCCAAGCGATGGCTGGCTTATGCAGGCGGTAGAAGAATAGTCATACGATAGTGAATTCCAAAGGCCCGAATACCTGAATTTTGTTTTCGGTGATGCTATGAAGATGATGGAGTATATGTATACAGAGCAGGATTCGGCTTATTATGATTATCCGGGCACATTCTACTACAATTACGGAGACCATGCTTATCCTGACGGCGCGAGGGGGGAAGGCCTGATTTCGGCTTATTATCTTGCTGCAAGAACCGGCAAAGAGGAGCTGGCGGCAAAGCTGCTCGAGAGCTGCATAAAAGCGGCCAAGCCCCTGATTCTTCTTTATAACAGCGAAGAATCTACTTATATGCACAAGTTTCCGCACAAATCAATTGGCTCATTCAGATTCAAGTTCACGAGGCAATGGGTTCGCATAGACTCGGTTCAGCACACAGCGTGCTTTTTCATAAGATTGTATGAAGCTTTAAACGGGGTCATAAATCATCGAGACGAAATAGGCGCTGAAGCCGGTGATTTAGTGACCTCAACGCCTTAAAAATTCAAAAAAACCGATTTTAACGGCTGATTATTGTCCTACAGTCTGCAGCTGCATTGCAACAAAGACAGCAATATTGGCATTATCGTTATCCAATATCGCCGAGCCATATTTGGCCAGCACAAATTCCATCGGACTGTCAACAAGTCCCGTAAAGTCTTTTTCAAGAATATTTGCATAGTCCACAAAAGCATCCACATATTCGAGTGCAACAGCATAACGGTTGTCCTCATCACGCATCTGCCGCAAGCTTTCTGCGATTTGCATGCCGAGCTCAGGAGAAAAAGGCGCATCAGCCGGTGCTATCGAATTGATTATCCCAGTCAGCGCTGCGAATCGGCTTCCGTCGAAATCTCTTAACACTTCTGCAGCTCTGACTATTCTCGAACAAATATCACAGGGCTGTATATCGACACCGGAGGCCAGTGACCTTCCAATCCATAACTGGATAGTCTGGCGTGGAATACCTACTTCCGAGGCTGCGGCAGCTATGACTGCCGGACAACCCTTTACCTCAGGAAATCTAACCAGCGGAACAGGTGGTGCATATGCTGCGGTTTCAGGAGTTGGCTCAGGACACGGCTTAGGCTCAGGACACGGCTTAGGCTTAGGACACGGCTTAGGCTTAGGACATGGCTTAGGCTTAGGACATGGCTTAGGCTTAGGACATGGCTTAGGTTTACATCCACCGCCTGTCATACCTTCACCGATGCCATGACCCTGATTGCCGCAGGAAATATTACCCTTCCCATTGCCGTGGTTTCCCTCGTTCCAGTGGCCGTTGAAGTTGCCTCCGCCCGGATTGCCGGGATTGCCATCCTTTACGCATTTAACATCAATGTTACCCTTCCCCGGATTAGGCCCTTTTGCGCCGGCACAGAAAGTCAACTGCTCAATGCCGTCAATTGCCATTGCAAAGTTGTCAGCCGCACAAAGACCAAATTCGCCGCCCTTATTCGAAAGACCATTAATATGAAGCTTAGGCAATTTAATAACAACATTACCACCTGCAGTACCAACAAAGACATTATTTCCGGGAAGTTTTGTGGAACCGACTTGATTTAATGAGGTATTCCCTGCTGCTCCTTTACCGCCAAAACCGTGCCCGGAGCCTTTATTACCAGCTCCCGAAACTCCCTTGCCTGGAGTAATAAATGCCTGAGCCGGTGCACTTACACCGCCGCTTCCCCGGATTATACCTGCAGGATTGACATGACTGTTGGAGCCGTTTTTATGACCTGCCAGTGCAAAGGAACTAAAAACAATAAAAAAAACTGCAAAAAACGATATAATCAGCCCTAACTGATATATCCTTGACAATTTTATGAGCTTTCTCACTTTCTATCCTCCATTTAATTGCTTAAATTCTGATAAAACCTTATAGTTTGTATGGTTATAATATCATATCCAGCTTACCCAAGTCAACGCTGAACTATTTAAGTGCTTACAAATAAAACGGTTAACTCCAATTTTTTCCGAGTTTTCAATATCGCAAAAAGTTTCACAAATAATAACTCTTGCGCACGATAAGATAAAGAGATATAATTGTTTCGTACTTGTATCATATTTAGGATTATCCTTGGTAAAGCGGTGTCAGACATTCAGAGAATCTTTTTATATGTAAATAGGCGGTTATCAATACTGATATCGCTGTTTTTGGTTGGTTCGATAGGGCTATATCTGTGGCGGTTCTATAATGGACCTTCCAGATTATGGCTGAACTATTATGTATCTTCTATCTTTTACGAGGTCTTCTGGTGCCTTTTCATTTTCTTTTTCCTGCCCAATAAGACTTACCCTGCCAAGATTGCCATCGCAGTTTTTGCCGCAACCTGCCTGCTCGAATTCCTTCAGCTCTGCCGGGCGCCCTTACTTGAAGCGATTCGAAGAACCTTTTTGGGCAAAGCTCTCATCGGAACGGATTTTGTCTGGCAGCAGTTCCCGTATTATGTTATTGGAAGCTTTGCCGGCTGGCTCTGGCTGCGTCTGCTGGCCAAAAAGAACTCTGACAGCAATTAGAACCTGATACCAAAAAGAACTTGTCGGAAAAAGTGTCGTTATCCCGTTTTTCTCCGCTTTCGCCAAATTCTAATATCACGGTTTTAAGCACTGAAAAAACGAAAAAAAAACAAGATTTTGCTTTACTTTCCTTTTTTCTCCGTCATAATTGAAACCATTAGAAAGAAAACCATTTGTAGGACAAAATTATCAGGATGTGAATGCGGTATATCGTGAAAAAAGAGACACAAACTGGTTTGGCCTGCCTTTGAACTTCAACCTCTTATATTTTTAAAGGATTCCTGATTGTATACTATGTCGCGAGCCTGAGAGTTAGTTTTAGGAGTTTTTTGCACTACCTCGAGCGTAAAAATTATTTTTTCTATCAAAAATACACAGGAGCACGGGTCCGAAAAAAAGTATAAAGGGAACAGAACTCAAAAAAAAACAGCACAAATGAATAAAATTGCGATTTTTAGACAACTTATTACTTGACATCGGACTGCCTAATTTGATAAACTAATAGAGTTATAAACTAATCAGGGAGCGGAAGATAAGGATGTTGATTTACCGGCTTCAGGAAGTAAAGTGTTGAAGAGTATAGTTATTCGGAAGAAACGTGATTGTTCTGTTGTTACCGACATCAGTGCTTCGGCTGATGCGGTTTTTTATTGTTTTAGAGTAACCTTTGTCGGGTCTATAAAGTTTTAAGGAGAGTATTATGTGTAAAATAGCAAAGACTGTGTTGATATTGGCATTTTTCTTCTTGATAGGGACAGTAGTATGTTCAGCACAAGAAACAGCTAATGTTAACAGCGAAACCGAAAAGGATATTAAAACGAAATTAGAAGAAAAGGCACAAGCGGCTGAGCAGATGGAGGAAATGCGTGAAGCTGCCGCGAGGGAAAAGCGTGAGGAAATCGAGCAGGCGAAAAGAGCTACAGCGGAGAAGAGAAAAGCCAAACAATTAGCTGAAATTGAAGAGCTGACGCTGCCGGTGGATGATAGTCCGCGCTTGAAAGTTAAGGAAATCAGAATCAGCGGCAATACTCTGGTACCAACAGAAGAGCTGATAAATAATATGCCGCTGGTTTATAACTCTTCAAGTCTGCCTTTAAAGAAAGCCGAGGGCGAGGCCCTTTACGATTTAAGAATTATCGATGAAATACTCTCCCTGCCCGGTGAGGCCAGAGATGTTTCAACGAGAACAATCCAGGGATGCGTCCAATACATCCTTTCGGCATATCAGGATAAACACTATGGCGGAATATACGTTTATGTGCCGCGGGAAGCGCTGAAAGATGGAGTAATGCTCGTTGACCAGATTCTGCCCATCAAAGTTATCGAGGCAGCAGTTACGTCAGTGAGAATCACCGCTTACGATGTAGAGCAGAACGAACGTGAGAAGCCGATACTCAGAAGAGAACTGATTGAGGAGTGGTCACCCGTCAGAGCTAATGAGGTAGTCAACAAGAAGGAGCTTGATGATTTTATAAATCTGCTTAACCTGAACCCTGACAGATACGTTTCAGCAACAGTCTCAAAGGGGGCCGAGCCTAACTCGCTCGCGGTCGGCTACGATATCTATGAAACAAGCCCATGGCATTATTATATACAGGTAGACAATGCAGGAACAAAGGACAGACGCTGGAGACCCAGACTGGGACTTATCAATACAAACCTGACCGGAAGAGACGACAGGCTTACTATTATGGCACAGATAACTCCGGAGAAGGGATTTGAGGACAATTACGCCTATTACGGCAGTTATGAATTCCCGCTTTGGAGTCCTCGTTTGAGACTTAACGTTTATGGCGGCCGCAGCGAGTTCGATATTTCTGCGGTAGGAGGAATAGGCTTTATAGGTACTGGTTCATTTTACGGCGGTCTGCTCCGATATAACCTCTTTCAAAAAGACAGCTGGTTCTTTGACCTGACAGCAGGCATGAGCCACGAAGAAAGTAAAATCAACCCTCAAGCTATTCCATTACTGGTTAGTGTGCTCAAACAGGATGTTAAATGGGATTTGTGGTCTGCAGGATTCGATATTCACCGCAGGGACGATATGTCGAGCAGCTCTATTACGTTCAACCGATACGCAAGCTTCAACCAGTCCAGCAAGAGGCGGTTCAATACTGCACGAACCGGTGCACATCCGGACTTCAGAATCTACACGTTTTCGGCATTTCACAGCCAGTATCTTGACCCTGATAAGATTGAGCGTTTGAGCGGCAACTTCAGATGGATAGATGCGAGCGGAAGACTCGTGCCGGCCAAGATGACCACATTCGGCGGTTTATATACGGTACGAGGTTACAGGGAAGACCAGATAGTTGCCGACGAAGGCATGCTTTACTCTGTTCAGTATGAGTTTGACATGATTGCATTCAACGAGGCGGGAAATCATTTGAACAACATGGAACAAAACAATGAAGCTGAAGACAAAGAGCAGCCCTGGCTCAGAAAGCTTGCACCGGTAGCCTTCATCGACGGCGGCAGGGCAAAGATGGAGCACAAAGTAGCCGGCGAACCAGGAACAGAAGAGCTTTTTGGAGCAGGCGTGGGACTGATAGGAGAAGTCGGTGAGAACTTCGAGGCGGCAGCGTATCTGGCCTGGCCACTGCGTGATGCAGGACGCACACAAGCAGGTCAGGAGAGATTGCATTTAAGCTTTATCGCAAGATGGTAAAAAAACGGCTTGTGGCCGAAATGGAAGATATAGCGGATGGAATCAACAAAAAGTTGTAATGAAGTAAAAGATAAAAGGGGTACGATGATGAGTGAAATGAGAAGAATTACAAAGAAATACTATTTAAGGCAGATAGTTTCCTGTTTTCTCGTCAGCTGTCTTCTGTTTAACACAACAGTTGTGCTGGCTCTTGAGCAGGGAAATCTGACGGGAGCTTCCGGGCTAATGGGAGCTACGTGGGGGGACAGCACTGTTCTTAACACTGCCAACAACGCAATTCTGGACTGGAGCAACTTTGACACAACTACTACACAGTCTGTAACGTTTAACCAGTACATGAATAGCGTTTTGAACAGTAATTCAGCGGTGCTGAACAAGATATCGTCGGGAAATATCCCGACACAGTTTAACGGAGCTTTGAATGCGAACGGGCGTGTCTTTATAGTTAATCCCGCTGGTGTGCTTTTCGGCGCCGGAGCACGGATTAACGTAGCACAGCTCGTAGCGTCATCCCTCAATATCAAAAATCAGGATTTTATTGAGGGCAGATACGACTTCTCAGGCGGCTCCGGATCGGTTATCAACCAGGGAACAATCATTGCAGACAGCATGGTTGCTCTTATAGGCAAAAAGGTACTCAACACAGGCACAATTAGCGCTCCCGGCGGACTGGTTGTTATGACCGCCGGCGAAAGAGTGCTTCTCGGTCAACCCGGCAGCGATGTCGTTGTTGAGGTTGTGTCCGTTAACGCCTCTGATATTACGGGTGATGCGCTATCTGACGGCGATGTTATCAATGAGGGAACCGTAGAGGCAGCAGGCGGCGAGATAATACTTGCTGCGGGCGACACTTTTTCAAGGGCAGTTGAGGGCCTCGAAGGTCTTTCAGTTGCTGTTGAGAGTGGTACCGGCCGGGTAGGTCAGTTCGGAGTCCTTAATGCCGACGGCGTCGAAGGCGACGGCGGAAGTATTACTCTGACGGCCGCTGATGTAGTTGCACTTGGGGAAGGTAGCATAACTACCGCTAACGCCGGTGTAAACGGCGGCGGCGGCGATGTCGTTGTTTATTCACCGGATACGGCTCTATTCCGCCAAGGCGCACTCGTTGAGGCCAAAGGCGGAAGCGAATCCGGCGATGGCGGATTCTTTGAATTGTCCGGTAAACAATACACCGAGATTCTCGGTAATATTGATATGACCGCATTAAACGGCCAGGCCGGTACTTTCCTCATTGACCCCTACAACATCTGGATTAACGATTTTAGTTTTAATGATGGCGATATTTCTGAAGATGACCCAGAACCAGGAACCGACACATGGACGGCAAATAATGAGGTGGATGAGTATGTCGGCCCATTGGGTGGAGATTATTACTGTTCCTATCTCGACATTGATGATTTAGCGGGGTATCTCGGTGATGCGCACGTTATTGTATCTACAGGTGTAGGCGGCGACGCCAGTAACACAGGCTGGATTTTAGTCGACACCTATGGTTATAGCGGCTATATGGACGACACCGGTACCGGAAGAGACCTCGACTATAGCGGCAACCACAACCTGACTTTAGAAGCTGATGACTTCATCATGATTAACAGCGGCATCGATTTTTCCGGCAGCGGTGATCTCAGCCTATTAGCTGATACATACATAGATGTTGATGCCTGGGGAACTGATGGCGGAAGCAGCACTTACGGGATCGATTTGTACGGCGGTCTTTTGACAATGGATTCCGGCCGCGATGGCGGTGGTGGGTCTATTTACCTCGCTGACGATATCCGGGCCGGAGACATAAAGCTTTTAGATAATGTAATCCTTGACGGTCCTGTCTCCAACCCTGATCAGCAAATCATAGCGACCGGTTTAGGTGGGGCACAATTTTTGGGCGACCTTGAGATTTATGGCAACCTTACGAAAAATGATAATACCAGTAAAGTTATACTATCTGCTGCTGATGATATGAGGTTATTCGGCGACGTTAGCGTTCTCGGCGACCTGGAAGCAAAAGCCGGCCAAAAACATAACATTGGTTCCGCATCGACGATGGAGGTCCATGGCAACGTTACTGCCCGCGACGTCTATCTTAGAGCCGGAAACGGACAAGTCGATGGCAGCAATTGGGATAATATAGTATCCGACTCCGGGACTAAGATTGAAAGTACCGATGGGGACGTTGAAATTATCGCCGACGACCATGTTACACTCAACGGCGACGTTATGTCTCCGGCCAACGTGGTAATAACTGCCAACGCCGACAAGCCCAACGGCGGCGCAGTCGGGGATGTTATTATTAATGGCACTGTAACCGCCGAAGCACCGCATGCTTCGTCTGTATATAACAGTATTAGCATCACCGGTACCAACGTTTATATAAATAACGAGGTAAAAGCTAAGGCTGTCGGCAACCATACTGGTGACGCCACAGCTACTGTTACGGTTAATGCCGATCAGGATGTTGAGATTAAAGCCGGTTCCGGCCAGGAGGCCTCAGTAAAAGCTATCGCAGTGAATGGCACAAATAACTACGCCACGGTTGATATTGATGCCGGTGATGATGTTAAGGTAATAGCCGAAAACGACGGTGAAGCTGAAATAAAAGCTATCGCTATGAAAGGTAAGGTCAATAAGGCCAAAGTCGATATCGATGCAGATGATGACGTCAAGCTGACCGCCTTCAAGGGTGGTGAGCTTGATATAGAGGCCGAGGCACAGAATGGCAAGATCAACAAGGCCCTGGTCGATATTACGGCACTCGATGACGTCAAGATGACTGCCTTCAAGGGCGGTGAGATAGATATAGAGGCCGAGGCCAAGAATGGTAAGATCAACAAGGCTACCGTTGATATCTTCGCTAAAGACGACGTCAAGCTGACCGCCTTCAAGGGTGGTGAGCTTGATATAGAGGCCGAGGCAC
>CAZMQF010000093.1:0-10301 GCA_964568365.1 uncultured Pirellulales bacterium | reverse complement strand
TTGCATTTGTAAGTCAAGAGCAGGCCGGCATAGCGCCAGAGCTTGAATTTCGGCTGGCTGCGTATTAACTGTTTGTTGTATAGGTTGTCTGCGAGCTTCATAAGCTTTTAATGATATTTTTTCAGATATACCTGAATAACTATAATGTCGGCAGGTGTTATTCCGCCAATTCGGCAGGCCTGAGCGAGTGTTGCAGGGCGAAAAGCGGTGAGCTTTTCTTTAGCTTCGGCATGCAGATGCTCGATTCTGTTGTAATCGATGCCGGCAGGGATTTTTTTCTTTTCGAGTGATTTGAGAGCGGCGACGATTTTTTGCTGTTTTTCGAGGTAGCCCGCGTATTTTGCGTCGATAATCACAGCTTCAAGGACGGATTTGTCGAAGCGCTCACTTTTTACAAACTCATTATCGGACAATGTTTTAGCCAATGGGCTGTTTGGACGGGACAGGATTTGCCATAGGGTGAAACTGCCCTGTCGTTTGTGCGTCAGATAATCTTTTAGTTTTTCGACGTCAGAAAGCTTTTTGGAGTACTTCTGCCATCTGTTTTCATCAACGAGGCCGACGGATTTGCCGATTTGAGTTAATCTTCGGTCAGCGTTATCGGACCGTAGGGACAGCCTGTATTCGGCTCTGGAGGTGAACATCCGATAAGGCTCATCTATTTGTTTGGTCAAGAGGTCATCGATGAGCACACCTGTATAGGCCTGCTCTCTGCCGAGGACAATGGGTTCAGCGTTCTGGAGTTTTCTTGCTGCATTTATGCCTGCGATGATGCCCTGAGCCGCGGCCTCTTCATAGCCGCTGGTGCCGTTGATTTGTCCTGCGAGGAACAGGCCTTCGATTTTTTTTGTTTCGAGATTATTTTTGAGCTGAACCGGCGGGCAATAGTCGTATTCGATTGCATAGCCGAAGTGAACTATTTTTGCGTTTTCTGTGCCGGGCAGCAATTTCAGCATTTGCTGCTGGATGTCTTTCGGAAAAGAGGTGCTGATTCCGTTGCAGTAGATAGTGGTTATTTTTTCATCTTCGGGCTCGAGGAAGACCTGGTGACGATTTTTGTCGGCGAAGCGAACGATTTTACCTTCGATGCTGGGGCAGTACCGTGGACCGACAGATTTTATCTGGCCTGTATATAAAGGAGCGCGGTTGAGATTTTCTCTGAGGAGCTGGTGGATTTTTTCATTTGTGTAGGTTATCCAGCAGGGAATTTGCGGGCGGTTGATTGAGTCGTTCAAGAATGAGAAGGGGACAGGGACGCTGTCGCCGAGCTGGATTTCGAGTTTGTCGAGATTTACGGTTGAGCCGTCAAGGCGGGGCGGTGTACCTGTTTTTAGTCGGCCCACTTTTAATCCGAGCCGCTGCAGGCACAACGAAAGCTCTTTGCTTGCAGGTTCGCCGAGCCGGCCGCCCGGTGATTGCATAGTGCCGATGTGCATCAGGCCCTGCAAGAATGTCCCCGTTGCGATGATAATGGTTTTTGTCTGATATACGTTGCCGTCATTACAGGTGATTGCTTTTACCTTATTGTTTTCCGTAATGATATCTGTCACCATTGCCTCGATGATTGTGAGGTTTTGTGTTTGTTGGAGAGTTTTTGTTATCCATTGTGAGTATTTGTATTTGTCGGCCTGTGCGCGGGGCGACTGGACAGCAGGTCCTTTTGAACGGTTCAGGATTCTGAACTGAATTGCTGTTGCATCTGTAGCCAGGCCCATAAGGCCTCCGAGGGCATCGACTTCGCGGGCAATCTGTCCTTTAGCAAGGCCGCCAATGGCAGGGTTGCAGCTCATTTTTGCTATAGTTTTTTTGCTGATAGTAACAAGTGCTGTTTTAGCGCCGATTTTAGCGGCGGCAAAGGCCGCCTCGATGCCTGCATGACCTGCACCTATAACGATACATTCAAAATCGTTTTTTTTCGCTCTGTTAGACATATTTAGCCAGTATAGCTTTTTGAACTTTCTAATCAAGTCTTGACAACTGATGCCATTTCTCTAATAATGGTATCGGAATGAGCAAGAAATTCTTAATAAACTACGATTATGAATAGGACAACTTTTATATAAACATATACAGATGGCTTTGCAAAGCAATGCGTTTTAAATCTTGTGGTGAGTTTGGCGAAGCAATCAGTTAAAATATATTTAGATGGATTCTTATATAGAAACCATATAAGTCATAGTTCAGCAAAAGGAGCGTGCAAGTGAGAAGACAAACCAGTTGCACTATCCGCCACGGCGATACTCGTTTGAGAGCTTTGCGTCCAAATCGACGAGGTAGGTGTGGGAGAATAGAAAGGAGAAGACTGAGATGACAAACGTAAATGGATCGCCGGGAAACAACGAAGAAGGCATTAAGGGTCTCAAGCAATGTCTTCGTCGTTACATGCGTGGAGAGAAAGAAGTCAAAAGTATTCTTATACTGATGGATGGGTCTTCTATCCGGGTACTCGATATGTTTCCTAAGGTGTGCGATGAAATGTTCGAGTGGTTTATCAACTTGGCACAATTGTCAGAACTTGAGTCCGGTTCTGAGAAAGCTCTACCCATGCGATGGGCTCTTGACACTCTCAACGCGATTTTCGTCCGGATTCGCGAATCTAGTCCAAATGAGTATATGGCAAAATTTACATTGGCTATGTGGTCCGTGAAATACCGAAAGCAGTTTGACAAGAAGTTCTGGGCGGGACTTGGGCGTCTCAAGGTGGCTGCTCATTTAATGTGGCAGAAGGATACAGCCCATATCCAAATCAAGCGCTTGCAAGAACTCGAGACATTATGTAAAGCAAGCGACGAAGACATATTCACACAGTATCCTAAAATGAAGGAGATGGTCCAACTCCTTCGCAAAGGAGAAGGGAGACGCCGATGATAAGCATTGTTTTTGAGACCGCTCATCTTTCTGACGAGTTCGCACTCAGCATCTTCGAGCACTATGCTGACATTGTGTCACTCCCAATTATGAAAAATGCATATCATAGTGTTCCACTGAAACAGAGCGAAATCACCAGAGTGGGGTACGGCGCAGATGCCGTTAACAAGATGAATACCCTTGCGGCCAAGGGCGGGGACTATGTCATATTCCATGACAGAACCCACCAAGTAGCACTTACTAACAACGAGAACCTGAAGAGACTTCAGCGGTTCCAGACTCCGTCTGGCAATCATCACCCAATGAACCTTCTCCAAGAGACGCTTGTGGAGTCCTATGACATTCCTACAGGCAAAATTCGGTGCAAAGTATACGCAGAAGACCTGTCCGACACCGCCAAGAGCTTCTCAGATGAAAAGCTTAAGATAACATCCTTCGTGAATTTGAAGGACTACAACAAATATCTGAAGGACGTTATTTTCGGGATTCGTCAGATTACTCCAAGGCTACTTGAAGTGAGTCTCGACAACATCTACATATTTGTTCTTGGAGTCGCTTCCTGAGGAGCCTCAGTCTGGAAACTAAGTCTTGGTTTGGGCATCGCTGAATAACGGGGTGAATATACGCCTGATAGGGTGCATTATGTGCTTTGAGAGATTGAGATTGGGGTAATCCAATTTGCCGTAATGCAAATTCAAGTTCATCAGTTATTGTTTTGTTGCAAGAGCAACGGCTGAAGCTATTGCGAAGTTGGCGGTATGTGTAATGCTGATACTCATCTGCTTTATACCGAGTTTTTGGGCGATTTTTTTTACTTCGCCGGTAAGTTTCACTTCGGGCTGTCCTGTGGGATTGTTTATTATTTCGATGTCGGTCCAGGCGATTTTTCCTATCCAGCCGGTGCCCATCATTTTCAGGACTGCTTCCTTGGCGGCGAAGCGGCCGGCGAGTTTTTCAATTTTGTTTTTATTTTTTTGGGCGTATTGCTGCTCGGCTTTTGTGAAGATGCGGCTTATAAATCGTTTGCCGTGACGGCTGAGCATATCTTCAATTCTCGGGCAATCGACGAGGTCAATGCCGTGAGCGACGATTTTCGAATTTTTATTAGAATTAGCCGCTGTTTTTTTCATAGATTTTCTGCAAACAGAAGTCAATAAACTCATCCATATTGGTGATGTCGGCCTGCTGAATGAGTTTTAATATAATCTGGTCGATAGCCTGCTTTCGGCGTTCGGCGAGTATTTTTCTTTTAATTTCTTTTTGCACATCCTCGAAGGCTGCTGCTTTTTGTTTTTGTCTCTCGAGCAGTTTCATTATGAAAATGTGCTCTTCTGTATTGATTGGTCCGATTATTTGTCCGGGCTCGATATTCTGTGTGTATTTTGCGAGTATGTCGTAAGGTGGGGCAAGAGAGTCTGGATTAAGTGGTTTCCAAAGTCCGCCGAGAGGCGCCCAGGGTCCGTGCGAGAACTGTTCTGCAAGCTTTCCGAAATCTTCACCGGCCTGGATGCGTTTTATAATGGCGTTAGCGCGCTGTTCTGCAGCTTGCTGTTTGGTAGTGTTGGGGTCGGCAGGACTGAGTTTGGCCGGTTGAATATCAATCAGCAGGAAAGATATTTTAGGTGGGCGGACAAAGACTTTGTCTTTCACTGCATTGTAGTAGTCCATCATTTCACTGAAGGTGACAGGTTTTTCTTCGGGCATTTTGTTCGCGAGGTAAGACTGGCTGAGGATTAGCTTTTTCTGGTATTCCCTGAAATCCTGCCAGCCGGTGAAGCCGTCATTTTTTAGCGCTTCTTCGGCTTTTGCGTAGTCGCCGCCGAATTCTGCGAGAAATCTTCTCACTTCGTTTTCGACTGCTTTTTTGAGCTGTTCGTCGATTTGCTCCGAGGAATCAATCTTTGCCTGCTGATAGAGAAGGAGATTTGATATTTTGTTTATGACGAAGTTCTCGACCTGAAACTTTGCCTGCTTTTTGAAATTGGCAAGAGATGTATTTTTTGCAAGGTCTGCGTAATATACGGCGAGCGACTCAACGATTTCCGTGCTGGTTATAGTGTCGGTTCCAACGGCGAGGGCGAAACCGCCAGTAGCTTCGGGCAGGTTTTCTCTTTGCGGCTGAGGCATAAGTTCGAGCTCAATATCGGTGAATTGGGGCTTTTCCTTCTTGCAGCCGCTGCTCAGTGAGAGCATTATGATTAAGAGAGGAACGAATTTACGCATATTTCAAAGCTCCGATTAATTATAGTAGTCATTTTAAGAATACGATTGTATCCGATAAGAACATTAAAATCCATAGAAACATTTTTCGAAGAGCATTCACAGGCTTTTCTTATTTGGAAGTTTTTTCATTTGTCCTCAGGAGGTTTCAATTTTTTTGTTTTTTCGTATTCGAGCAGGTCGAAAATCAGGATTCCTCTGCCGATACCTGCCCAGTCACCGGCTTTTGCATATTGAAATGCCATAAACCGGCCGTCATCGCTTATCACCGGGTTTGATGCCTTGTAGCCGGGATAATCCGAGAAGAAAGTCAGCCTTACTGATTTACCCGAGCCGTCCAGAGCGAGTTTATAGATATCGTCATATTGCGGGCCTTTCGGGTTGTGCCTGTCGCACTCGACGGTTGTGTATTTACCATCGGGGAAGATACCTTCTGCCTCATCAAACTGGTTATCGGCTTTGGAATAATTTGTGAACTTTCCTGTTTCGATGTCAAGGCCCATCGCGTCCGTTCCCTGATATTCGTAAGCATTGAATGTCAGCTCTTTTTCGTCAGGGGGCCTGAAGTTCTGTGTTTCGAGATAGCATCTGAAAGGTAAATCGTTGACGTCGAGTATCTTTTTTTTGTTGTCAATTTTTGGTTTGCCGTTTTCATAAACAATATCAGCCAGATAAAAACAGTTGTTTCGAGTCCAGGCGATTTTTAATTTTTTCCGCGATACGGCGGGGCCCTCCGAGCAGTGTTCACCAAGTGATGTTGGTGGCCCGGAGAGGTCTTTTTTTAATACCCACAATTGTGCATTTTTTTCACTTCGGCCGTCCGATGGATTGTCGGGGTCGAGGCGTTTCGGCCCGGAAAGAAGTATGTCACCATTGCTTAGATACAGTGCCCGTGTGTAGCCTGTATGATAATAATGGTGCGTCATAGGCTTGAGTTTTCCGGTTGCCAGTTCGACTTCATACACATCGCCGAAGGTTTTTTCGAGGAACAATATTTTTTTGCCGTCATGCGAGAAGTCCGCTCTTTGCCCGAATGGTGTAGCCTGTTTTATGTGCGGCGGCAGCTCATCAAGCGGTGATTTGCCGCTATTGTTGGTGGCTCTGAGATTGTTTGCTGACAGAATCGCTGCGAGAATTAACAACATAATTTTAGTTATTTTTTGCCACATAATCTTTCTCCTTAATTTTTTTATGAGATGCAACGAAGATTTTTCGCAGAATATTAATTAAAGTTTGCGGTTCGCAATAATTTTTTTGCAGATGGAGATAAGCGGTTTTATTATCCGGGATTGTGATTTTTCCCGCAATATTTTTGAGAAGCATTTTGTCTTTGTTGCTTATTTTCTGTGCAAAGGAGAAAACGAGACTTTGCCCCGAGGCAATGATTGCTTTTATATTGAACTCGGCAGCTTTGATTTTAAGTTTTGTTAAATCGAGCAGCAGCTTTACCTCATCGGAGACTGGGCCGTAAAGGTCATTTAATTCAGCGGCTAAATCCTTTATTTGCTGCAGTGTCTTCGCGACGGCAATCTTTCGGTAGACTTCCATTCGGTGCCTGTCGGATGGTATGTAATTTTTTGGTATGTAGGTTGTGATACCCAAATCAAGGACTACGGTGGGGATTTTTTCTTCAGGCTGATTCTTCATTTTTCTGACGGCTTGGGCGAGGAGCTCACAATACATCTGGTAACCGACGAGCTGAATGTGGCCGGATTGTTCGGCGCCGAGTATATTGCCTGCACCGCGAATCTCAAGGTCTCGCAGGGCGATTCGAAAGCCTGCGCCGAGGTGAGAGTAATCCTCAATTGCCTTTAACCTCCTGGCTGCGAGGGGAGTAATAGTTCTTTTTTGCGGCAGGAGCATATAGGCGAAGGCTCTGTGTTTGTATCTTCCGACGCGTCCGCGTAGCTGGTGCAGCTCTGCCAGGCCGAACCTGTCGGCGTTGTCGATAAAAATGGTGTTGGCGTTCGGGATATCGAGGCCGGATTCGATAATGGTCGTGCAGACAAGGACGTCAATTTTGCCTTCGACAAAATCAATCATAGTTTTTTCGAGCTGCTCTTTTTTCATTCGGCCGTGGGCTATTGCGATTTTAGCTTTCGTTTGCTCGAGTAGTTTGAAGATTTCAAATGCTTTTTTATCTATGGTTTTTACTCTGTTGTGCAGAAAGAATACCTGGCCTGAGCGGTTGGTTTCCCGGATGACAGCTTTTTTGATGAGCTCTTTATTATAGCCGGTGACATTGGTAACTATGCTTCTTCTGTCAAGCGGCGGTGTTGCCAGCGAGCTTATGTCGCGCAGGCCTAATAGTGACATATGCAGGGTTCTGGGTATCGGTGTTGCAGTCATTGTGAGGATATCGACGTTGACTCTCATTTTTTTCAGTTTTTCTTTTTGCTTGACTCCGAACCGCTGCTCCTCATCGATAATTAGAAGTCCGAGGTTTTTGAAGCAGACGTCGCTGCTTAGAAGACGATGTGTTCCTATCAAGATATCGACCTTTCCTTCTTTTGTGCGTTTGATGATGTCTGTTGTTTGTTTTGAGTTTTTGAAGCGGTTGAGTATTTCGATGCAGACGGGGAAATCGGTGAATCTTTCTGTGAAGGTTCGGCCGTGCTGTACGCATAGAACTGTTGTTGGCACGAGTACGGCGACCTGCTTATTATTTTCCACGGTTTTGAATGCGGCTCTCATAGCGAGCTCGGTTTTTCCATAGCCAACGTCACCGCAGAGGAGTCTGTCCATAGCAACCGGCTGCTGCATATCGTTTTTAATATCTTCGGCAGTGGTTATCTGGTCGGGCGTTTCCTGATATGGGAAAGATTCTTCGAATTCTCTCTGCCAGTTCGAATCGGCGGGTAAGGCAAAACCTCCTGCAAGCTGTCTTTTTGCCTGGACTTCGAGCAGCTCAACAGCGAGGTCCTGGATGGATTTTGCAACTTTACTTTTTTGCTTCTGCCATTTTTTCGAGCCTATTTTGCTCAGTTTCGGCCTTTTGGGAGAAGTGCCAATGTATTTTTGAACGAGATTAATATTGCTGACGGAGACGTGAATTTTGGCATCATCTTCATATTTGATTGTAAGATGTTCGCTGGTGCCGGTTGTTTGTTTTATGGTTTTTACGCCGGTGAACCTGCCGATGCCGTAGGAGGCGTGGACGACATAGTCGCCGGGCATAAGGTCTGCAAGGGTATCTATCGGAGCGCTCGGTCGCATCGGCCGCTGCAATCTTCGAAGCGTGAACTGGCCGAATAATTCGTGGTGACTGATTACGATTGTGTTCAGTGAGCTTATGACAAAGCCCTGATGAACAAAGCCTTTTAGCAGATTGAAGTTTGCCGGCAGTTTTTTGTTCGTTTGCTTTATAATTTCACTGACTCTCTGGATTTCAGCGGAGCTTTCGCAGTAGAGATATACTTTTTTTGCCTGCTTTGCTTCGTCGATTAGCTTCTCGAGTGCAGCCTTGTGAGATGCCCAGGCGCCGGCTACCTTGTGCTGATAGGGCTGAATGCTCTTGATGTTGAGTTTTATGAAATCTTTTTCTGCGGCTGCGAATCTGCATATAAGCAGTTGGGGGAAGTTTTGTACGGCAGAGAAAATATCCTGCCAGCTGTATAGCAGTGATGGGTTTTCCAGTCTTGCGAGAAATAGGCCGGCAACCTCTTCGATTTCAGCAGGTTCATCTAAAATGATAAGTGTCTGAGGGAGCAGGAGATTGATGAAAAGTTCTTTGTCTTTTTGGCCGGTTCCGGGTGCGGCTGAGATTATGTCAATTGTCTCTATCTGCTCGAGAGAACGCTGCGTATCGAGATTTATCATTCTGATACTCTCGATATTGTCACCGAAAAATTCGATTCTGACAGCGGCTTCTGTTTTTGTGAAGTGCTGCGTTGTTGATTTTTCAGTGAAGGTTAAATTTGCTGCGACGGGAGCGAAGATGTCAATGATACCTCCTCGGCGGGCGAACTGGCCGGGCAGGTCGATTTTATCGACGTTTTCAAAATTGTTATCTACAAGCCATTGAATAATATTCTCCAGAGATAACTGTCTATTGACGGACAATTTGAGACTTGCAGCCTGGATTGCGTTTTGTTTCGGTACCGGCTGGCAGAGTGCCTGTATCGAGGCGGGTATAATAAAATTCTGATTGTTGTTGAGAAGTCTGAGAATTAGTTTTAGTCTTTGAGCTCTTATTTCGTCGGTTGCATCTGCGATTTGCTCTTCGTCTTCCCAGGCGGGGAAGGGGTCGATATTTTTTGCACCGAAGGTCTGCAGGTCGTCTGCGGCCTTGTCGGCGTCGTCGATGTGCGGGCGGATATAAAGGATGGGAATGTTAAGCTTTTCTGATATGTAGGCAGCCAATAAAGGCGCGAAGGACCCCCAGCTGCCCTCGACTTTGACCTGCCCTTTTGATTTTAGGGCTTCGTTCAGCCGGGAGAGTATTGTTGCGACTGCTTTATCTTTTCCAATGTCCACCAGCTTGTATTTTAATCGAAATTGTGTAAACAAACAATCTTTGAATTTTTGCGGATAATCAAAAAGGCGGGATTTTCGCCTGCCTTCGATATAGATTTTTTTAAGGAAGTGTTTTTACTTTCCCATTGATTTTTTAGAGGCGGCGACGGCGTTTTCGGCTGTAATGCCGAATTTCACGAAGCAGACCTTGCCGGGTGCAGATGCGCCAAACGACGACATTCCAATAAAAATACCTTTATCGCCGAGCCATTTGTACCATCCCAATTCGACACCAGCCTCAATGCCGACTCTGACTTTTGTCTCGGGCGGAATAACCGAATCTTTATACTCCTGCGATTGTTTCTCAAAAAGCTCCCAGCAGGGCATACTAACGATTTGCGCTTTGATGTTTTCGGCAGCGAGTTTCTGGGCAGCTTCAATTGCGATTCCGACTTCCGAACCAGTAGCCAGAAGAAGGACGTCAGGTTGGTCAACCTTTTTCAGGATATAGGCGCCTCTGCTGAGATTGGCTGCTGAGCTGTATTGCTGCTGGTCGAGTACGGTTAAAGCCTGTCTTGTCAGGCAGATTGCGACCGGGCCGTCGCTGTATTCAAATATAAATTTCCACGCTGCGGCGGTCTCATTGGCGTCGGCTGGTCGGAAGACAAGCAGATTCGGAATGGAGCGCAGAGCAGCGATGTGCTCGACGGGCTGATGTGTCGGGCCGTCTTCACCTAAGCCGATACTGTCGTGAGTGA
>CAZMQF010000092.1:0-10311 GCA_964568365.1 uncultured Pirellulales bacterium | reverse complement strand
GTATTGCAGGCTGGTCCGTCCATATCTCCATAGTTCTGCCGCTCTTCGGCTCATAGACCTTTGCCGCCAGCGTCATCTCGCCCTGCTTGTCTTTGTTCAGCACCCAGTTATGGTCATAGCCGCCCCCAAATTTAAGGGGCTCATAATCTGCATTGACACGAGCACCTATCGCAGTTGCTTTCCTGAAGTCCATCGGTGTGCCCTCCACCGGGCTGATTTCTCCGGTGGGTATCAGACCATCATCAGTAGGCGTGAAAAAATCAGCATTCAGCATCATCTCATGGTCGAGAATAGTACCTGAACTATGCCCGCCGAGGTTATAATAGTTGTGCTGCGTAAGATTACAAACGGTGGTCTTGTCGGTTGTAGCTTCGTATTCGACCGTCAATTCATCGTCATTTGTCAGCATATATACAACTTTAACCTTGAGATTGCCTGGATAACCTTCTTCGCCATCTTCGCTTAGATAACTAAGCTCAAGGCCGACACCATTATCCGCCTTAATTTCCTTCGCGTCCCATACAACCTTGTCGAATCCTTTTATACCCCCGTGCAGATGGTTTATATTATTGTCATTCGTCGCCAGGTGATATTCCACACCGTCAAGCGTAAATTTGCCTTTACCTATACGGTTGCCGTATCTGCCTATCAATGCTCCAAAATACGGAGTCGCCTTAATGTACTCATCAACCTCATCATAGCCCAGTACAATGTCACCGAGCTTGCCGTTTTTATCCGGCACCCAGAGCTCGGTCATTATCCCGCCGTAATTGGTAATCTTTGCTACAAGACCATTGGAATTGGTCAGCGTGTACAGCATCACCTGCTTGCCGTCTGCCTGCCCGTAAGGCTCCTTTTCGATACTCATTTTTTTCTCCTCAACTTCGCCCTTTTTGCAGCTGCAGAAAGAGATTAACATAACAGCCATTAAAAGTAAAATCAAACCCTTTCTCATCTTAAAGTCTCCTAACAAATACTGATAACATTGCCTTATCCGAAACCAAATATATAAGCTGTGATTGTCTGACAATTTTGTTTGCACTATTTTACTCACCTTCATTCTCTCTGCAAGAAGATTTTGTATAAGAATTTACCCGCCTTCTCATAAGAAATAAGCCGCCTGCCCGATAGCATTAAATTACCCAAATCAACATTTAAACGAACGGACTACTTTAATCTGCCTGAAACATTCGAAGGTATTGCAAAGAAAGACTGCTGAAACATCTAATTGCCTCTCCACGTATAATAAATACGATGTTAAGGACTTTAATACATAAACGTAACGTGGTAAAATTGTCGTTAGCTCTCTTTCTGGCGGCATTTTTCATTGTCGGCTGCCCGGACGAAGAAAAGGCAAATAGTATGGATAATCCGCAGGAATCCGCAATCGAAACAAAAAAATCGCAGGACAGACCAGAAAACCAGGATTACGAAAAAGCCACCTTTGCTGCAGGCTGTTTCTGGGGCATTCAGGCAGCTTTCGATAAGGTCCCGGGCGTAAAATCGACACTGGTAGGATATACCGGAGGAAAAACCGAAAATCCAACCTACAGGCAGGTTTGTACCGACAAGACAGGTCACGCAGAAGCTGTGCTCATAGAATACGATGCCAACCAGATAACCTATGAACAGCTGCTGGACGTATTCTGGCAGATACACGACCCAACCACACTCAACCGCCAGGGACCGGACGTCGGCACTCAATACCGCTCTGCAATTCTTTACCATAACGAAGAACAAAAAAAAGCAGCAGAACTCTCAAAACAGAACCTGCAAAAATCGGGCAAATTCAAAAAGCCGGTAGTCACCGAAATAGTCCCGGCATCGACCTTTTATAAGGCTGAAGATTATCACCAGCAATACTTTCAGAAAAATCCAAATGCCTCTTGTCATATACCAGAATTTATTCTTAAGCCTGAAAGAATTGTAAAAACTGAAGAAGAATGGAAAAAACAGCTTACAAAGGTGCAATTCGAGGTCACAAGAAAAAAGGCCACCGAGCTGCCCTTCTCCGGCAAATATGACAACTTCTTCAAAAAGGGCACATACAGATGTATAGGCTGCGGCAACGAGCTGTTTCCCTCGGAAACCAAGTTTGATTCCAGCTGCGGCTGGCCAAGCTTTTATGAGGCAACCTCCGATGAAAAAATAGAGAAAAAACCTGACAGAAGCTACGGTATGGTACGAACCGAGGTTTTATGCAGCCGATGCGGAGCTCATCTCGGCCACCTGTTCAATGATGCGCCTCAAACTCCTACCGGCCTTAGATACTGCATCAACTCAGCAGCTCTTGACTTCGAAGAAAAAAAGTAACGAACCAAGAAAACAGAACAGATGCCCGAATGCAAAATATGCTTTTCCCCGCTCATTTTATACCAAGAGTATCAACTTTTTGCCAATTCTTGTCACTTTTTTAACAAAAACACGAAAAAAAATTGAAAAATCCTTGAATAATTTTTCGAAAATTCCCTGAAAATAATGAAACATCCGGCTTTTTCCTGCGTCTTAATATATAGAGAAAAAAATACGAAAACACGGACTGCCATCTTGCTTAGGCGGGGGAATTCAATAATTGTTCCGCTTATGCAAATAGGTTGCTCTCAAAAGTCCGTGCTATCTTCCTCCGAAGGGCTGGCTGAGACAGCCAGCTCTTTTTTATTGATTTCAAGCCCCAAAAAGATACCATATTCAGCTATTATGAAACTGACGAAATATGGCTGGCCTCAGGTACTAATATGTCCCGCTGCTATCCTCACAGCAATGCTGTTATGCCTATTCGCAGGACCCTTTATTTTGCCAAAATGGGCTATTTTGACCCTTGAGTTGATTTTGGCGACAACTCTTCTATGGATTTTGTACTTCTTCCGCGATCCAAGTAGAAAAATTCCGCCGGATAAAAACATCCTGCTCTCCCCTGCGGATGGAAAGATTACAGACATTGAAAAGGTCGAAAACGATTACATTGGCTCAAATGCCATCAGAATCGGTATTTTCCTCAATATATTCGACGTACATATCAACCGTGCACCCTGCAATGTAAAAGTGCTGAATATTTTCTACAAGAAAGGCTCTTTCAAAAACGCAGCAAACCCGGCTTCAGGCCGCACAAATGAGTCAAACGACCTGCTGCTGGTAAGAACGGACGAGCCGAAAGACAAAATCGTCGTCAGGCAAATCAGCGGCGCTATTGCAAGAAGAATCGTCTGCAAAACCGCCGCAGGCCAGAATTTAACTGGCGGACAAAAGTTCGGTATGATAAAATTTGGTTCAAGAACCGAGATACTGCTGCCGGATCAAAGTAATATCGAAACTTTCGTAAAGGTAGGTGACAAGGTAAGAGCAGGAGTTACTCCGCTTGTAAAATATATATTGTAAAAAATCAATAACTATGCCGAAATTCAAAACACAAGCTGCAAAACAAAACCTGCTGCGAAAAGTCCGCAGACAGAGGCTAAAATACATAACTGTTCTGCCATCACTGATAACTATTCTCAATGGTGTATGCGGTTTTGCTTCAATCGTCCTTGCAGCACACGATGAATTTACAAAGGCCGGCTACGTACTTCTTCTGGCAATGATCGCCGATATGCTCGATGGTCGGCTTGCAAGAATAAGCAAAAGCACCTCAAGCTTCGGCGGTCAGCTCGACAGCCTCTGTGACATCATCAGCTTCGGCATCGCTCCCGCATTTTTGATGCTCAAAATTCTCGAAAACAAATTCGAACTTGCCGAACTCGAACTCCTCGAAAGATTCATCTGGCTCACTGCCGCCGCATACACAAGCTGCACTGCCATCCGACTGGCAAGATTCAATGTAGAAAACGAAGACCAGGAATCCGTTCATATGAGCTTCATCGGACTGCCTACACCGGCAGCAGCCGGCGTCATCATCAGCCTGATTATCTTCCACGAAGAAACTCTGCCTAAAATCTTTAATACCAATACAGCAGCTTTCGTTACCACTGCAAACACTATTATCTATGCTCTGCCATTTTTGGCGCTGGTACTGGCAGTACTAATGGTAAGCAGAATTAGATATCAGCACGTCCTGAATCAGTATATAAAAGGCAAAAAACCATTCGCCCACCTTACGTGGCTCCTGCTCGGAATTGGAATAATAATCTGGAACCTGCAAATCGCTTTAGTGGTGATTTTCTGCGGCTTTGCCGCAAGTGGATTTGCAAAATGGCTTTTCTATAAAGCCACTCATAAAACAGATAACCTGATACCGCTGGCTACCGGCCAGGCCAATGCAATGGCTATTGATGGAGCAAATCCCCCCACCCAGAGCGACACCGCTTAAGGTATGTTTGCGTATGAAGAGCGGCCTGCGAACTTCTCCGACCAACATCCCTGCCGCGATTGAGTTCATAATAAAGCTCTGTAACAGCCGCGAGCCGCGCTAATATTGCTCTGCCTTCTTTGCTTGCCTCCAATCCCACTACCTGTAAACCAAAGCAAAAACTCTCGCCGTCTGCTGTCGGCAAAATGTTCCTGATTTGAGCGCTGAACTCAATTGCTGTCTCCGACGGCAAGGGACAAAACCTTACTTTAACAAACTGACCCTGCCGAAAATCCGGCCTCTTAGAAGCCCCAACAACCACCTGAAGCCCGCCCGCCGAAATATCTATCAGCCTGCCACGCCAACGACGCTCCGGCTCCCCCTTTAATTTCCGACAACGACGGTGCCACATTTGAACATCTATCAAAATATTCTCCGGCACCCTCACACGGAAATAACTTCTGCGAGAAATCATCTCCATCTGGTCTGGAATCTCAAGAGTTATAATACCGCCACCTGCCGGTGAAGACATACCAAAATCCATAACCTCAGCCTCAAATATAAACTTGCCGCCTTCACACTTAACAGACAAACCTACCGACTGCCCCAGCTTAACATTAACAGGATGCGGCTTTCCGAAATGCCCACAAAACTGTTCAAGAACGACAGGCTCATAACCTGTCGGCACAACTTTGACATCAAGCTTCTCAGAGTCAAGATTAACCAACAAAACCTGAGCCTTATGCCATTTGCCACGAGACAAATAGCACATCAAAGCCGGCTTTTCCCCCTCGATAACACGTTGTAAAACCTTATGCGGCTCAGGACCTCGAAGCAATACTACTTCTTTCACTTCCAAACCCCCTATTATGGGCTACAGCCTCATCTGAAAACCCAACTTATACCTCCCTGCAGAATTGTCCTCATATTCAAAATATACAAAAATTTTGGTTACAAACAAAATAACAAACCTATAAACAGATAAAAAAACAATGCCCGATAACTAAATTCGAGACAAAAACAGCACTAAACAAAAATATAAACTATTGATAAATCAGCAAAATCATATATCTTAACCAACAGGCGAAAACATAACAGCATCCGCAATTTATTAAGAGGTAAGAAAATGACGGACAAACCACAAATCTACACAAGCCCCCTCGCAGAAAGAAACGCCTCCGAACAAATGGTACAGCTATTCAGCGCCCGGACAAAATTTACCACGTGGCGAAAGCTATGGCTCCAGCTGGCAAAGGCACAGAAAAGACTCGGCCTGAATATAAAACAAAACCAGATTGACCAGATGGCCAAACATATCGAAGACATAGACTTCAAAAAAGCCGCCCAACTGGAAAAAAAGGTTCGCCACGATGTCGTCGCTCACATCCAGACCTTCGCTCAGGCCGCTCCAAAGGCCTCTCCAATCATTCACCTCGGCGCGACAAGCTGTTTTGTCGCCGACAATACCGACCTTATCATTATGAAAAACGCTCTGCAGATAACAGCCGGCAAACACGCAGCTCTCATCAATCAACTTGGCAAGTTCGCGAAAAAATACCGTTCACTGCCGACGCTCGGCTTCACTCATTACCAGCCGGCGCAGCTTACAACCGTTGGAAAAAGAGCAACACTCTGGTGTAACGATTTTGTAACCGACCTGAACGAAATCGAATACAGAATGCAAAACCTTCCGTTCAGAGGCGTAAAAGGAACAACCGGTACGCAGGCATCCTTTCTTGCGCTATTTGACGGCAATCACAACAAAGTCAAACAGCTCGACAGAATGGTCGCCGAGGCTTTCGGTTTCAAAAAAAACTGCCCTGTTACCGGCCAGACTTATCCAAGAAAAATCGATTCTATGATTGTAAACACCTTAGCCCTCATAGCACAGTCGGCGCATAAAATGTGCAACGACATTCGTCTGCTTGCAAACCTCAAGGAAATAGAAGAGCCTTTCCAGAAATCCCAGGTCGGCTCTTCCGCAATGCCCTATAAAAGAAATCCGATGAGATGCGAAAGAGCAACAGCCCTGAGCCGATTCGTCATAAGCCTGGCAACCAGCCCGCAAATGACCGCCGCCGAGCAGTGGCTCGAAAGGACACTCGATGACTCTGCCAACAGAAGAATAGTAATCCCCGAGGCCTTTCTGGCTGTTGACGGTATCCTCGAAATACTTATCAATGTAACCGCAGGACTTGTAGTTTATCCGAAGGTAATAGCCTCGCACATCAATGCGGAGCTCGCCTTTATGGCTACCGAAAATATCCTTGCGGCAGCAGTAATTGCCGGCGGGAATCGACAGCTGCTCCACGAAAAAATCAGGCGGCACTCACAAGCCGCCGCTGCACAGGTAAAACAGCTCGGAAAAACAAACGACCTTATCAAAAGACTAAAAGCCGACTCTGCCTTTAGCAAAATCGATTTCAAAAAGATACTAAATCCGAAAGGCTACATCGGCCGAGCTCCTCAGCAGGTTGACGAATTCATAGCCCAATACGTCACACCCATCAGAAGAAGGTACAAAAACCAGCTCAACAAAACTGTGGAATTAAAGGTCTGAACCGTTAACAAAAAAGGACAACAAGATGACAAGAGAAGAACTTATAAAACGCATTAAAGAAACTGCTTATCTCGAAGGCGATTTTACACTGCGAAGCGGGAAAAAAAGCAAATACTACCTTGATAAATATCTGTTCGAGACCTGCCCGGACATCCTGAAAGAACTCGGGAAAAGATTCGCAGAATATGTCACTGACGATGTCACCCTGATAGCGGGCGCAGAGCTCGGCGGCGTGGCTCTCGCAGCCGCCACCGCTATTCAGACCGGCAAAAACTGGATAATCGTCCGCAACAGCAAAAAAAATTACGGTACAGGAAAAATGGTTGAAGGTACAATAAAAGCCGGTGATGTAGTCCTGCTCGTCGAAGATATCGCTACCACAGGCGGCCAGGTCCTCGAAGCTGCGAAAATCATAACTGAAACAGGAGCAACGGTAAAGAAAATTGTTTGCACAATCGACCGCAAACAGGGAGCGGAAGAAAACATCACAAAGGCAGGCTACAAGTTCGAATCAATCCTCACAAAAAACGATTTGGGCATCGTCAACTGACAGGTTTACAGAAAAATAAGTTTAGCGCGAAAGTCTCTCTATCACCTGTATTATTTTTTTCGCAATAGTTGCCTTGGCAGCATACTCAACCTTTTGCCATCTGCTATTCGCTGTTTTAAAAAGAACAGTTGACTTGTCAGCTCCAATCGCTTCAGGTCTATTGGCAATAATCATATCAAGGCTTTTCTCTTTCAGTTTTTTCTGGGCCTGCTTTCGTAAATCCTTATCCTCAAGAGCGAATCCGACAACAAACTGGTCTTTTCTTTTGTTTTTTCCAGCCCAGCCGAGAATGTCAACAGTTGGTTTTAATCTTATTACTAAATCCCTTTTTGATTTTTTAATTTTTATTTTTGATTTTTTAACGGGCGTGTAATCAGAAACAGCAGCAGACATAATAAGACAGTCACAACTTTTGAAAAATTTCTTAACTGCTGTAAACATCTCAGCAGCAGTTTCCACGCCCACAAAGTCCACACCAACCGGCGGCTGCGTATTCGATGCGCTTATCAACGTCGCCTTATGCCCGGCCTTCAGAGCAGCTTCTGCAAGAGCATAACCCATTCGGCCGCTGCTCGCATTGGAAATAAAACGAACCGGGTCAATATATTCCCGTGTACCGCCAGCTGTTATTAAAAAACTCATTTCTGCGACTTTAGCCCCTACTGTGCCCCTATAACTCTATGATTCGGCAAGCAATCATCTATTTGTGCTCCGGAAACAATTTTCACATTTCGAGAAATTAGATATGGAATTCGATACAACCGAAACCGACTCATTACTTTTTAATTCCAGAAACAAGCCCCTTTATAGCAAGCAAAATATCCGGCGTCTCCGACATTCTGCCTTCCGCAATTGTCCCGCAGGCAAGCCTGCCTTTCATAGGGCCTACAAGCTCAAAACCCATCTCTTTAACTGCCTTGACATTTCGCTGTACCGCAGGATTATTCCACATATCCACATTCATTGCAGGCGCTAAAAGTACCCGCTTCGACCAGCAGACACAAAGAATCGTGCTGACCAAATCATCACAAATACCATTCGCTACCTTGCCTATAGTGTTGGCTGTCGCCGGAGCAACAACTATAATATCGGCCCACTCCACCAAACTTACATGTTCAATCCTGAATCTCTCGACACTATGCCAAAGGCTTGTAAACACAGCCGAATTCGTAATTCCCTCAAAACTCTTTACTCCAACAAGGTGCTCCGCAGCTTCTGTCATAGCCGTCTTGACAGATGCTCCTTCCAAAACAAGCTTGCTTGCCAAATCAACTGCTTTGTAAGCAGCAATTCCACCGCTGACGCACAACAAAACCTTTAAGGCCTCAAATTTCAGTTTCTCATCAGCCATCTAAATCCCTCTCAGCCCTTTGTCTCTGTCGGCTCATTAATATCACTCGCACCAAAATCAATCGTTATCTTGTCCTCCATTATCTCCCGGACAACTATCTCCATCCGGGTCATTCCCTCAGTATCCTCTATCAACGGCCTGGCCCCTTCCAACAGCTCTGTCAAACGCTTCTGAATCAAGGCCGTCAACTTAAACCTGCCACCTGCCTTATCAATTATCTTCGTGTCCTTAAGCTCCTCTATCATACTTTTTCTCCAATGGTCTGTTCAATTATGTTTATAACCTCACTCACCGCCTGGTTAAGGTCGTCGTTAATTACCATATGCTCGTAATATTGAAAAGCGGACGCTATCTCGGTACCTGCACCGTCGAGCCTTTTTTCGGCAACCTCAATTTCGTCCCTGCCCCGACCACTCAACCGCCTCGCAAGCTCTTTTTGGTCCGGCGGTAAAATAAATATCATCACCGCCTGCGGATATATCACCTTGACCCTTTTACCGCCCTGCACATCTATCTCAAGGATTACAGTCTTACCTGATGAAAGTGCATTCTCCACCTCATCCTTAGACGTACCGTAAAGATGGCCGAAAACCTCAGCATATTCCAAAAACAAGTCCTCGTCAATCCGGCGCTGAAATTCCTGAGGTGACACAAACCAGTATTCTCTGCCGCTCACCTCATCCTTACCCTGCGGCCTTGTCGTAACAGAAACACTTATAAGCACATTTCCAAGCCGTTTAGCGACCTCGGCACATATAGTGCCTTTACCCACGCCGCTCGGCCCGCTTACTATAACAAGTTTACCTCTTGCTTTGTCCGGTTTGCCCATACCGTTACCCAGCTAAATAAAGACCGCGGAATACTACTCCACATTCTGAACCTGCTCTTTAATTCTGTCTATCAGGCACTTGATATCCACCACCAGATGTATAGTCTTCGCATCACAGGCTTTGCTTGCGATAGTATTGGCCTCACGAAGCATCTCCTGACTTATAAAATCCAGCCGGCGCCCTAATTGATTACCAGCCTGTTCAGACTCACCTTTGCCCTCACTGGTGTCCCTAAATTGCTCTATATGAGACTGCAACCTGACTATCTCTTCAGATATATCAGAACGCTCCGCAAAAACCGCAACTTCACGAGCTACAATTTCCTCATCAAGCAGTACATCACCTGCACCAAGCAGCTCCTCCATCCTCTTTTTCAAACGCTTTGCATATTCCTTCAAAAACGATTTGCTTTGCTGCCGAACTAATCCCAGCTTATCCTCTATTTGGTTACAATGCTGGGCCAAATCTTCCGCCAGGACGACGCCTTCCGTCGCTCTCATCTGCTTAAGCGCCGCCAAAGCTTCCGTCGTTATCTTTAAAACAGCCTCTCGAACACGCCCTGCTTTTGCCTCATCAGGCACACGCGGCGAAAAAACCTCAGGCAAACCGAGTAAATTGCCTATGTCAATCGAACAGTTAACATCAACACCGCGGGCTATCCTGCTCAAACGTTTAACATAACTCTGTAAAGCCTTCTCATCTATATCAAAAAAAACATCTGACGAAACATTCTTAATG
>CAZMQF010000091.1:0-10317 GCA_964568365.1 uncultured Pirellulales bacterium | reverse complement strand
GGTTGAACCAATCGAACAAATTTTAGGCTTGACAGGCCTGGCTTCATAGAAGAACACAGAGACCACAGAGAAAAAATTAAAATGGAAGATGAAAAGATAATAAACGGTAACTGTTGGATTGTGCATTTCGACATACTTGGCTTTAGTAATATGGTGGAAAATTTTCCCGTTTGGTTTGTTCAGAAGGAATACATAAAAGCTCGAGAGAGAGGTAAAAGATCTAACGTGAAATGTAAGTTTAAATTTTTCTCAGACAGCTTTATTTTTTACACTGATGATGATTCTCCAGACTCTTTTTCTTGTATAGAAGCAACATCGGCACTTTTTTTCCAAGCAATGTTTCGTGGAAGGATTCCGATGCGAGGATGTTTGAATATTGGGCAGTTTTATTCTGATGAAAAAAATGGGATCTTTTTTGGCCCCGCACATATAGAAGCCTATCGGTTGGCTGAAGAGCAAAACTGGATAGGTTTTGTTCTTTCTGAGAAAACTAGAGAAAAGTTAGCAAGTTTTGAGCTAGTAGGTTTTAAGTCCGGCTATAAAAAAAGGTATAGCGAATACGAAGTTCCTTATAACGATGAACCTTACCGTCGTAATCTGCTCGCCTATAATCTAATTTTGGCTTCCACCAACCCAGGATTTCAGAATGAGTTATGGATGGCTTTGGATAGTATGAAGTTTAACGCAATCCAAATGCTTTTGAAAGAGAATGGAAATAAAAATGTGGACATTGAAAAGTGTCCTGAGTACAGAAAAATAATTACCAAATATGAAAATACAGAGAAATTTATGTTTTGTGTTTATCCCGAGTTAGAACAAAGGGCTAAAAACAGAGGTAAGTCAGAAGTATGAAAATACATTGGTGTTTTATGAAGAAAAAAGTTAATTTCTCTTTATGCTCTGTGCTCTCTGTGGCAAAAAATATATTTATAAACTCTGTGTGCTCTGTGACCTCTGTGGCCAAAAAAAATGGAGTCGCTGTGGCATAATATTGGAGTGCAATAAATGAAAGATTTTCTTTGCATAAATGATTGTAGTGTCGATGAGCTTAATGAGCTTTTGGTTTTAAGCGCCGAGTTAAAGCAGCAGGATAAGGCTGGTACGCTCAAAAGGACTCTTGAGGGTAAAGCTCTGGCGATGATTTTTGAAAAGGCCAGCTTGCGGACTCGCGTCAGCTTCGAGATTGCAATGGCTGACCTCGGCGGAGTGTCTGTATGTCTCAAGCCGGAAGATATCGGGAGGATGGGCGAGCGCGAGCCGATTAAGGATATGGCCAGGGTATTTTCGAGGTATGTGCACGGGATAATGGCGAGGACCTTCGAGCATAAGACTCTCGTCGAGCTTGCAAAATACGCGGATGTGCCGGTGATAAACGCCCTGAGCGATTTTACGCATCCCTGCCAGGCAATGGCAGATGTGCTCACAATTAAAGAGCATCTCGGCGGGCTCGAAGGCATCAGGCTCGCATTTATAGGTGACGGCAATAATGTTGCCCGCTCGCTTGCATTTGCATCTGCAAAATTCGCTATGAAGATGACAATAGCATCGCCTGCGGGTTATGAGCTTGATGGCCAGTCCATCAAAATGGCAAACTCAATAAGCAAGCAAAGCGTTACTCAAATGCTCGAGCCTCGCGAAGCTGTGGAGGGAGCCGATGTAATCTATACAGATACCTGGATAAGTATGGGCCAGGAGACTGAGGTGCAAAAGCGAATAGAGGCTTTCAAGGGTTACCAGGTCAATGCTGAATTGGTCAAACTATCCCCGGATGCAAAGATTATGCACTGTTTGCCTGCTCATCGCGGTTATGAAATCACCGACGAAATAGCAGAGAGTGCCAATTCGGTAATATTTGACCAGGCCGAAAACCGCCTCCACTTCCAGCGAGCTTTGCTTCATAAATTATTGGGTAAATAAATATGACTCATCACAAAATTATTATAGGTGACTCAAGAAAAATGACAGAGATTCCCGATGAGTCGGTTCATCTGGTCATAACTTCCCCGCCTTATTGGCAGTTAAAGGATTACGGCAATGGTGCACAGGTTGGATTTGATGATAATTATGAAGACTATATTAACAACTTAAATCTTGTCTGGAATGAGTGTCACAGAGTTTTGCATAAAGGCTGTAGATTGTGTATCAACATTGGCGACCAGTTTGCCCGCTCGGTTTATTACGGCAGGTACAAAGTCATACCGATAAGAACGGAGATAATAAAGTTTTGCGAGACAATCGGCTTTGATTATATGGGCGCGATTATCTGGCAGAAGGTAACAACCTGCAATACAACTGGCGGCGCAACGATTATGGGTTCGTTTCCGAATCCTCGAAATGGAATTTTGAAAATTGATTATGAATTTATTCTGCTCTTCAAGAAACTTGGGGATCCGCCGAAAGTAAGTAAAACAATTAAAGATAAAGCAAAAATGACAACCGAGGAATGGAATCAATATTTTTCTGGGCATTGGAACATCCCCGGCGAAAAGCAAAACGGGCATTTGGCGATGTTTCCGGAAGAGCTTCCTCGAAGATTAATTAAGATGTTCAGTTTTCCTGGTGAAACTGTTTTGGACCCGTTCTTAGGCAGTGGAACAACCTCATTGGCCGCCAGGAATCTTGAGAGAAACTCAATAGGTTACGAGATAAATCCCGCTTTTATACCCGTCATTAAAGAAAAACTCGGCCTGAAAGACAAAAGTTTCTTTGACAGGATAAGTTTTGAACTCGCACAGAATCGGGAAGATGAAATTGACTGGAAAGAGGAAATAAAAAAACTCCCATATATTTTTAAAGACCCAATAAAATTTGATAAAAAAATAGACCCACGAAAACTTCAGTTTGGCTCCAAAATCAACGGCGAAAGCCAAAAAAGACAGAACTATCATTCTGTAAAAAAAGTTATTTCTCCTACCGAACTTGAACTGGATGATGGCCTGAAAATACGACTGCTCGGAATAAAAGAAAAAGCTGAAAAAAAACAACAAGCCGTCGAATTTTTACGGTCAAAAACAAAGGGGCAAAAGGTATTTATTAAGTTCGGACCGGTCAAACACGACAACCAAAATAATCTTTTGTGCTATTTATACCTTCAGAATAAAACTTTTATCAATAAGCATCTGATTAAACAGGGATTTGTTACAGTAGATAACAGCGTACAATAGTATAGCTGATCCCAGGGGAAATTAAATGGCTAAAGAATGGATAACAGGAATAGAAGGCAAAAATCTTAAATTCAAGCGTGAGACCTTGCTCAATTATGGAATGAATCGTTGGGGATTGAACAAGACCAACAGCGTAGGCCCAACATCGGAACTTATTAGAAAGTGTTCTCCAAAAACGTTTGAACAATGGGAGGATTTTTACTTTGGAAATGCCATTCAAAAAAAGAAAAATGGTATCCGGGTTACACGTGAGTATATCACAGAATTGGGCCGGAAACTCTATATAAAACTCTCTGAGGTTGTGCAGAACGAATTGGAGTCGATTCAGGAAAAAGAATGCGTTGACTACGCATATAACTTGGTGCTGAATAGAACATACGAAGGTTATCAGACAGAAATCAATACCGTTTATGGTTTCCTCGAATCGGTGTTAGGTGTGAAAATAGAAGCGGCACCGGACGAATGGGACCGTATTTATAATGTGGACTTCTACATTAGAGTGGGAGAAAAATATATTGGACTGCAGATTAAATCCGTGTCTGGCATATCGTTAAATCAATATCAGTGGGAGGAAATGCATGCGGTCAATCACGAGAAATTTATGAAAAAATTCGGCGGAAAAGTCTTCTTCGTTTATTCTCGTAAGGTTAACAAAAAACCTAGAATTGATAACATAGAAGTTGTTGAGCAAATACGTGATGAAATTGCAAAGTTTTCAGATTGAAAAGTCTACCCTTTATCTCTTCGAGCTCTGTCCGCCGAAGGCGGATAAATGTTCTCAGTGGTAAAAAAGTTATACAAAACACTAAAGTTATAAACGAAATTCATGATGTAATAAAAAGGCTGGAAAGCTGAAATCTAAAATATATTATGAGGGTCCTTCAATAAAGCTGTATTTAACAAAAATTAAGATGATTTATCTCTTATGCAGTGTAAATCCGTGTTAATCCGTGTAGATATGAAGAGAGGGCATCCTCAAGTATAATTCGATAGATTATTAACCATTATACGAAAGGAGCCCTCATGAATACATATTATATCGGAGCTGACGTGCATAGCAATAGTACAGAGCTGACAATCGAAAAAAGAAACAAAATTATTGCTCGGTATACTGTGCCAACAACAATACCGGCCATATCAAATATCCCGGATTCACTGCAGGGCAAAAAGTGTCTTGCAATGGAAGAAGGGCCAATGGCCGGCTGGCTCTACCGCAACCTAAACAAAAAGCTCGACAGTTTCATATCTTCAGACCCTCGCCGAAACAAGTTAATCGCCTCTGATGGTGACAAGGACGACAAAATAGATTCTGCTAAGCTCGCCTCTTTGCTGCGAGGTGGTTTCCTTCGTCCAATCCATCATAGTGATGATGATAGCCGCGCCGAACTCAAGCATTGGGTCAGCTTATATCATGACAGGGTTCGTGACGCACTTCGAAGCATCAATAAAATACGAGCTCGTTGCAGAATGCATGGTGTCACCATATCAAGGTCGGCTCTTCGCGAACCAGCCAGCCGTTTCAACTGGCTGATGAAAACAAATCACCGCCCTTTAGCTAATCAGTTGAAGATGCTGTGGATCGGCTACGATGCGACGGTAAAACAGGTCAGATTCGCAAGACGTCAACTGTGCGTATTAAGTAAAAAATATGACATAATAAAGCAGTGGAGCTTGTTGCCGGGAATAGGACTTATACGGGCAACTACGCTATTTGCATATCTTGATACTCCATGGCGGTTCAAAAAGAAGAATAAATTATGGAAATACTGCGGCGTAGGCCTTCAGAGAACGACCAGCGGAACCGACAAAAAAGGAAAACCAAAACCTGCCAGATTGAAACTGCCCTGGGCGGTAAACCGAACATTGAAAAACGCCGTATTGGGTGCCGCACAGACTGCGATTAATCAGAAAGACAATGCCTTTAAGGATTATTATGAAAGGATGGTGCAAAATGGTATGATAACAAGCAACGCCAGACACGCGTTAGCCCGAAAAATGCTGACCGTGATCTGGGCAATGTGGAAAACAAACAGTCCGTTCGATGAAAATTTGGTCTCTGATAAATCGAACAGTTCAACAGTACCTGCTTCGTCAAGGTAATACTTATGATATCGAGGACTTTTATCGGCTGCGAGTTCCTGTTTAGACGCTGGGCGTACTTAATGTACAGTCCCCAATCCGTGAATGAGCCTCAGCCGCTTTTGCTATGCCTCAATTATCTGCATGGACTGCCCCCACTGGCAAGTCCCATATAGGTGGTTGGCAGCGTTATTACGATTGCCGGTAAAATATTCAGGTTAATGATATTTTTAAGATTGCCTTAAGCAAAGCTGAAGTGAAAAAATACTGTTCAGTGAGAGATTGATTATAGATGTGAACTGGCTGCAAGAGTTATGGATGCCCTCAAAACAAAAAAAGAGGCAAAGAAAAGTTTATTACTTGACTTCGAGCTCTTCATAGGTGTCTAAAATTATTCGTGCCTTTTCGTGTTAATTCGTGGTTGAATTTTTTTCTCTATGAACTCTGTGGTTAAAAAAATTGTTGTTGCGACGACAAATCCGGGTAAATTTGCGGAGCTCAAATCTATGCTCGATTTTGATATCGAGTGGCTGAGCCTGTCGGATTTTGACAATATTATTGAAATAAAAGAAGACGGCGAAACCTTTGCTGAAAACGCACGCAAAAAAGCGCTTGGTTATGCAAAACAAACAGGTCTGTGGACAATAGCAGACGATTCCGGCCTTGTTGTGGACGCTCTCGGCGGCGAGCCAGGTGTCAAAAGCGCACGATTCGCTGATTTTTTACCACAAAGACGCAAAGACACGAAGAAAAAGAGGATAAAAGTTGACATGCAAACAACTGGTTTTGTCGAGAGACGAGTCACGAGCGACGAGAGACGAACTATCGACCGTAAGAATATGGCCAAGGTTCTGCATTTGCTTGAAGGTGTTCCGGAAGAGAAAAGGACAGCGCGTTTCGTTTGCAGCCTGTGTCTGGCAGGTACAGAGAAGGTTTTGATAGAGACAGAAGGAATGCTTGAAGGTTTTATCGCTCAAGAGGAAAAAGGCGAAAACGGATTCGGCTACGACCCGGTTTTTTTCGTGCCCAAATTAAATAAAACCGTCGCCCAGCTGACGGCTGAGCAAAAAAACGCCATTTCACATCGCGGCAATGCCATTCGAAAATTCAAACCCTTGTTTGATAGGCTCTTAGGAGAGCTCAAAGAAAGGTAAAATTGTTTTTTCTTGACAATTGTGCAGTTCAATCTTATTTGTCCTTAACTAAATAATATTCGAAAAATAGCCGAATAAAAGTAACACGGCCATCTTGGCCGTGTTAACACGGGCTTGAAGCCCGTGTTACTTTGGTTTTTATTTCTTATTAGAAAGTATTATTTATGTCTAAATCAGGCGCCGAAAAAAAATCGCTGGTAATAGTTGAGTCACCTGCCAAGGCAAAGACAATCAATAAATATCTTGGGCCGGCATACGAAGTTAAGGCCTCGATGGGGCATATACGTGATTTGCCCGCCAAAGGTTTGAACGTGGATATTGAAAACGATTTTGCGCCTACTTATGAAATAATGCAGGGAAAGAAGCGAACGGTTGCAGGCTTAAAAGCGGCGGCGAAAGGATGCAATGCGCTGTATCTTGCCACCGACCTCGACCGCGAAGGTGAAGCCATAGCGTGGCATTTAACAGAGCTGCTTGGCTTTGCTGAAAAGAATACTTACCGCGTGATATTTAATGCGATAACGGAATCGGCTATAAAGCGTGCTTTTGCCGAGCCGGGCAAGCTTGATATGGACAAAGTGCTGGCCCAACAGGCAAGGCGCATCCTGGACAGGATTGTCGGCTATAAGATTTCACCTCTGCTGTGGAAGAAAGTAGCATCGGGTCTTTCGGCTGGAAGAGTGCAATCCGTATCGACGAAAATGATTGTGGAAAGGGAAAGGCAGATTCGAGCATTCAGGCCCGTAGAGTACTGGCTGATACCGGCAATCTTCACAACCGATTTGCAGGCTGATTACACAAAACAATGGCACGATTTTATTACGCCTAAAACCGAAGAAAAAGAAAACCCCCGGCAAAGCCGGGGTCTAAATATAAAGACGAATGATAAAGGGCCGACTCTTGATGAGCAAAATAGCTGGCTGGCAGAAAAAAACGCCTTCAAGGCAGAGCTGTACAAGATAAACGATGAGAAGTTTCATGCTCCCAATAACAAAGCAGCCGAGCAAACTCTGAATGCACTCAAAGGTGCTGAATTTGAGATTGCCGATGTTCAAAAGAAGCAGCTAACCTCTCGGCCGTCGCCGCCGTTTATAACATCGACACTTCAGCAGGCAGCAGCGAATCGGCTGGGTTTCTCGACCAAACGGTCGATGCGGATTGCTCAGCAGTTGTATGAGGGTATTGACGTGGGCTCGATGGGCTCGCTCGGTTTGATTACGTATATGCGAACCGACAGCACACATTTGTCGGCTGAGGCTATTAGCGAAGTGAGGGGTTACATCAAAAGAAAAATGGGAGCTGACTATCTGCCGCCGAAGGTAAATGTTTACGCTTCGAAGAAAACCGCTCAACAGGCGCACGAGGCAATCAGGCCAACAGATATCGATATGTCACCGGATGAGCTGAAGTCTTTCCTTACTGAAGAGCAATATAAGCTATACGATTTGGTATGGCGGAAGTTTGTGTCCTGCCAGATGACAGCTGCCCGTTGGGATATTACGAATCTTGATATTGCAGCGCAGACTTCAATAGGTAAATGTCAATATCGGGCGACGGGGAGGATGCTGGTTTTCGACGGCTTTACGAAAGTCTGGCCTGTAGGCTCAGCTCAGCAGCAGCTTCCGAAAACGCAGGCCGGCCAAAGAATTGCGGCTGTGGATATCAGGGCGGAGCAGCATTTTACCAAGCCGCCCGCCCGATACAACGAGGGCTCGCTCGTCAAGTCTCTCGAAAAAGAAGGTATCGGCAGGCCAAGCACCTATGCTACGATTATCAGCACTATTCAGGAGAGGGGTTACGTCGAGCAGTTGAAGAAACAGTTTTACGCTACCGACCTCGGCGAGGTTGTTACGGATAAGCTCAACGAATACTTTCCAAATATAATGGATATTGCATTTACGCGTCAGGTAGAAGAGCAGCTCGACAAGATTGAAGAGCAGCATCTCGACTGGCTGGTTGTTTTGAAGAAGTTTTACAGCTCATTTAAGAATAACCTCGATATCGCCCAGCGTGAGATGAAACATGCCAAAGCAGATACGACACCGAGCGAATATACCTGCCCTCAATGCGGTGGGCCTATGGTTTACCGGTTCGGCAAAAAGGGCAGGTTCCTGAGCTGTTCTGCATATCCGAATTGTAAATTTGCTGCTGCCTGCGACCGGGAAGGTAAAATGCTGGAAGACAAACCTACCGGGCACGAGTGTCCGAACTGCGGCAAGGTAATGGTGAAAAGAACAGGCAGGTTCGGCCCGTTTCTCGGCTGCTCAGACTATCCGAAGTGCAGGACAATAATTAAGCTGGACAAAGACGGCAATATTTCACAGGCCAGAGCCAAGCCTGAGCCGACAGGAGTAAAATGTTATAAATGCAAGGAAGGTGAGCTTGTTATAAGGCAGGGCAAAAGAGGGCCTTTCCTCGGCTGTAACCGGTTTCCGAAATGCAGGACTATTGTCAGTATCGAGCAGATAGATAATCTTAAAAAGCTGCAGCAGGAGGGCAAATGGCCGCCGAAGACTATCGAAGAGGCAAACAAAATCCTCGGTAGAAAAAAGACTCGTCCCGTTAGAACTAAGCCGTCAGTTTCTAATGGGAAAAAAGCCAAAGTTAAAAAGTAACCACGGACTTATTAACCGCAAAGACCGCAGAGAAAATAAGAGCACAAGTCAAACGTCACAAGTCAAAAGAAAAAAGTAACCACGGATTTCACGGATTAACACAGATTTTTTAGCCACGAATTAACACGAAAAAACACGAAGAAATTTCAGACAGGATAACAGGATAGACAAAAGAATTTATTTACCACCAAGGCGCAGAGACACAAAGAATGGTGGTTTTAAGGTTACGAAACAGAAACCGTCCTTCCGATATCAACGGAGATGGTAGGATTCGAAACTACGAAGGATAGAATCATTACCTCCATGTAGGGGAAGCCAAATCAACCTCACCGGAACGCTTCCAAAACTTGATATGTTAGGTAGTTTCGAAGTAGTCAGCAGTGATTTTTTTTATATCATCAATCCAATTCCCTACCAAAAAACAGAATATCCCCAAGTCATAAATTATTTTCCATATTTATTATAACTGCCAAGTCTATATAATATAAGTACTTATAGCTTATTAGGCGCCTTATACGCCAATCATATATAAAAATATGTTGACCTTTACGCCACAAATAAGTAAATTACAATACGAATATAAGAACCAAATTTAAGGAGATGTGATTATGGAAGATTATAAATTGTCGATAGAATCGCTAATGAAAAAAGTGGAAGAAAAGGAACAGGAACTAATTGATGCTAAAAAGGGCGTCAATCAAGTTTGTCTTATGATGGGCAAAGAGCCAATATATATAATTGAAGACACAGAAATAAGCAAAGTGCCCACAGACCTCAAAGGTGATGAATACTATTGTCAACCACTTGCTACGGTTATTACAACAATACTTGAAAACCGAAGAATAAGGGGTTCTGGGCCTGCTACAGTTAAGGAAATTTATGACCAGATGGTCGCCGGTGGATATTTGTTTGAAACAAAGAATGCCCAAAACGCAATGAGAAATATCAGGATTTCTATGGGCAAAAATGTTCAGACATTTCATAAATTGCCAAACGGAAAATTTGGCCTTGTAAAATGGTATCCAGAATTGAAAAATAAAAAACAAGAAACAAAAAAGAAATCAAAAACAAAAAAAAATGAACGAGTTAAACCTTTAGGGGTTTATCGACGACGAGGACGACCAAAAAAGTCGGAGAAAACAGAAAACAAAAAAGATGAACCAAAGGAATAGGGCTGCCCTCCGTAAAGAGCAGCCCGGTGTTTTGTTATCCCTAACGTTCACGGATGGCAAACATTAGGGACGGGCCGAAGCCCGATATTTTGTCGACAGCATCATTATCGACACTTCGGCCCATTTGTCAAGA
>CAZMQF010000090.1:0-10331 GCA_964568365.1 uncultured Pirellulales bacterium | reverse complement strand
TGATTATGAACGCGGGTATCACTATATGAAGCCCTATATCCATCGGACTTTCGGGTGCCTCAATCCGCGCCATCCGCACAAAAAGTCCGACATCCGACTCCCTGCTCTGACGAAGCATAAACTCTTTTATGCACTCTCCCGCCTTCGTACCTGCCGTCTGAAAATCAATTTCCTCTTCCAGATAAGGCTGAACCGACTGCTCATTTATCTTCGATAGTGTCGGTGACATCGTATAAAGTGTCAGAAATAACGCCAATCCTATAATCGCTATTGTCGGCGGAATTGTCTGCGTCGTCAGTGCCCGCCTCGCAAAGGCAAGAACTATTACTATCCGCGTAAACGATGTCATCATCACCAGCAGACTCGGCAGAATCGCCAGGCCCGCAAAGATAATCACAAGCTTGACCGGCGTCGACCAGTCTCTGCCCTCGCTCGTATCAGCCGTCGCCTTATCCACCACCGTAATAAGGTCACCGATGCTCGGCATCCGGTTCGAGCCGGATTCTCCCCCCGGTCCTTCAGCACCAGAGGCAAAAGCAGACGCCGTTAATAAAAAAAATAAAATACTCAAAAAAAATATTCTGCTAAGCCTGCAGGCCATTCGGCTACTCCTCCTGTTCCGAAGACTGCTCCGAAGACGCTGACGCCTCAGAACCAACCTCAGCCAGTTTCGTAATCGCTTCATTGGTACTTCCTATCAGAATACGTCTGCCGCCTGCCTCAATCAGGTGAATCGACCTTCGCTGGCCGAGATGAACCGTCTCTACAATTCGAATCTCTTTACCGGATAGTGCCGTTATTCTCGGCAGCAGTCTTTTCGAGACATAAATCGCCGCCACTCCCAGGACAACAACAAGCAAAATCGCAAGAATCATCCTGTAATAAAGCTCACCAGTCCCAAACCTTTCATCTTTCCTGCCTGAAAAGTTAGCATCATCAAAAATCCCCGAACTCAATTTGCTGCTCAAGGCCTCTTGTCCCTCAGAGCCTGAACCTTCAGAACACAAAACCACAACGACACCGGCCGCAAGAACCGCAACCAGAACAGTTACTATTGTTTTCTTATATCGCTCCACCATCACTTGCACCAAAATAACTTCCGTTTACTCTGTTTATGTGCAAAAACCGTGCCCAAACACCCGAATCCCTCCCTATAATCCCAAATTGACGATATCCGCCAATAAAAAGTTGATAAATTAAACACCCTGTCGCAGAACTTGACGAAAACTAAAAGGCGAAAAACCAACCCGGATTAATCACTCCCCAGAAGCTGCCCGATTACTATCTGCGATTGCTCTGAGATGGAACTTTCCGGCCCAACCCAGTCACCCCCGGAACCAGCCCCCCAGCAATAAATGCTAACGCCGTCTCTGTCACCCAGCGTCGCTTCAAGAAAATCAGCCGCCGTTTTTGCTCTTTTTGCAGACAGCAACAACTGCTCTCTTCTGCTCGGAGCATCTCTTGCCAGACCCAGCACAAAAAGTTTCACACCGCTTAGGCTGCCGGCCTGCTGAATATCCCTGCAAAAATGCTTCAAATATTCCCGCCCCTCTTTATTCAATACCGCACCGCCGCGCGAAAATCGAATCTCGGTTACTGTAAAATTAGTCCTATCTGCCGTTACCTGTGACGGCGAAGCCATCATCGAACGACGAAGCCTGTCATATATATACTCTGTCCTTTGAGCCTCTGCATTTATAACCCTGCCGTCGAATATCTCATCCGGAGGCTTAATTGGATATTTCATCCCGACCTGCCCGAAATTAGTTGTTTGTCCCTTGCCTATAAGCATCCCCAGCCCGAAAGTCCTCATCGACCTGATGAAAGAGTCCCGTCCTTTATTGACAAGCTCAGGGTCCTGTTCTTCAGCGATACTGAGCAGCAGTACAAAAAAAGTCAGAAGAAGCGTCACCATATCGGAGTAAGTGACGATATAGCCCGGAACTTGCGGTTCTCGTTCCTTAATCATCCGACGCTTCAGAATCAATTGTAAACACTCCTTTCCAGTATTACTATCTCCAGAGCACGTTTGCCCTTCTGCCGCGGTCGGGTCGATGAATCCATAGTACTTGCCGTCGATATGCTGAACCTGCTCTCATCGAGACCCACACGTTCTATAAGGTATTCAACAACCGCCAGCGCACGCGCAAGACCAAGCTCTTCAGCCCTTTCACCGTCATCGAAACCGTTCTCGCTGACAACAACTCTGCCTTCAACTCTTCTCAAAAACGCGCCCATAAGAGCCAACGTCTTCCGACCATCTGCCGATATCGACGCTCCTTCTGCCCAGAAAATCCCTTCAGAGTCACTGTAAAAAACTTTTCTTTCTGTAAATTCCTTCGGCTCTTTCTCCATTAACACGTTCTCTTTCGATTTGCCCTCTAATGTCGGCTTCTCGCTGCCCTCTTCGATCTCAACCAGAATAAGAGGCTGCGCGGTACTTATAAACGAATCTTTGCTCCGCCTTGCCTGCAGATAAAGCCTGGGCAAATCCTCGAATAAAGTGTCGTGAAACTGACGGTAAATCTTGTCGTCGAAAGATGAAAAAGTTAAAAGCAAAACGAAAAAAGTAAGAAGCAGCGTCATACAGTCACTATATGTCACCATCCATTTCGGCGCCCCTCCCCCCTCATCCTCCGCCTCGCCTTGTCTTCGCTCCTTGCTCATTATATAGTCGCCTTTACCTCCTCACGTCTGCCCTTGGAGATAAACGCCTGAAGCTTCTCTCGAACATTCGTCGGGCTCTCACCCTCTGCTATCGCGCATACCCCTTCTAAAATCATCTCCATCGAAATCGTCTCAGCCTTCGAGTACATCCCGAGTTTGCCCGCAAGTGGTATAAAGAGTAAATTGGCTGCAAATGCACCGTAAAAGGTCGTCAAAAGTGCCGTCGCCATACCAACTCCGATATTCTCAGGCGTCGATATGCTCTTGAGCATCTGCACAAGCCCGATAAGAGTTCCTATCATACCGAACGCAGGCGCCGCTGCTCCCATAAACTCAAGTATCTTCTTACCTATAGCGTGACGCTCCTGAAGATACTGTATCTCCAGACCCAGAAGCTCTCGTATCGATTCAGACTCCTGGCCGTCTATCAGCATCTGAAGTCCCTTAACGAAAAAAGAGTCACCCGCATTGCCCAGCTCTCCCTCAAGCGCCAGTGCACCGTCACGTCTGTTGATTGCCGAATAGTTCACCATCTTTTTAATCAGCTCCGATGATGACAGAATCCGGCTCATTAACGTCTTCTTTATTACCGAAAATATCCCTAAAAACTGAGGCATAGAAAAATGTATCAGCGTCGCACACAGCATACCTCCGATTGTTATCGCCAGGGACGGCAGATGCACAAACGTCTCAGCCCCTCCCCCTGCCACAATGGCTGCTATTATAACCAGAAAACCTAAAACTGTCCCTACTACAGTTGCTATATCCATATCTCTATTCCGTCTCCGATATCGTCTTTAACCGCTGCGACAGAACCGCTGCAAGCTGAGGTTCGCTGCCCACCATTTCCGCAAGAACCTTCGCCTTCGTCCTTTCCGCCATATAGTAAAGAATCTTGACCACCTCATCGATACCACCTGCCCCCGCCGCACCCATCTTGCTCATATTGCTGAATATCTGGCTCGCGCTCGCAGCGTCCATCTTGTCATAAGTAGCCGCAATCGATACGAGATTTGTTTTCTCAGCCTCTTCGACCATAATCCTGCTTGCAATCAGCTTGTCACGTTCCTCTTTAAGAGTTGTCACCATCGACGCCAAATCGACACGAAGATTATTGAGCTTGTCGATATCCTCTTTCAATACTTCCTGGGCTCTCTGCATTCTCTGCTCACGCAGCCCGAGCTCCTTAAGCTTATACTCATATTCGCGAATCCTCTCTTTGGCATCATAAACCAGCCTCTTAAGCTGCTTCTCCGTCAAACCCTTTTCACCGTATAAAGCCTCACCGCCCGCCTGCTCGTACTTCTCAGATTCAGCCTGCTCAGCGGCACCCGCCGCCTCAGCCTCTGCCGGACCCACCACCGCTGCCTTCTTCGATGTCAAAAAAGAAAATCCAAACGCCGCCGCAAAGCTTAAAATCCCTGCCGCCGCTATCAGTATCATATGTTTCTTGCTCACTTTCGTTTCTCCTGTCAATCAATACAAATCAACTTTCGTGCATATCTGCTCGTTGCTTGCTCATCCATCTGTTTTTGCTCGAGTCTTTCCTGTTCCCTTATAAATTTCTCTTTTGCCTTTTCTCTAAGCTTTTCCAGCCCTTCCTTAAATCTCCTGGCCTTCAGGACCTCAGCTATTTTTTCCTTCTTCTCCAGCTCCAGTTCTCTCGTCCTCTCCGTCAGCTCTCTGATAATCTCGTTGTTCGTTGCCGAACATTTCAAACAAAACTCCTGTTCACTCAAACGCCTTCCACCCTCCTTGCCTCCTATTTCCGTAAGCACCTTCAAAAGTTTTTGCTTCTCTCCCAAAAGCTGCCTGCGAGCCTTTATCAGCCTTTCGGTAATCGCAAGAAGCTGCGATCTCTTTATCTGCTCTTCCTTGGCCTTTATGTCGAGAACCCGCTGAAGCCGCCATACAAATCTTTTCATTTATCAATCTTTCTCCCGCCGCCTTCGCCAAGCATTTCATCCCACGCCCGTGTAATACCTATCAGCCGATTCCTTGTATCATCGAAACCGGTTCTTTCTCGAATCGGCTGAATCAGAAACTCATTAATCCTCTCTATCAGTGAAATCGCTCCGTCTATCCTCCGGTTGCTGCCCGGCGAAAACGCGCCGATATTTAATAAATCCTCCGCATCCGTATAAACCGCGTATATCTCCTTGAGCTTCTGAGCCGCCCGCTTATGCTCGGCGCTTGTCACTACAGGCATCAATCTGCTCACACTGCCGAGTATATCAACCGCAGGGTAATGGCCGTGGTCTGCCAGCTTTCTCGACAAAACTATGTGGCCGTCAAGGAGGCTGCGCGCGCTGTCCGCCACAGGGTCGGTCAAATCATCGTTCTCGACAAGTACCGTCAGCATCCCCGTAATGCTGCCGTTCTCAGAACAGCCAAGCCGCTCTATCATACGAGGCAGCATCGAAAAAACACTCGGACAATAACCCTTTGACGCAGGCGGCTCGCCAGCCGCAAGGCCAATCTCCCGCTGTGCCTGCGCAAAACGTGTCAGAGAATCCATCATAAACAACACATTGTTACCCTTGTCCCTGAAATACTCCGCAACTGTAACCGCTACAAAAGCCGCCTTCACCCTCTGTATAGGCGGCGAATCCGATGTCGCCAGAACAACAACACTGCGCGACAGACCCTCCGCACCAAGGTCCTCCTCCAGAAACTCCCGCACCTCTCGTCCGCGCTCACCTATCAACGCCACTACATTCACATCCGCCTCGCTCGAATTGGCTATGTCACCCAGCAGCACGCTTTTGCCGACCCCGCTGCCCGAAAAAATCCCCACTCGCTGCCCCTTGCCGCACGTCAACAAACCGTCTATAGACCGAATACCAAGTGCCAAAGGCTCGGTAATCTTTTCTCTGCTCAAGGGCGGCGGACTCGCCGAATCCAGTGCCCTTTTGTCCCCGCCTTCTAAAGCACCCTTGCCGTCAATCGGCTCGCCAAGCCCGTTCAAAACCCTGCCTAAAACATTTCCGCTGAGATGAATATATCGAGGCGTAGTCCTCGCCGTCACCGCGTCTCCGGGAGATATACCTTCTATATACTCTAAGGGCAAAAGTATAAGATTCTCATTATGAAATCCCACCACTTCCGCAAGAACCCGCCTGCCGTCACGAATATGTATCCCGCACATCTCGCCCAGACCTACCACAGGACCTTCTGACTCCACCTTAAGACCCGACACCCGCACCACCGAGCCCTGGCAATCGTGCAAATTCACTCCTTCAAGCACCAAATGAAACTTATCAAAATTTATTGTACAGCCGCCCGTCTCTGACATACTCTCTTACCCCGCGTTTTCAAGTGCCGCGCCTATCCGCTCAAGTTGCTCGTCGATTAAAGATTTAATTGTCCCCTTCGAACTCTCAACAACACACTCCGCAGCGCCAATTGCCGCCTCCGAAACAAATTTAATACCTTCAAAATTCACGCTTCCCTCGCTTTGCAGCTTCTCAAGCTCACCATAGTCTTTCGGATTCAAATGCACTACCAGCTCTTTGCGGCTCGGTGCCCCGTTAATCGCCTCTTTCACAACCGTCTCTATCTTATAATCACCCTCCTCAACTCGCCTTGCCAGTATCTTCCTGGCAATTTCTACTGACAGCCGGGCTATCGCTTCCCTGTGTTCGATAAACAATTTTTCATAAAACCGGTTTACCTTCTCCACGAGACCATTCAAAATCCCGCAAATCCTTGACAGCTCCGCTTTATTCTTTTCCAAACTATCGCGCCCCTCACCACCTGCAGCCCCCTCAATCTCATCGCAAATCTCAACATCCTGTATTGGCCGGTCGATTGTTATCTCTACAAAACTCTGCATCTTTTTATTCTTCTAAAAATGTAAGCTCACCTTTCTCATTCATCTCACGCAGTTTCCCCAGAACCTCCTCCCTTGACTTTTCAATCTCTTCTTTCTTCGGCGCCGACATAAGCGAGCTCTCCTCCTCAATCGCTGCCGCTGCTCTCTCGGAAATATTAGACTTAATCTTTGCCGCTATCGACCCTTCCGCCTTAACCAGAGCCAACGCCAGAACCCTCGCCTCTATTCCTCGTAAAGTCTCCTGAAGTGACCTGTCCGCAATCTCGGGTATATCCTCCCAGACTATCATCAAATCCGTAACCATCTTCCCTGCCTCGCTGTCCTTTTCCTTTATCGCACCCAGCATCCCGTCCCTGAGCTCTTTACCGAGGTTTCGCAAAATAACCGCCACTTTCCTCAGCGAATCAGTCGGCTCAACCGCACCCTCGCCAGCCTGACGCTCCACGCTGAGAAGCTCCAGACGCCTGCATACCATCTCTGCTATCCGCACCTTCGCCTCAACTGTCACGCCTTCACTGCTCACCATCCTCCTGACACAGCTCACACGAACGCTCTCATGAAGTAAACTGAGAATCTCAGAGCTCTTCCTTGTAGGCATCTCCGAAAGAACTACCGCTATTGCCTGCGGATGCTCCTTTTCCAGTATCGATGAAAGCACCTTCGAATCCGCCGACCGTACGGACATGAACGGGTCACGTTTCTGCAACAGCCGTCCTATCTGTGTTTGTATCTGTTCCGCCTTTTGTTCTCCGACCGTACTTTTCAGCATCTGCTTCAAAAAGTCCTTCACCTCAAATTCACTCTTGCTCTGAAGCGAGCTGTAAAACTGCTGCGCAAACTCCAGATTTTCCTTGCTGTTACGATAGCCAGACGCATCCAGATACGCCGCCTCTACCGCCAGCTCCTCGACCACATCAGCCCCCACTCCCCTCAAAAGCTCCGATGCCGTCGAAACATCCAGGTTCATCAGGAGCATCGCTGCCTTTTGTTTACCCGTCAATACCACCTGACTACCCTCCTTCCCGTATCCAGCTCGTAAATAGCTGTTTAACCTGCTCGGGATTGTTTCGCAGCGCGTTTGCTATCTGACGCCGAATTACTACCGGCTCAGCCCCCTCGCCCGCCCCCGGCAATAAACCCGCCGCCGTCGTTCCGCCGGCCTGAAGCACCTGCTGCTCTGAAGCCCCAGCCTTCTTTTTGGCTCCGCTGAATATCTTCAGCGCAAAAAGTGCGCAAATCGCCATTATCCCAAGTGACAAATGTCTCGCTATCGCAATAATATTAAGACCCCCGCCGACCTCTTCATCTGCCATTAGCTCCTGTCCCGCAGTCTGAATTTCAACCTCAACCACCTCAACCGAATCCGATTCCGTAAGGCCGAGCGCATTTCTTATTATCTTCTCAACATCTGCCACTGCCATTATTTTCGCTTCGCTCTCACCTGCCGCAGAATTCGCATCTGCACCCCGAAGGTCCACAAAGGCGGCTACCGACAGACTCTTCACCTGTCCCGGCAGCTCCATCCTCTGCTCAACGCTCTTGCCAACCATATATTCAGTGATAATTATCTCATCCTTCTTCACACCCCCCGGCAAAACCTGTCCGCCTTCGCCCTCTCCCGCAACGCTGCTGCTCTGCGTCTCCTGGTTACTTGTTATCTCTTCCTTTGAAGGAACTTTCCCGCTCGGGTCGTACTTCTCCGTAACAAGGTTGATGCTCGTCATATCAATAACAGCGCTCACTCTCACAATCGCTCTTCCCTGCCCCAGTACCGCCGTCAGCATCTTTTCAACCTTATCTGACAGATTACTCTCCACCCTCTCCTTATAATCCTGAACCGTCCCCGCACCAGCCGCCACCGGCTCATCGCTCTCGCTCGAAAGAAGACGTCCCTTACTGTCAACCACCGTGACACTTTCAGGCCGAAGTCCCTCAACGCTGCCCGCAACCAGATGTGTTATCGCCGCTATATTCAAAGCGCTCACCCGAAAGCCAGGCCTCAAGCGAAGAACAATCGACGCACTTGTCCCCGACTCCTCCGACGCAAAAATCGACTGCTTGCCCGTAACTATATGCACCCTGCAGTGCGACACACCGTCCATCATCTGGATACTTTTCGCCAGCTCATCCTGCAGCGCACGCTGAAGATTTACATTCTGCACAAACGGACTTATACCTATCTTCTCGTCATCGAGTATCTTATATCCGCCCTGTGCACCCGATGGAAGCCCCTCCCTGGCCATATCAAGACGAAGCTGATAAACACTTTCCCTCGGCACATAAATACTCGTACCCCCGCCGCGCAATTCATACGCAATCTGTCTCTCACCAATCTTTTCAGTAATCAGCGACGCTTCCTCAGGCGAAAGGTCCTGATAGAGCATCCTCATATCAGGCCTGCCTGCCCAGTGAACGAGAAGCCAACCAGCCGCCACAAAACTCAGAACCACCGCCACAAGTAGCGCCCGCTGAACAACGCTGATTTTCTGCCATACCGCTCGTATCTTCTGAAAAAAACCCATCGATAACTTCCAAATCAATCAGCTAACAGCTCTATTTGTCACCATCTCTAACACCGAATACCCGCCGCACATCAAAGCGGCATATTCATCGTCTGCTTATACGCCTCGATCAGCTTATTCCTCACACCCACAAGAAGCTTAAAGCTCATATCAGCCTTCGCGAACTCCGACACCACCGAAACAATATCCTCATTTTTCCCCGTCAGCAAATCATTGATGGACATATCAGACGAATGCTGTGCCTGGTCAACTTCCGAAACATACTTGCCGACAGCCTTGACCGTCTCTGAAAATCCACCCTTTTCAGCCTGCCCCACGCCGACCTTCGGCACCTGAATGTTGCTCCCGCCTGTCACTGACGAAACGTTAGGATTCAAATTAATCATTTACTCTTCCCCTTACCTGTCAATCCGTTTCTACTCTTTCGAACCGCTCCTCAGCGAAGCAGCTCGAGTGTCGTCTCAAGCATCTTTTGATATCTTTTCAGAACCGCCGCATTCGCCTGATATGCCCTCGCCGCAATCGTCAGATTCATCATCTCTATCGGAAGCTTTACGTTCGGCATCAGAACATAGCCTCTCTCATCCGCATCCGGGTGTCCCGGGTCAAGAATACTCTCGAACTCGCTCATATCTCTTACGATTCTGTCAACCGCCACTCCCCCGTTCTTCTCATCCGCTCTCAGGATAGCCTCGATTCTTCGATAGGGCCCGCCTTTGCCGTCATCGGTCGTCCGAACGTTGGCAACATTTGACGAAATCACCTCCATATTCTTGCCCTGCGCCCGCATCCCGGAAACCGCTATATCAACAGGGCTGAATCCGCTGTCGATTTTCATCTCAATAATTCCCCTTTATTGCCGTCTTAAAAAAACCTATTTTGTCTCTATTGCCCGCTCCATCTGCTCATATTTCTTGTTAAGAAGTCTTACAAAAGCCGTATATCTCAAACTGTTCCTTATCATCTTTCCGATTTCAACCTCGAGATGCACGTCATTGCCGTCCGACTTAACCGCATTCTCCCTCGGCTCGTAGAATTGCTCTTTCAGCTCATCGAGGTCTATCTTCTTGCCCGATTTCAGAGCCTTCTCAAGCAGCTCTTCGAATCGAACATCGATTTCCCTGTAGCCGGCCGTCTCGACATTCGCAACATTATTGGCGATAGCCTTCTGACGAAGGCTCTCTGCCCTGAGACCAGCCTCCAGAACCTCGACTATTCTGCCTGCTTCAGACATCCCTGTACCTCAATTTCCGTACAAACTCTTTTCGCGTCTGAAAATGTGCACTGATTGTGCCAAACAAATACCC
>CAZMQF010000089.1:0-10622 GCA_964568365.1 uncultured Pirellulales bacterium | reverse complement strand
TTTCAGCCAACTTTTCAACATTCGCTTCGGGCATATGAGTAATTGCATCTCGCAGTGCTTTTGGTCTTTCTCTTTTTGATAGTTTGCCGCCGGATTCGCTTATTGTCACTGACATATGGACATACTGCGGCAATTCGCCAAAGCCCAGAGCCTTCCATAACTGCTGCTGGCCTGGAGTGTTCATCAGATGCTCCTGGCCGCGAATAACGCACGTCACACCCATCAGGGCATCGTCTACAACAACCGCGAAATTGTAAGTCGGGAAGCCGTCGCTTTTTAAGATAATAAAGTCACCGAGCTCAGTGCCGTTGAATGTCACTTCACCTCTGATTAAATCTTTGACGACAATCTGCTCATCGGTCATTACAAATCGGACGGTGACGGGCTTGCCAGCGGCCCTTGCCTTTTTGACGTTGCTTTCATCCGGGAATTTTGCCGGCCGGGGGTAAACAATATTTTTCTTTTCTGCGATGGCCTTTTGCCTTATTGCCTCAAGCTGCTCCGGTGTATCGAAGCAATAATAGGCCTTTACCTGCTCGATTAATTTATTGATATAGTTTTGGTAGATATCTTTTCTTTGTGATTGAAAATAAGGTCCGTTCGGCCCGCCGACTTCGGGCCCTTCATCCCAATCAATGCCAAGCCAGCGCAAATCGTCTATCACCTGCTGTGTCGCCGTAGGGGTATTGCGTTTAGTATCCGTATCTTCTATCCGAAGGATGAATTTGCCTTTGTTTTTTCTTGCCCACAGCCAGTTAAAGAGCGCGGTTCTTGCTCCTCCGATGTGCAAGTAACCAGTCGGCGATGGTGCAAAACGGGTTACTACCATAAATAAACCTCTAATTATCTTGCTTTTCCTCAAAAGCCCTTAGGTTAAGATATATCGCAAATATTGTCAAGAACCCAGATGCCCCAAAACAGATTTGCACGAATTTCCTACAAAGGAAAAAACCTCATTTTGCCTCATTTCCTACACAGTATTGCCAAAATGCGAAATCACGAAAGTTAATAAACCTTTGCATTTGGGTTGGAAAGATGGGTTTTAATGAAAAGCCTTGACTTGGCTAAGCAGATATGGTATTCTATACACGTGGAGCTATGACATCACGACAAAATATCTTGGAAAAGTATTCTTCAAGTAGGTTGTGTATTTATACGAGGCAACGAAAAATGAAATTGTCTTGTGGTTCTAAAACAACTCTGCTGGTGTTTGGATTCTGTTTTGTAGGATTTGCTTGTCTTTGTCGCGCTGATGCAATATTTGAAAACGTGCAAGGCTCTGCGGAGGTGTTATTTCCTCCCGATGGAGGAATATTCTATGTTCAGAATCCAGGTGATTATCGCACCATCACTGCAACAGGTAGAACTGAGATTTCATATACCGTCACTACGGATGTAAACGTGAGCGTTCTTCATACTTATAGGATAACAGCTTCCCAAGGAACGCTAGAGGGGGATCAGATATGCCGTTATCCAGCAAATACAACGAAATTTGAGTCAGTTGAAATAGGTCCGGATATTCTCACACTAACCCGAGATTGTGGATTTGGGGAGCACCTTGTGGGGGTCTACCACCAGGCAGTCAATTGTACGACTGGCCAAATTATCGCTACAGGGAGTGACTTACATTCGTTCAAGGTCAAGGTTATACCTGCGACCGCAACCGGCGGTTTCCAGCCTCTGGGTGTCCTGCCGGGCTACTCCGGTACCAACGCCTATGGCATCTCGGCCGACGGCTCGACCGTGGTCGGATACTGCTCGAGGCCGTCCGCCCCAGGCTCGCTGGAGTTGCAGGCATTCCGCTGGAAAAATGGGACGATGACCGGCCTGGGCTGTCTGCCGGGCTACCCTCCGAATAGCATGGCCTTTGGTGTCTCGGCCGATGGCTCGGTTGTCGTAGGGCTCAGTGGACCTTATCCGGAGTATATTTCCTCACGGTACTGCTGGGCATTCCGATGGGCCAATGGCACGATGAGCGCGCTGCCCGCCCCCGTGATACCAGACTATAACACAGCGGACTGCAGCGCTCGTGGCGTGTCGGCTGACGGGTCAGTGGTGGTGGGAAACGTGGTGGGAAGCGACAGCTTGCACTCGGACCTGAGCGACGCGTGCCGCTGGGACGGTAGCGTTTTTGGGCAGCCCGTGGCCGTACCCCTACAACAACTACGCACGTCGCGTCTCGGCCGACGGCTCGGTCGTGGTGGGATTTGGCTCAGGCGGGGGGTTCCGCTGGGAGGATGGCACGATCATCAGGGTCGGCGGTGGTTGTTGTAACCAAGCTGCTAACGGCGTCTCAGCCGACGGCTCGGTCGTGGTGGGATTTGGCTCAGGCGGGGGGTTCCGATGGGAGAATGGCACGATGACCAGCCTGGGCCAATGCGAGCCTTACGATGTGTCAGCAGACGGCTCGGTCGTGGTAGGATACTACTACAGAACTTACCCAAATTTTGACGACCCGCAAGCATTCATCTGAGACGCCAACCACGGCGTGCGCAACCTGCAGGACGTGCTGGTCTACGACTATCTTATGGACCTGGGCGGCTGCCAGGTCCTCTGTGCGGCACCTGCGATATCGGACGATGGTTTTACGATAGTGAGTGGTGGGTCGTCGATTGCCACACTCGACATGGGTATGGTTACCGCTGTTCGCGGAAACGTGACTCTCGATGCCTTCAAGGCCAAGATGTTTGACCGCTTTGGACGGTTAAGTGCTATTGAGACGAGCGGTGACGGTTATGTTAACATCAGACACCCAAGCGGGTCCGAAATCAACATGGCACCAAATTCTAAAATGCAAGTAGATGGGTCGGTATCGAAAACTAAGCTTGAACTGTTCGATGGCAAAATACGGGCAAGAGTATGGAATCATCCTGGTCCATTGGAGGTAATGATGCCCCAGGCGGTCGCGGGCGTCAGAGGAACCGAGTTAGTTGTTGAGACTACTGCGAATGAGTCGCTAACAATCGTGCTCGAAGGGCAGGCGGACGTTTCGACACCGAACGGCAGTCAACACATAGAGCTGAGCACAAACCAGGGCGTAATCGCGACGGCAGCGGGCCTGGGCATGCCCTTCCCCATTGACCCCAACCAGATTGACAGGTGGTGGGAGTGGGAAGTCGAGGGCGACTTCTATGCAGACTTTGATTTAGACTACTTTTACCAAGCTCCTCTGCGCAGCACGCATTTTGATGCGTCGAACCAAGAAGTTGCCCCATCCTGGTGGCTCGAATTAGACAATGCCGGCGAGATGGAAGACCCTGATTGGCGAATCGATAGCCTCACATTCCAGGCTCCTTATGAACTCTTTAACCTAAACCCTGAGCCTGACATTGTGGCAGATTATAATTACGTATGGACCGACATAACCATTACTCCCGGTGGTGAGTTTGAGGTTGATGACGACCAGAATACCTACTCAGAATCTATTTACTTTCCTTACACAATCACACGGGACTTTAACGACAATGCCATAACCGGCCAAGGCGACCTGACTACCACCGTTACTGTAGTCCCTGAAGAAGGTATTACCGGCTTTTGACGTCGAAATCTTTATCTATGCCGCTCAGAGCGAACAGGCCTGGCACGATGGCAACTTCTTCGGTAACCTGAGCTCTGTCTCGCACTCTATGACGGGCGGAAGTCCTGATTATTTCGACCATGAAGACACGCCAATCTGCCAGGAATATGAGTGGGGATTCTGGGACAGTTACGTACCTGGTGAGCCCCTTACCTTCACAGTTACCGTCCATGTGGATTTGAACGACAGTATCGACTGGGCACTAATTGAGCCGGGCGTTGAGGTCTCCGGTTGTATGGATGCCGATTTCGGCTCTGAAAACTGGGTCGATAACAACCTGCAACTGCCGAACCAAAAAGCCACCATTACAATCGACGGTGGCCCGGTGAGGCACAGCGATAGTAGCATCCCTTGGATAGGGGTGAATATGCCTCAATACGTTTCATCTTCAAAATTCGACCCAGCTGTCGATTTCAGCAACGATGACAATGTAAATAGTAAGGACTTCGCTATGTTTGCCACGGCCTGGAGAAGCGTCTCCGGCGACGCTAATTGGAATCAGGCTTACGACCTCTCAGACCCGAATGATAATGTTATTGACGAACTTGACCTTGCTGTATTCGCTGCAAACTGGCTGGCATGCCCTTAATAGATTTTTGATTCTGCATTTTTTTCCTGGATTCAAGTATTATTCCCTGTTCATCTATCTAGTGGAGTCTTACTATCCGGCCCTCACGGCCGGCTGCCCAGCAGCTCCTGCCGTCGGGCGATACCGAAAGTGTGTGCAGCCCCATATATGAAGCAAATCTCTGAAAGCTTTTTCCTCCGTTATAAGAAATATCACTTCCATTAGGCCCGACCGTGATAACAATATCGGAGCCGGGCAGATATTTAACACATTCTCTGAATCCGGAAGGTTTTTGTGTCTCTACGAGCTTCCAGGTTTTGCCGCCGTCGGTCGTTAATGCCGCGTTTGTTTTCGCCTGTTCCTCTTTTTCGTAATTGCCGCCGACAATAATACCTTCTTTGTCATTTTTCATAGCGATTGAAAAAATACCATTGGTCCCTGCTCCACTTTCGAGAGGCGAATCAACATAGCTCCAGCTCGCACCGTTATCAGAAGAGATAAAAACCCTGGCGGCGGTGCAGCCGGTAACAAACATAATCTTATTCTCGTCCGGCATTGCGATATTTGAGCCGCTTGCGGAGAAAATTCCCTCACCTTCAAAGGCTTTAGGGAAGCTTTGCCTGGCTGTGTTCTTCCACGTATCACCGCTGTCGAAAGTTTCCACGATGAAAAATCTGCCGTCAATCGGGTCGCTGAGGGCTATAGCCTCTTTTTGGTTTCTAAAATGAGCCGAGTTGAAGAAGATATCATTATGGTCGTTATAGTAAACGAGCTTCCAGTTTTTTCCGCCGTCGGTTGTCTTGTAGAATTTCGCGGGCGAGGCGATGCCGAAAACGATAGCGATTTTGTCATTGAAGGCCTCTATATCACGAAAGTCGATATTTTCAGCTCCTGCAATTTTTCCGACCTGCCAGTTCTGTCCGCCGTCGGTTGTTCTTGCGAAGGTCCCGCTGTTGCTACTCGCCCAGACAACATTTTCACTGACGGCGCATAGACCCCGAAAACTTACTGTACCCTCGTTCAACTGCTCCTGCCAGTAAGGCAATTCATTTTTGCCGGTTAGGTTTTGTGTGCAGCTGCTAAGTATCAGCAGGCCTGATAAAATAACAACCTTTCTCATTTATTAACCACCTTTTTAAGACCGCAGTTACCATCATAAAACGTTATATTGACGCTTTCTTAAACGCAAATTATAATAACAGCGTGATATTCAATATTAAAGGATAAAAAAATGAAAAAGCACAATGCCTTAAAACTGCTTTCAGGTAACTTTGATTATCTGCAGAAGAATTTTGCTGTCAGCAGGCTGTCGATTTTCGGCTCGGTTGCTCGCGATCGTGCAACTGAAAAAAGTGACATCGATATACTTGTCGAGTTCATCGGCAAAGCAACTTTTGATAATTATATGGACCTGAAATTCTACCTGCAGGACATCCTGCATACCGGGGTGGATCTCGTAACAAGAAAAGCTCTTCGGCCGCAAATCAAAGAACAAATCGAAAAGGAGCTTGTCGATGTCAAGAAATGAAAAAATGTTTTTACAGGACATAATTCTCTGTTGTGAAAAAATTTCTCAAATAATAAGTAAAGAATGATAAAAGAATATGACCGAGGATAACACTGAAGCCAGGCTGGATTTTGTCAGGCAGATAGTTGCTGATGATTTGAAGACGAATAAATGGGACGGCAGGGTTGCTACGCGTTTTCCGCCGGAACCTAACGGCTATTTGCATATCGGCCATGCCAAAAGTATCTGCCTTAATTTCGGTATCGCCGCTGAATTCGGTGGTGCATGCAATCTGCGGTTCGATGACACCAATCCGGAGAAAGAAGAAGAAGAATACGTCAATTCAATAATCGCCGATGTCCGCTGGCTCGGCTGGGACTGGCAAGACAGGCTGTATTTTGCATCCGACTATTTTCAGCAGATGTACGACTACGCAGTCGAGCTTATCAAAAAAGGCAAAGCCTATGTCTGCGACCAGACTGCCGACGAGGTCAGAGAATACAGAGGGACCTTAACCGAGCCCGGAAAAGATAGTCCATATCGTGACCGCAGCATCGAGGAAAATCTCGACCTTTTTACAAGAATGAAAAACGGTGAATTTCCCGACGGCAGTAGAACTTTGCGTGCTAAGATAGATATGTTGCATCCCAACCTGAATATGCGCGACCCTGTTATGTACCGAATCCTGCACGCAAGTCACCATCGCACAGGCGACAAATGGTGCATATACCCGATGTACGATTGGGCGCACGGCCTGGAGGATTCTATCGAAAAAATCACCCATTCGATTTGCACGCTCGAATTTGAGAATCACAGGCCGCTCTATGACTGGTTTCTCAACGAGCTCGGCACTTATCATCCGCAGCAGATAGAATTTGCAAGGCTGAATCTCACCTATACCGTGATGAGCAAACGCAGGCTGCTGCGGCTGGTCCAGGATGGATTTGTTACGGGCTGGGACGACCCGAGAATGCCGACGATTTCCGGTATGCGAAGGCGAGGCTACTCGCCGGCTGCAATCAGAAATTTCTGTAAGACAATAGGTGTGAATAAGTTCAACAGCACCGTTGATATCGCGCTGCTCGAGCACTGCCAGCGTGAGGACCTGAACAAAACCAGCCCGCGTGTGATGGCTGTTTTGAATCCATTGAAGGTCGTGGTTGATAATTATCCGGATGATTTGACAGAAGAAATGGAGGCGGTAAATAATCCGGAAGATACCTCTGCGGGAACACGCAAAGTACCGTTCTCAAAGGTCCTTTACATTGAGCGTGACGATTTTATGGAAAGCCCTCCGAAAAAATTCTATCGCCTGGCGCCGGGTCGGGAAATTAGACTGCGATATGTCTACTTTATTAAGTGTACTGATGTTGTAAAAGATAATAATGGCAAGATAATCGAACTGCACTGCACTTATGACCCGAAAACTCGAGGCGGTGACGCACCGGACGGCCGAAAGGTAAAGGCGACACTGCACTGGGTATCGGCAAAGGATGCTCTAAAGGTGCAGGTCAGACTTTATGACAATCTGTTTATGAAGCAAAATCCCGATGATACTGAAGAGGGACAGGACTTTACAGCCAATATTAATCCTCAGTCATTGAAGGTTTTGGAAGATTGTTTCATTGAGCCGAGCGTAAAGCAGGCAAAACCGCTCGACCGCTTGCAGTTCGAAAGGCTTGGCTATTTCTGTGTCGATAAGAAAAGTGCTGAAGATAAATTAGTTTTCAACCGCACCGTTACATTGAAAGATACCTGGGCTAAAATCCGGAAATCACAGAAAGAAGAATAAAAAAACAAGCCTTTGTGTAGATACTTTGAACTGCGTTTTACGCAGGTTTATTAGTCACCCCTTATTTTATGCTGCATTATTTTTTATTTGAAAAAAATCATCTTCAGTGACACCAGAAGAAGCGCAACACCAAAAACTTTTGTCAAAGGTGCCTCTGGAATACTTGTTGCAAATTTTGCTCCCAAAAGCGCGCCGAAGAAAAATGCGATGCAAATAAAAGCTGCAATCTTTATATCGACAAAACCCTGCTTGTAATAAGCCCACGCAGCGAGCAGACCTATAGGCGGTACCATAAGCGCAAGCGTCGTACCCTGGGCTGTATGCTGTGACAGGCCGAATAGAAGAACAAGTGATGGGACAATAATTATACCGCCGCCTATACCGAGAGCGCCGCTGAGAACACCGGCGACGAGACCGAGAATTAAATAAGATAATATGCTCATAATTACAAACCATCCTTCTATAAATGTCACTTTGATAATTTGAAATTTAACCGAAAATCTCAGTGAATTTGTATTCAATATCCTCGCTTTCACAAAGCGTTTGGCCAATAAGGACCGCCCTTACACCGAGGCGGATAAGTTTCTCAACGTCGTCCTTTGTCTTTATTCCACTTTCAGCCACCAGCTCACTTGTGTTATCAACCAACGCTGCAAGCCTGCTCGTAGTATTCAGGTCGACCGCCAACGTTGAAAGATTTCTGTTGTTTATACCGATTACACTGTAACCCTTTTTGGGAAATCCTATCAGACTGCGCACCTTTAGCAGCATATCAGCATCGTGAACTTCGAGAAGGACAGTCAGTGTAAGCTCAGCTGCGAGTATCATCAAATCGGATAGCTCGCCAACCTTTAATACATCCGCTATCAGCAGTATTGCATCGGCCCCAGCCGCACGAGACTCATATACCTGCCAAGGCTCGATTATAAAATCCTTTCGCAGTATCGGCAGCTTCACCGCTTCTTTTATCTGCTGTATATACTCAAGCCGGCCCTGAAAATACTTCTCATCAGTAAGCACACTGATTGCATCTGCTCCGCATTTTTCATAAGTTTTAGCTATATCGACCGCATCAAAATCTTCTCTTATCAAACCTGCCGATGGCGAAGCCTTTTTAACCTCAGCTATTACATTCAGACCCCGCCTGTTCGGCTTTGTTGCTGCCTTGTAGAAATTGCGGCATTTCGGCAGTTTTACAATCTCAGTCTTGAGCTGCTCGATACTTTTTCGCTCTTTTCTTTGCGCTACTTCGGTGCGTTTGTCTTCGATAATTTTCTCTAATATACCTGTCACTTCTTTTTACCGCCAGTCAATCAATAATCAACTCTTTTTAGAATTCGCAATCTTCACATAAGCCATTCGTACCTCGTTGAGTGTGGTCTCGAGAACCTTCTTTTCCTCCTCGCTCAGATTGCCTTTTGTTTTTTCCTGCAGCGTTTCGAGCATACCGATATTATATCTTGCAAGCTCCAGGTCCGGCTCTTTTTCTTTCTGTCCTTCGAATCTTACCGCTCCTAATGCAAACAGTGCCTGCGTAACAAGCATGCTCACCAGCGCGGCAAAGTTTCCCTGCGGCAGCGGCTCGCGACGTGCTTTTTGTTCGGTTTCCTTTTCTTTTTCTGCCTTTTCCTGAGCTGCCAGAATCTCTTTTTCCTTCTGGGCCTGATTCTTCCAGTCCTCATCAACGATTATCTTTTTTTCTTCTTTCTTTTTTTCCTGCTCAGCCATTATGAATCTCCTCTTTTTACTTTTTCCTGTACTTTTTTATATTTCTGTCGATATCCTTTTTCTGCTCTCGTTCGCTGATTGACCTGCGTTTGTCGTACTGTCTTTTGCCTCTCGCAAGTGCCAGCTCAATCTTTGCCAGAGACTTCTCGTTAAAATATATACGCAGCGGCACCAGAGTAAAGCCTCGGTGCTCGATTTTTTCTCTTATCTTACGTATTTGTGCCTTGTGTAAAAGAAGTTTTCTTTTTCGTTTCGGCTCGTGGTTGAAAGCTCCCGCCTGCTCGTAATGTGCTATTGTTGCTCCCACCAGCCAGCACTGGCTCTCTTCGATTCTCGCGTACGAGCCTTTAATATCCGCAGTGCCTGCTCGCAGCGATTTTACCTCGCTTCCAACAAGCGAAAGCCCTGCCTCGAACCGCTCGGTGATGTAAAAATCCCTGTATGCCTTTTTATTAACAGTCTCGGGAGGCCGCCTGCTACTGTCTTTATTCGATTTAGCTGCCATCGGCTCTATAATAACTGCGAGGCATTGATTTTGCAATAGAGCTGATATTTAGCGAATCGCAGCCTTTTGTCTTGGATTGTAACGTAGTGAAGTCGTTATTTTACCAGAAGTTGGTGGACAAAAGCCCCTCCAAGCCATACCGCAAAGCTCGCGAACAGCACCACCCATAAAGGCATCCTCTTATAGAAACAAAAAAGTGCTGTAGCAAAAAATAAAATACTCGGCAAAATCCCCCATACAGCACCTTTTGCGTATCTTATCATAGTCTCGAAGTCGCCCGGCTTATCCTGGTACAGCCAGACCATAATGAGAAGACCTGTCAGGGGCATTACCGCAATAAGACCTGCCAGGGTAGGCTGTTTTTTACCTATCTGCAGGCATACCGCAATAACGAAAACACTAATCAGCAGCCTGACAGTAAATCGCATAAATGCACGCGGTTAATCAAAAATCTCTAACTATCCGCAGCTGTATTTACTTAATAAGCCGAATAGATATAGGGTACCGATACACTTGACCGTCATTGGCCTTTACAGCGCCCATAATGCAGAAAATCAGGTTGAAAATCCATACAGCCGATCCAATAAAAACTCCAATGCAGGCGGCGGGAATTGTAATACCCGCAATCGCATAGCCTATAAGAACTGTAATCTGAAAATTCAGGGCTTCTTTGCCGTTGTCGTCGATAAATTTGTCGTCCTCTCTTTTTATCAGCCAGACTATCAACGGACCGACAATCCAGGTCAGGATGCCGAGCAGATGACACAGCATGCCGAACATCCGTGCATCTTTACTGACTTCTGCTGTACCCTCGCCGCCGCTAACTTCCGGCTTTGAATCCGGTTCCTTCCCGCCTGTATTTTCTGTGCGTTCCTCTTTTTTGGGATTTTCATTTGATTCCGCCATAACTGACTCCGTCCAGTTTACTTAATTTGAAATCTACCT
>CAZMQF010000088.1:0-10628 GCA_964568365.1 uncultured Pirellulales bacterium | reverse complement strand
CAAGGTCGTTCGCTTTCATAATCTCAAGTATGTCCCTTATCCTGTCAAGGTCATTATCCTTATCATTATGACTCATTACTGTCCCCTTTCAAAAAATCCTCAAACCGCTATACTAAGCAAGCTGCGTCCAGCCCTGCTGAACCGGTAAGTATACCTGCAGCGTGCCTTTTTGTAAACAATTTCCCATCTCTGCCCCGACCTGTATTTATCCTTTTAGCAGCTTTTATAATACACCTTGGATGTAAATTTAGGATAAAATGTTAAAAATGTTATTCTGATGCGTAACAAAAACCAAACTCAATTACATATATTAATGGATGAATGAAGAATTGAGCCGGACAATAAGCGTAAGATTGCTAAAAATCAGGGACAAAGATGCCGTTAAACAATGGTTCACCGAGTTCGCAGACAGGCTGTACACCATAGTTTATTACAGGGTAGGCAGAGACAGTGACTTAGCCGCTGATATTGTCCAGCAGACCTTCACTACAGCTCTTTTGAAAATTAAAGAATACCAGCCGGCTCGCGGCGATATGCTCTCCTGGCTGATTTCCCTGTCGAGAAACGTCACCAAAAAGTTGCTGAAGGAAAAAAACCGGCAGCTCTCTTACGAGCCGCAGTTACAGTCAGCCAACGGCCGGCTCTTTCAATTGTGCTCGGCAATAGATACACATCCCCTGCCCGCAGATATTATCGAGCAGGCTGAGCTCGCCGACCTCGTTCGAAAAACTCTTGCACTGCTACCCCAACGATACCGGAAGGTTTTAAGACAATATTATTATGAGCAAAACTCAATTAAACAAATCGCCGAAGCCGAGCACCTAAGCCAATCAGCCCTGCGAATATTACTTTACCGTGCGAGAAAAGCTTTCAAAAAACATCTGCTGAAATCGGCAAAATCTATTGACCGGATTGATTTATATTGAATAAAGGAAAACAAAATGGCGGACGAAAAAATATTCGAAGATAACCTAAAGCGTCTGATTAAAGCCGTCGGCCCCGAAAAACAAATCCCCGACGATAAAAAAAACTGGATTCTCAACCAGCTTATCACCTCTGACACCGAAACCGCACCTGCCGAAAGGACAATCCCGCTGTGCAAGCTAATCCTGAAAAATCCCGTTACAAAACTGGCGGTAGCTGCCGTTATTATTATCACTGTTGGCCTGTTCATTGTTCATCTGGGCCCGGATGAGCAGGCACCGACAGATAAAAATATAATCATCGCAAAGTCACCGGCCGATATGACCTCATTTTTGTCTATGTCTCTTGCCTACAAAAAAAATGGTCTGCCCGGCCTGGAGGAACATTGCGAAAAAGCTGCTCAAGCAATGTCCAAAGAGACACCAAAAATTACCCTCTCTGGAATCCTCAAAGAACTGAACAATAACAGAAACACAAGGAGATAATTATGAAGAAAACAAAAAACACAAAAAAGTTAATCCTTTTCACCGCCGCCCTTCTGCTTATAACTGCATCAGCATTTGCAGACGAATACCCGCCGGATAACGCAGCCGTCCTCTATTACAAAGCCTTTATGCTCTACAAACCCGATGACACTATGGGGGATATGCTCGCCGACTATGTAAAAGGAAAAACCGCCTTAAATGAAAAACTCACCGAATTCTTAAACAAAAAGCAGACTCAAAAGATTATCGAGACAGTAACCGATGCCTCACAAATACAAAATTGCGACTGGGGACTTAATTTCGACGAAGGCTTCGAAATGGAAATGCCCTATTTAGGCTCCCTCAGAAAAATTGCCTACCTCATCATCGCAGACGCTAAAATGCTTGCCGAGCAGGGTGAATACAAAGCTGCTTTCTCGCAATGCTTCGCTGCAAAAAAAATGGCAATTCAAGTCGGCAATGACACACTCGTATCTTTTCTCGTCTCTATTGCCATAAACGCACTCGCAAACGGCGCCGTCCAGGATATCCTCAACAGCGATATAGACATCTCAACACTCAATCGGCTCAAAGACCAGCTTCAGTCAATACAAAAAACTCAGCCGCTGGTAAAAGATGCTGTTACAAATGACTTTACTATAGCCTTAAAATGGAAAGAACAAGCCGTCAGAGACATTCCTGTCGAGTCTCTTGTTGATGATAAAAATACTCAACAAAAGCTCAGTGAAATAATTAATAACGATGAGCTGCTCGCCAGAAACTTCGAATATTATAAGCAGCATATAAACCTCATTATACAGGCATTCTCGTTGCCATATCCAAAGGGCTACGAACAACTAAAAAAAATAGCAAATCTTCCGTCCGAAGACGTAAAGAATAACCCTGACGCATTCTTTACCACAGTCTTCGTTGCCCCTGCAATCTCAAGAGTATACATTATGAATCTAAGAGCAAAGGCAAATGAAAAAGCCCTGAATTGTGCTGTCGATATCTTCATTGAAAACGCAAAGAACAAAAAGTTACCCGATTCCCTCCCCATAGATTCACCAAATGACCCCTTCAGCCGCAAACCTTTCATCTATGAAAAAACTAATGAAGGATTCATACTCAAATGTAATGAAAACTCTGTGCCGGAAGAGGAAAAAAAATATATGGATAAGTATGAGTATGAATACAAATTATAAAAGCCTGTAAAAAAAAGGCCGGGTTTATTTTAACCCGGCCTTTCCTCTCTCCTCATCTCAAATCGCTCAAATTATCTCAAGGCCAACTATTGTAATATCATCCAGGTCATCTGGATTAACCTGCCGATTCTGAGCGTGGAAGCTTAATCTGTCATTCAACTCGTTAATATTCAAATCTTTATAACCGATAAACTCATCTGAAAAAACAAAGCTCCCCTTATCATTAAAACGCCCAATGAATCTCTCCGCCCCGTCGGAATACAACAAAAGCTTATCACCTTTGCTCAGCTTTACAGTCTGCTGAACAAATCTGGCGTCCCCGAACACTCCAACCAACGAACCCTGCACCTGAATTTGTTCCGGCTGACAGCCCGAACGGATGAGTATCGGGTATGGATGCCCACCGCGTGCAAAGGTAAGCTCATGAGTCTCTATATTCAAAAGACAATAACAACACGTAGCAAACTGATTGCCTGAAAGCTTTTGTTCCGTCATTCGCAAATTAAGTTTTGCCAGTACCTCTTCAGGCTGGAATATGCGATAGCTGTTACCGATTGTCTCACGCATCATTATAGCCTGCTTCAGGTACATCGTCAAAAGGGCCGCCGGCATCCCGTGACCTACAACGTCCGCTATATAAAAACCTATATGTTTCTCATCTACTCGCGAAACATCGTATATATCGCCGGAAACAATCTCCGCAGGCAAAAACGTCACCGCCCACTGAAATCCCTCAGAATCCGGCAAAAATCGCGGCAAAAAATCCCGCTGAACCTGGCCGGCCATAGTAAGCTGCTCAGTCATAATATTTGCGAAACTCTCCGCATCCAAATAGTTCTTTGGAATCTCAACCGCCGATTGTGTTTCACTGTTCATAAAATTTTCCCCACGCAATTACCTCGTTACCCTAAAAGCAGTAACTTCTACCCCTCTTTATTTATCGGACCTCATCAAATAGAACAATTCTGCTAAATCGCTCCAGAGCTATTTTCGGTTTATTAAGGCCTCGACTTTGTCTCTTTATTTTTTTTCTTTTCTTTAATTGAAGATTGATGGATTGATTTTCGTCAAAAAAACTTCTTAAAGCCTGATTTGCCCCCTAAAGCTATCCCGCAAAAATAGCTGAGCCTATCCTCAATATCGTCGCACCCTCCTCTATCGCAATCTCATAATCACTGCTCATCCCTATACTTAGCTCACGGAACTCCTTACCGACTATCCCCTCACCCCGCATCTCCATAAACAGCTCTCTTGCCCGCACAAAGCAGGCCCCAATAACATCCTTATTCCGCGTCAGAGGTGCCATCGTCATCAGGCCGCAAAGCTTCACATTACCAAGAGTTTCTATCTGCTCTGCAAGGTGCGTCGCAGCACCAACCGGTACCCCGTACTTCTGAGGCTCCATTGACGTATTTACCTGCAAAAGAATCCTGGGGCAAATATCAAGATTCGCCGCTGTAACGCTTATCTCCTCCGCCAGACGAAGCGTATCGACCGAATGTATCAATGACGCTATCGGAAGAACCTGGCGAACCTTGTTACGCTGAAGGTGCCCTATCATATGCCAGTTCACCTTCTCAGGCAGATTATTATCCCCCCCGGCCTCTGCTCTCAAAAAATCCCCTACCTGCTCTGAAACCTTCTTTAACTGCTGAACGCGGTTCTCTCCAAGCTCGGCTTCGCCTAACTGAATAACCTCCTGAACCGCCTCAAGGCTCGCTGACTTCGTCACTACTACAAGCTTTATCTCCGAACCGGCTCTGCCTGCACGTTCGCAAGCTGAATGAATGCTCTGCTTTACTTGCCGTAATCTTTCTGCAATTTTAGACATAGCCGGCCGTTTCCAATCCTGCCTTAAAATCAAAAGCCTCTCACAATAACATACATTAAAATATCAATTTAGCTCTCTATTTACCAGCCGAAAACACACCCCACAGCAAATCTCAAAATCCGCCTCAACACATCGCTCTTCCCTGCAAAACATCCTTGTGTAACAATAACCTTTGAATTCAAAAAATCCAGCAAAATTTCTACCCTCCTGCGAAACATTCGATACAGATATAACCTCCCGTTTTAGCTGCCAACAGCACTATTTTACCATCTCTCCTGTTATACAAAAAAATTTTAATTTTATCCTTATCAAATTCGATTTACGCCCGAAAATAGCCTGTAAAAGGCCATTATTTTGCTGTTGTTCTTTCGCAGATAAAATAAAAAATTTTTGAATTGATTTCATTTGCAATAAATGTTAAAATTAGGGGGTTAAATAAGTTATAAGTCGGGTGAAATAATACTTGTACGGATTGACGAGATTTGTATTTGTTTTTTCCTTGACAACTTTCCAAATAAATCTATAGTCTTTGATTTTAAAAACTAAGCCCCTATGGGGCTTATAATCCTCGGCGAGGCAGCGTGGTATACCGGTTTCCCCCCCAGCCGGTTCCACCACCTCGCCTTTTTTAATGCGCAAAACGGTTATATAAACTAAAAAAGGCCATAAATCTGCTAATTATAGCGATTAAGTAAAATAGATAAAATCTACTGCCCCCGAATCTGAACAAAAACACGCCTGCTTCGAGGCCCGTCGAACTCACAAAAATATACTCCCTGCCACGTCCCAAGCTCAAGTGAGCCGCCCTTTACCAGAATCTGCTCGCTGCAGCCGACAATAGAGCTCTTGACGTGAGCATCCGAATTGCCCTCGCTGTGCCTGTAGCCGCTCATATTCAAAGGGACCAGCTTTGACAGGGTCAAAAGTATATCGCTGACAACATCAGGGTCCGCATTCTCGTTTATCGTAATACCCGCCGTAGTATGCGGACAATATACCAAAACCACGCCCTCGCGTATCCCCGATTGACCAATCAGAGAATTAATCTCGCCTGTTATATCAATCATCTGCTCCCTGCTTCTGCTGCGGACTCCAAATTGTTCCGTTACTATCTTCATTTCCTGTTCTCCATCATTCCATATTCTGTGTCCTGTATTCTGTGTCCTGTCTTTCTACATTTGCTCAACCACTTCAATCCCCAAAAGCTTACTCAATCCATGCCTGAACGTCTTTGCCGTCAAATCACAAAGCAAAAGCCTCGTAGGCCTTTTATCAGGCTCAGCCCCCAACACGGGACAACTTTTATAAAAGCCGCTGAACTTCTGCGCAAGCTCATATAAATAGCCGGTCAGATAGTTAGGCCGAAAATCCGCCAACGAAGCCTCTATCGCCTCCCCGTAACGAACAAGCTGCTTGGCCAGCTCCAGCTCAGCAGCTTCGCTCAAATCCAAACTCTCAATACCCGAAAGCTCCGTCTCAACATCAACTTCTCTTAACTGCGCCTTTCGCTCAATCGACTTTATCCTCGCGTATGCATATTGCATATAGGGAGCAGTATTGCCCTCCATCGCCAGCATCTTATCAAAGCTGAAAACATAATCGCTCGTCCGGTTATTTAAAAAATCCGCGTATTTGACTGCACCAACCCCCACCGCCCTCGCTATATCGGACTTCTTTTGTTCGTCAAGCTCAGGATTCTTTGCCTCGACTATCCCTCTCGCCCTTTTCACCGCCTCATCCAATAGCTCCTTTAATTTCACGTTCTCTCCCTCTCTTGTTTTTAACGGCTTGCCGTTCTCGCCCAGAACCGAACCGAAAGTAACATGAAATGCCTGGCCTTCTTTTAGCCATCCTGCCGCCTTCGCAACCGCAAAAAGCATCTCGAAATGCAGTTTCTGCCGCGAATCGGTTACATATATTATCCTGTCAGCCTTAAGCTCTCTTACCCGATACCGAAGTGCCGCCAGGTCCGTCGTCGCATAAAGATACGCACCATCGCTCTTTTGAATTATAAACGGCAGAGCCTCGCCTTCTTTATTCTTAAACCCCTCCGGAAACACACAAACAGCTCCCTCAGATTCAACGGCCAATTTCTTTTTCTTCAATTCTGCAACTACATCGCCAAGCATATCTTTATAAAAACTCTCTCCACGAATACTGCCCACAGGCCAAACAATAACTAATTCCTTGTAGATTTCATCAAAGTGTTTTTTCGACTCTTCGACAATCAGTCGCAACACCCTCCGCCAACGTTTATCACCGCCATGCAAACCCGCGGTCGCTTCCCGGGCACGCTCGGCAAATTCTGCATCTGTTTTGTAACGCTCACTCGCCTCCCTGTAAAATGCCTCAACGTCCCCCAGTACTGTCGGCGTCGAGCGTTTTTCCCAAAAAAGCGCACAAAGCATTCCGAACTGCGTCCCCCAGTCGCCGATATGATTTTGACGGATAACTTTATGTCCCTCAAATTCAAGAAGCCGGCATATACAATCGCCTATGATTGTGCTGCGCAGGTGGCCGACGTGCATTTGCTTGGCGATATTCGGGCAGGAAAAATCGACCACGACCGTCTGCGCTCTATCCGTTTTTTCTATTCCTAATCTGCTTGAATCGTAATTGAGCTCTAAAAGCCTTTTCTCAAGAAACTCTTTTTTCAGCCGAAAATTTATAAATCCAGGCCCGGCAATTTCAGGCCTCTCACACACATCACCAACGTCGAGTTTCTCTACTATCTTCTCCGCAAGCTCTCGCGGCTTGATTTGACATTTTTTTGCAAGTGCCATCACACCGTTAGCCTGATAATCGCCGAATCTTTCATCGGTTGCAGGCCCGACGAGCGCTGCACAGGCCCCCTGCCCCGCAACCTCAGCCATTACGGCACTTACCCTCTCTTCAAGTATATTCAAAACCATCTTCATTTTCTTAGCCACAGAGTTAAATTATTATTTTTAGCCACAGAGTTCACAGAGAACACAGAGATAAAAATATTTTTGCGTGCCATTTTACGGCAATTTTCGTTGAAAAACAAAGCCAATTATTCGCCACAAAAATGGGCGGAAGGAAGAATACAGAACACAGGACACAGAATTCAGAACAAAAAGGATAAACGGTCTCAGATAGAATTGTCCGTTGTAGATTACCTATTTTAACAGAATTGGGTTTGAAATTGGGTTTGTTTAAGAAAAACGAAGCCAATTTTGGGCTAAAATTGGGTTCGTTTTGGGTTCGTTTGGGTTCGTTTTTCTGGCGGAAAAAGTTACTAAAATTACCATAACAACTTGTATTACAGGTACTTATATAAATTGAGGTGTTTTTAAAATTGGGTTCGTTTTGCAAAAAAAGGGCTGATTTGTAGAGTTCCCTCGACAGATGTATAGGGGTGAGGACTGATTCTCGATTCTCGACGCTGGATTCTCGATGCTTAATCGTCGATTCCAGATGCTCGATACGGGATTCTTGATAGTTGATTCTTGTGGTCATCGATAAATCCTTAATAAATAAGAACTTACAACTATGTTCGACTTGAACTGCTGTTCTGCAACGTGCGGGCCTCCGCGTTACGTGTGTTTGCTAACACACATCGGTTTTTATACCATAAATGGCCGGTTTGTCAATAAAAATGACCACAGATTTTGTGTATTTGCGCGGATTACTCTTTATTTTTTTCTTCTTAAAAAGAATGCGCCGAGGGTGAAAAGTAAAATTGTTGACGGTTCAGGAATTAATCTTATATTATCAAAATAAGTCAAACCATCAGCTCCACTTCCAAAGGGCTGGAAAACCTCCACACCCAGTTCTATTTCACGTATCCCCGAAAAGCTACTGATATCCACACTTACATCATAGAGAGCCCCTTTTTGATTGCGAATCCATAACTTCTGCGAATCTATGGACAGATAGGAATTAGTGTATTTTCCGTCAAAAAGAAGTCTAACATCAAATAACAGCTCAGTCATTCCTGTCAGGTCCACACTCTGATAAAATTCAATATAATCTCCCACATAATGATTTCCGCCGTCTGATGCGAAAACGTACAAGGCCCAATCTCCATCTGAGCTCCAATCTGAACTGGTACCGTGTCCATTCGTGTACCCGGAATTTCGCCAAGGCCAAGCATCGGGCATCCCCCAATAGCTGTAAACTGAAGTGGAAACACCGTTGGGCATTATATCATCATGTTCGAATTCAAAACTATGATTAATAATAATCCCATAACTTTGTATGGTGCAACACAGAACCATTATCACCACAAGAGTTGTTTTCTTCATTATACTATCTCCCAAAAAAATTCAGTAATAATGGCCGGAGACTTGATTTGCTAAATGAAAATTCAGATTTGATACTTCTTCTCTTCTCATCACTACTCCTCACTTATTCTCGTACAGGCCAAAAGCCTGATATGTACAACTTTTATTATAGACTGTATAAGTTTAAAATCAAGAAAAATTTCAAGAGTGAATCATTTTTTCGTGCCTTAGCGCCTTTAATGGTGAAAACTTCTTGTACATTTTAGTGGTTCAAAAATCTGTGAAAATCCGTGAAATCAGTGGTTAAAAATTAATTTTTTTTGCATCGCCCCAGAGAAGCTCCAAATCGTAGTAATCGCGGAACTCACTATCAAAGATATGCACCACAACATCGACAAAGTCCAGCAGTATCCACTTCGCCTGCTCATAGCCAGCCCTGCCGAAAACAGAAAAGCCGCTGCCCTTTGCCTCTGTGCTTATCTCATCGGCCACGGTCCGCATCTGCCTGTCGCTCGTACCGGTCGCGATTACAAAAAAATCGGTCGCCGGCGATTTGCCCCGTAAATCAAGAACTAAAATATCACTGCAATGCCGCTCAGCCGCAATCCTCGCAGCAGCAATGCTCAACTCTTTAGCTTTTGTACCTCGGCTCTTCGCCAATCCAAACCCTCAATATCACAACAAAATCGGGACAGCCGTCCTCAGCCGCCCCGATAGAGTACACCCTAAAAATAATAATGTCAACTTCACAAACAGCGTCAGTCGCCTATATGCAGCCACCCTCCTATAACAGGTGAAAGTTTCACGATAACTCCTGCGAACACAACCGCCACCATACTCATCAGCTTTATAAGTATATTCAGGCTCGGCCCGGACGTATCCTTGAACGGGTCGCCGACCGTATCACCCACAACTGCCGCCTTATGTGCATCGCTGCCCTTGCCGCCTAAATTGCCTTTCTCTATATACTTCTTGGCGTTATCCCACGCACCGCCCGCGTTGTTCAATGTCACCGCAAGCACAAATCCGCACGTCAGCCCGCCGGCCAGCAGTCCCAGCACACCTGCCACGCCGAGTATAAGCCCAACTATAACCGGCACCGATATCGCCAAAAGCGATGGAACAATCATCTGCCTTTGAGCGCCTTTTGTCGATATCGCAACACACCGTGCGTAGTCAGGCTTGCCCGTACCCTCCATTATTCCTGCTATTTCACGAAACTGTCTTCGCACCTCGTTGACCATATCGCCTGCAGTCTTACCGACCGCCTTCATCGTCATCGCGCAGAAGATAAACGCCATCATCGCCCCCATGAACAATCCGCACAGCAGCTTTGGATTCATTATGCTCAAATCATACGCCGCCACAAACTGTCCCATCTCGGCCGTCGTAACGTCGATAGCGCCTCCCACCGCCTTACCCTTTGAGAACACAACCTCACCTACTCTATAAATCCCGTCATTCTCTTCTGCCAGCCTGCCTATCCAGACTCGAATCGACTCGATGAGCGCCGCCAATAGTGCCATCGCCGTCAATGCCGCCGACCCTATCGCAAATCCCTTACCCGTCGCCGCCGTCGTATTACCCAGCGCATCCAGAGCATCGGTCCTCTTTCGAACCTCAGGCCCCAGCCCGCTCATCTCCGCATTACCGCCCGCATTATCAGCTATCGGCCCGTACGCATCCGTCGCAAGCGTTATTCCCAGCGTTGCAAGCATCCCCACCGCGGCAAATCCGATTCCATAAAGCCCCATACCAACGTTACTGAATCCCCCTGCCAAACCGAACGCACATATAATCGCAATCACTATAGTAACTACCGGCAGGGCCGCAGAGTACATCCCCGTCGCAAAGCCGTTAATTATCGTCGTCGCCGCCCCCATCTTTGTCTGCTCAGCAATCCCTCGCGTCGGCGAATACTCATCCGATGTATAGTACTCCGTGAACTGGCCTATCA
>CAZMQF010000087.1:0-10711 GCA_964568365.1 uncultured Pirellulales bacterium | reverse complement strand
GTAAGCTGCCTGCCATTCCCCCGCCAAAAACTCCGCTCAGCCCGCCTCCTTTTCCCTTCTGAATCAGAACAACAAAAACCAGTACCACCGCAGTGATAAACCAGATAACGGCTACAAATTTCATAATTAAACTTGCAGCCAAGACCGAACATAACGCCATCTTAAGTTCCCCTAATAAATTACCCTAAACTATAATTAACACGCCGCTTTAACTATCGCAATAAAATCTTCCGACTTCAAACTCGCTCCCCCAACTAATAAACCATCTACATCGGGTTGACTCATCAATGCACTCGCATTATCCGGCTTCACCGACCCCCCGTATAATATCCGAATCTCATCTGCAAGCTGACCGTCATACATATCACCAAGCAGCTTTCTCATCATTGACTGCACCTGCTGTGCCTGTTCCGGTGTCGCCGTCAATCCTGTCCCGATTGCCCACACGGGTTCATATGCCAACGTAACCGCCGAAAGCTTCTCCGCACTCAATCCCTCAAGGCCTTTTCCAAGCTGATTGCTCACCACCTGTTCCGTCTCGCCGGCCTTGCGCTGCTCTATCAACTCCCCAACACAAAGTATCGGCAAAAGCCCTCCGGATATAGCAGCTAATACTTTCCTGTTTACCAGCCCGTCATCTTCCTTAATAACATGCCTCCGCTCCGAGTGACCACACAATACATATGCACAGCCTATATCCTTGAGCATTGACGAGCTTATCTCACCGGTAAAAGCTCCTTGCTGCTCAAAATATACATCCTGTGCACCAACCGCGATATGCGTAGTGCTGAGTGTTCCAACAACCGCCGGAATATAAACAAAAGGCGGTATCACAGCCACATCAACATGCTCACCTGCCAATTCCATTACCCCATCGGCCACAGCCTTGGCAAGACTAACGCTCGAAAGACTATCCGTGTTCATTTTCCAGTTGCCAGCCACAAAAGGTTTTCTCATAAATACACTCCCCGAGTCACAATAATACAATCTTCAATCTGCAAACAACCACACTAAAGAAGCTGGTCCGCACGAGGGAAACTGCCAAGTATCGAAAGCTGAAGACAATGCTTGCGTGACTCTTCAAGCGCCTCTTTAACTTGTTTATCCAACCGGTGGCCGATAAAATCCATAAAGAAATAATACTCCCACTGACGCTTCTTGCTCGGCCTGGACTCAATATTTGTAAGATTTATCTCATAGCTCTTCATAACATCAAGCACATCAGCAAGTGCACCTGCCTTATGAGCAGTACTGAAGAGTATAGCCGTCTTGTCATCACCGGTTGGCCTGGCGTCTTCCTTACTAATCACCAGAAAACGCGTCACGTTATTAGCTGTATCCTCGATATTTTCATACACCACACTCAAACCATACAACTCAGCCGCAACCTTGGAACCAATAGCAGCAGCGCCCTTTTCCTCTGCTGCTATCTGAGTCGCCTTCGCTGTTGAAGCAACTGCAATCGTCTTGGCCTCTTTAAAAGTCGAACTTAGCCATTTACGACACTGGGCAAAAACCTCCGGCTTTGAATATATCTTCTCTATCTGCTCAAGCGAACAATTCGCAAGCAGATTATGATGAATCGCCATCAAAACCTCCGCACATACTTTCACATCAGATTCCACAAATGCATCCAGCGTCTCTATAACGCCGCCGCCGGTCGTATTCTCCACCGGCACAACTCCGAGGTCGCAATGGCCCTTGCTCACCTCATCAAAAATGCTCAGAATATCCGTCAGCGGCTCGCACTCGACACTCTGACCAAACTTCAGCAATGCAGCAGTATGGCTGAAACTGCCCTGAGGGCCAAGGTAGCCTATCCGCAAAGGCCTTTCAAGCGCAAGAGAACCGCTCATCAATTCCCGCCAAATCGCCTTGATTGTCTTATCAAACAAAGGCCCCTGGTTAGCCTCGGCAATCCTATCGAAAACCTCCCGTTCCCTGTCGGGCGCATAAATCTGACCGCCGGTCTTATTCTTGAGCTTGCCAACCTCGATAACAACCCGAGCTCGCTCATTCAAGAGCTTTACAAGCTCAACGTCCAACTCATCAATCTTCTTTCGCAACTCTTCAAGAGACATAAAAAAAACTCAAGTAATGATTCTTTAATCCTTTATTATTCATTTTATTTCCGATTTACGTACAGAATCACAGTTTCTAACAAAAATTCTTTATTAAGTCAATAAATTTGGCATACTTACATAATGATTTTCTCGAACGAGTCCTGCGGATAAAGGCGGCTGGAAATGAAGAAAACAGTAAAATACACAATATTTAACACAAAATGGGGCTATTTCGGCCTGGCAGCAGAAGAAAAAACACTGCTTGGAACCATTCTGCCCCTGCCGAATCCCAAAAAAGCCGAATCCCTAATTTTGAAAAAATACCCAAACGCCGAATACCAAAAATATCTTCTCAAACCTCTCCAGAAGAAAATAACCGCCTATTTTCAAGGCCGCCGGACTGATTTTAACTCGATCCCCATACTGCTGGATGGCTTAAAGCCATTTACCATATCAGTGCTTACCGCCTGCAGAAATATCCCTTACAGCCGAACGATAAGTTACTCAAAACTCGCACAAAAAATACACTGCCCCAAAGCAGCAAGAGCGGTTGGAAACGCACTCGCCCAAAACCCCCTGCCGCTGATTATCCCCTGTCATCGAGTCGTCCGTTCAGATGGAAGCTGCGGCAACTTCTCCGCTGCCGGCGGAAAAAAACTAAAAAAGAAACTGCTTAAACTCGAAAAAACAAATTCGCCTGCATCAAAATAAAGATTGCAGGCTTGATTATTAGGCTCTTTTCGTTTAGGATTTGCAATAGATTTTCAGGGAAACTATCTTTAAGGAGCACCAGAATGGTCTCAATTCTCGAACAAAACGACCCCGAAATTTACAGGCTCATCCAGCTCGAAGAGCAGCGGCAAAGAAACTCTATTCGGCTGATTCCTTCGGAAAATTATACCTCAAAAGCGATAAGAGAAGCGACGGGAAGCTGGTTTACCAATAAATATTCCGAAGGCTATCCCGGCAAACGTTATTATGAGGGTCAGGAGAACACCGATGTAGTTGAGGATTTGGCGAGGGAGCGCGCGAAAAAGCTGTTTGGCGCAGACCATGCCAACGTCCAGCCACATTCAGGCTCGCCCGCAAACCTGGCTGCGTATCTTACACTGGCCGAGCCCGGCGATACAATTATGGGCCTGGCCCTGCCCGACGGCGGACATTTAACGCACGGCTGGAAGGTGAGTATAACCGGAAAGCTCTTCAATTCAGTGCAGTACGGCGTTCATCCTGAAACTGGAAGATTCGATTATGACCAGATTGCCGAGATGGCAAAAGAGCACAAACCAAAAATCATTATCTGCGGAGCGACAGCTTATACTCGCGAGATTGAGTTCGACAAATTCGCTGAAATCGCCAAAAACATTGGTGCATATCTGGTTGCCGATATGGCGCACATCGCAGGACTCGTTGCCGGCGGCGTTCATATGAACCCTGTGCCTTACGCCGACATAGTTACAAGCACAACGCACAAGACATTACGCGGCCCGAGAGGCGGGATGATGCTCTGCAAAGAAGAGTACGCAAAGAAGATGGACAAAACGGTCTTTCCCGGCCTGCAGGGCGGCCCGCATATGCATTCGATAAGTGCTATTGCGGTCGCTCTAAAAGAGGCATCGACGCCTGCCTTTGCCGAATACGCAAAACAGATAATCAAAAACGCAAAAGCTATGGCCGAGAAGCTGCTCGAGTATGGATTTAATCTCGTCTCAGGCGGTACGGATAATCATTTGATTCTGATAGACCTGCGTAACAAAAACATTCCCGGCAAGAAACTGTCTCAGGCACTGGCGAAGGCGGGAATTTATACAAATTGCAATTCGGTACCGCAGGACACGGCACCGCCGTTTAATCCGAGCGGGCTTCGCATAGGGACACCGGCCATTACCACGAGAGGCTTCAAAGAGCAGCAGGTACAACAAATCGCTTCCTGGATAAACGAAGTCGCCGAAAATATAGAAAATGAATCGGTTTTCGAGAAGGTACGAAAGGAAACCGAACAGCTTTGCGAGCAATTCCCCGTACCAGATAATTTCTGTGAAACCAAAACTACAGGAGCCTTAAGATGCTAAGAGAGCTGTTTGAAAAACAGGCGGAATTGAATAAACGTACCGGTTTTGACGCCAAGGCTATGCGGGCCAACTTCGACCCGCAGAAAGCAGGAGAATGGCTCAACAATTACATTGCAGCAATGAGCAATGAGCTTGAGGAGCTGCGGGACTGCACTTACTGGAAGCACTGGTGCAAGGAAGCGAAAGGCGGCAGGCGGTATCTGCTGCACGATTTGCAGAACGCCAGGGTCGAGGTTATAGATATGCTGTTTTTCTGGATGAGTCTCGCCCAATGTCTGGGGCTTGATGCCGATGATGTGGTTCGGCTTTACGAGCAAAAGCTAAAGGTAAATCACGAACGCCAGGATAACGGCTACTCTATGGCGACAAAAACCGAGGATGATAATAAAGATATCGGGTAGAAACACGACTGCAGGGATGGCGACATCTCTTACAGAGCCTTATCATTTTGTATAAATTGCCAGCCTGATTTGACTATGAGTAAGGACAAACTTAAGATCGCAGTACTGGGATTAGATGAGAGCGGCAGGCTGCTGCTCGAGGCAGCTTCGAAAATCGATTGTTTCAATATTGATGCGGTGGCGGATAAGGATACGCCGCTGACCGAGAAAATATCAGCCCAATACAACTGCGCAGGCTTCGACGACTACCGCCAGCTCATAATACAAAATCAGTTCGATGCTCTACTTGTTGCAGCACCGATTTACAGCTGCGATGAGTATGTTCGTGCGGCGATGAAAAACAAATTTAATGTTTTGAAACTTGCGCCGCCGGCCAGGAACTTCGAAGAGGCTGCGGAGCTCGTACGCCTGGCAAAAAAAGAAGATGTGAAATTCGCTGTCGCTAACCCGAGCAGATTCGCACAAAGCTTTGTCGATTTCGCAAAATATCTCAAGGAAAATCCCCTTGAGCAGCCGTTTTTGATAAATGCTGTTTTTTACACGGGCGAAAGCAAACACCCGGCCTGGCAAAACGACTGGAAGCTCTCCGGAGGCGGCGTGCTGCTCCGCAACTGCTATCACCTTGTTGACCTGATTGTTTCAAATTTCGCTCTGCCGCAGCAGGTTTATTGTTTAATGACCAACACGGCGGGGGAAAAACAGCAGCGAGTTTATCTGACAGAGGACACGGCTGTTGTAACAATGAAATTCAACCCGGCTCTCTCGGCTAATCTTATCACGTCACGTCAGCCGGGTATCGGGCCGGACAAAGAATATCTACAGGTCCACGGCAGAGACAAAACCTTAACAGTCAGTCACACGAATCTGACCATCTGTGACAGCACCGGCCAGCAAATCGATGAAAATGAGTACAATCATAACAAACACGTATGCATGGCCAAACTTTTGAATGATTTTGCTTTAAGTATATTGTCGCCGGAGGAACACAAACTTACCAGCAGCGGCGCAGACAATCTGGGCGCCATGGCGGTAATCGAAGCGGCATATTTATCTGCACGAACCGGTATGCCGGAAGAGCCCGCGCGAATTACGCAAATGGCAGAAGAGGAAGACGAACAGCTCAAAATCTGGCCCGCCCACTGAGCACATCGGTGCCAGGCCTGTGCCGGAAATGATTAAAAATTATAAGCCTCATATCCTAATCCAACTCGTCGAGCACATAATTTTTGTAATCTTCTTTGCCGGACTTTAGCCTTTCGGGCTGAAAGTAGTTCAGGAGAATTTTTTCCTCCAGATAAGCAATCCTGTTTTCAGGGTTTGGGTGCGTTGAGAAAAACTCTATCGGCCTGAAGTCGTTTTCATCGTTGAGCATCTTCATAGTTTCGACCATGGCATTCGGATTATATCCCGCGGCGACCATATAGTCCAGGCCGGCCAGGTCCGCTGTCTTCTCATCCTCTCTGCTGTAGCTCAGTCCCAAAATCTGATTGGTTACATCAGCGACCGTCAAAACCGTTCCTGAGGTTTCCTCGCTGGTAACCGCGGAAAGAACCAGGCTTATGCCGATATCTCTGCTCATAGCGGCGGCGGTGTCACGGGCGACGACGTGGGCTGTCTCGTGTGCGAGGATGGCTGCAAGCTGAGCTTCGGAGTCGAGCTTCTCCAGCATACCTCTTGTTACGAATATGTAACCGCCGGGCAGTGCAAAAGCGTTCATTGATTCGTGGTCCAGGGCAACAAAATGGTAACCTAAATCTGGCCAGTGGCTGACGCCTGCGACTTTCTGGCCCACGCTATCGACATAGTTTTGCAGTGCCGGGCTTGGGACCCGCCCGCCCATCTGAGTCTCTATCTCAGGTGCGTATCTTCTGCCGATTTCAAAATCCTGCTGTTCGGAAACAAGCATCAATTCGTCTCTGCCTGTGATTGGATTGGTAAAGCAGCCGCTTATAAGGCAAACAACAAAAAGTAACGATATCCACAGCGTTTTTCTTATCATAATCATTCCCCCTTCAAAAATATGTTTGAAAGCAAAATCAATATCTATTATAAGTTAGAATTTATTTTATACCGTAAATATTATGCAGTTTGAAGAAAAAAAATGTCAGGGCTGCAGATATAGACATACTTGCGAAGAGGCTTATCGCCGGCTCGGCCACAGCAAGGCCAGCCCAGTAACCTCGAAGGTTGTTTTAGCGTTTATGCTGCCGCTGATGGTATTTATCGCCTCGATAGCCCTTTTTGAAAGGATCTTCAGCCAAATACTGGAGGCAGAATGGCTGGTGTTGATACTCAGCCTTTTTACAGGCGTTTCAATAACATTAGTTTTAGCTTCGGTCGTCAAAAAAATATACAACAAATTTAATAAAGCACCTTAAAATGGAATCAGCAGCCGTCAAAGGCAAAAAGACATTCCGAGGCGGGACACACCCGCTGGAAAAAAAGACTCTGACAAGCGAATGTGCAATATCAGCCGGCCCCGCCATAAAACAGGCGACAATTTTACTCAGCCAGCATATTGGAGCGGTTTGTGAGCCGCTGGTGAAAAAGGCTGACAGCGTCGAGGCAGGACAAAAAATCGGTGACAGTGACGCATTTGTCTCAGCACCGGTTCATTCGCCAATTAACGGCAAGGTCAAAGAAGTCTCGCTGCAGCCGCACCCCGTACTCGGCCGATGTATGGGAATAGTCATCGAAGCAGATGCCGAAAAAAATGTCCCCAAACAATTATGCTCTGATAAATTCGACGGTAATTTCGACCAGACAAAGTACACTTCAGAGCAGATTTGCGACGCCGTTCGACAGGCAGGAATTGTGGGAATGGGCGGCGCAGGCTTTCCGACGAGGGTGAAAATCGAGCCAAACCCACGGTTGCCGAAAGAAACTATGATTATCAACGGCTGCGAATGCGAACCATATATTACCTGCGACTATCGGATTATGCTCGAGTGGACATATCAGGTACTGGCCGGCATTAAACTGGCACGAAAGGCCTGCGGCGTCGAGCGCGTCTTTGTCGGCATCGAGGATAACAAGCCAAAAACCATCGAGGCTATGCGCCAAGCGGCACACGAAAGCAAAAATAGCGAAAATATCGATGTGGTCGAGGTAAAAACGAAGTACCCACAAGGCGGCGAAAGACAGCTTATCGAATCGATAATCGGCAAAAATGTCCCCACAGGCGGAATCCCTCCTATGATAGGACTTGTGGTTCTCAATGTTGCAACTTGTGCGGCTATAGCTGAGGCTGTCGTGCTCGGCAAGCCCTTAACACACAGAACCGTCACCGTCACCGGCGAGGCCGTTTGCAAACCCGGCAACTTTTATGTCCCGATTGGAACACATATCGGCGAGCTGATTGATTTCTGCGGCGGCGTTGTTGAAAAAAGCGCTAAAGTCGTACTCGGCGGGCCGATGATGGGTTTGGCCATCGGCGACCTGTCAACGCCTATTACGAAAACAACAGGAGCTGTAACAATCCTGACCGGTAAACAGATTGGGAAGGCAAAATTCGAGAGAAGACAAACAGCCTGTATTCGCTGCGGCAGGTGTCTGCAGGCCTGCCCGGAGCACCTGAACCCAACGAGAATTGCACACGCCGTCAAATACAATAAGCTTGACCTAGCTGAAAGCTATTACATCAACGCCTGTACCGAGTGCGGCTGCTGCAGCTACGTCTGCCCTGCCAACATTGAGTTAACCGGATATATCAAAACGGGGAAAATCTATCTTGCCAGAAAACAGAAAAAGATGCCGCAGTGAAAACGGCCAATAAGCTATAGAGTATAGAGAATAGTCAATAGAAGGAATTTGATAAATGCTTAGTGAGCTAAACGTTTCACCTGCACCGCACATAAGCGGGCCGATGTCCACACGCAGTGTAATGCTGGATGTTGTAATCGGCCTGTCACCCACAATGGCTGCGGCGATTATCTTTTTCAGAGTATATGCAGTGATTCTTACAGCCGCCTGTGTAATTTCAGCTGTTTTAACCGAGTACGCTTGCAACTTATTACTAAAGAAGGAAAATCCCCTTGAGTCTCTCGGCGACTTCAGTGCGGTCGTCACCGGCATAATACTTGCATTTTCGATTCCACCGAAGCTGCCCGTTTGGGCCGCGGTTATCGGCTCGGTTTTTGCGATAGCGATAGGCAAAATGGTTTTCGGCGGACTGGGAGCCAACATTTTCAATCCCGCAATGGCAGGCAGAGCCTTTTTGATGGCAAGCTTCGGGGTCCTGATGACCACCTGGACAGTGCCTGCGACTATCGATTCAACAATGCCGCAGATAAAAACAACCGCCGTCTATAGTGACATTCGAACTCAGGCAACACCGCTGGCGTTGAGCAAAGAAGCTGTAAAAAAAGGTGAAGGCGCCGAGACAGTAAACAAACAGATGAGGGCCTTATTTTTTGGCAATGTCGGCGGCTGCGTCGGTGAAACCAGCGCACTGGCTCTATTGATAGGCGGTATCTATCTTTTAATAAGAAGAACCATCAATATTCATATCCCGCTGGCGGTTCTGTTATCCGCCTTTGTCTTTGCACTTTTCGCTTATATAATCGAGCCGCAGGCCAATATCAATCCTGCTGCTCACTTACTTAGCGGAGGCCTTTTAATAGGCGCCTTTTTTATCGCAACCGACCCGGTGACAGCTCCGTTGAGCATTAAGGGTATGTGGATTTTTGGTATCGGCGTGGGAACAATCACAATGCTTATCAGAATTGTAGGCGAATACCCGGAAGGTGTGATGTTCTCGATACTTTTAATGAACGCAGTAACACCGCTGATTGACAGGCTCTGCAAATTGACACCCGCAGGAGGTAAACCGAATGTCTAAAGTTAAATTCTTTTTACAGCAAAGCTGGCTGCTGATTTTCGCATCGTTTACCTTCGGACTGCTTTTGGCGGCTGCAAATGCTGCGCTGCAGGATAAAATCAAACAAAACGAGCAAAACAAATTAAACAAAAAGATGGCTGAGCTAATAACCGATGCCAACGACTTTGCGCTGGTGCTTGACGATGTTGTGATACAGCTAAGCAAAAGCAAGACCGTCAAGGCGGATGTATATAAAGGCACAGATGCAGAGGGTAACACAATCGGCTTCGCATATATTGCAGAAGGGCCCGGCTTTGCAGACAAGATTAAGCTGGTAATAGCTGCTGATGCAAAGCTTACAAAATTCTACGGCTTTAAGGTTCTGGCAAGCAGCGAGACGCCCGGCTTCGGTGATAAAATCAAAGATGAATTCTATAACAGCCAGTATACAGGAACACCATTCGGCAAATTAGAGCTTGTTAAAACAGGTGACGATAAGAAAATCGATTCAGAAATCGTCGCGATAAGCGGTGCTACCGTCAGCAGCGAGGCTGTTATAAAAATATTCAACTCGTACACTGACAAAGTGCAGGAAAAACTGGAAGCAAAAGGGCTAATAGCTAATGGCAAATAAAATAAGCACAGTATCTCTATCTGATACATTTACCGCAGGTCTGTGGAATGAGAATCCGGTGTTCCGGCTGCTGCTGGGGATGTGCCCGACATTGGCAGTAACAGCGGCGGTAAAACCTGCGTTTACGATGGGAGGCTGTGTAATATTTGTCCTATTGTGCAGCAATATCGTGGTAAGCCTGATGCGCAACCTGTTAAAACCTCACCTTCGAATATTGATGTTCACGCTGACGATAGCGACTTTTGTAACGATTGCAGATTTATTTTTGAAAGCCTACATACCGGATATGAGCGAGGCACTCGGCCCTTATGTCCCGCTGATTATAGTCAACTGCATAATCATATGCCGGGCCGAGGCCTGTGCGAGCAAAAACGGCCTGGCAGTTAGTGTTGTTGATGCAATCGGAATGGGCCTTGGCTTTACATTGGCAATTTGTGTCCTGGCTGCGGTAAGGGAACTGCTTGGAACAGGGATGATAGATTTATACTTTTTTAATCTGCCTCTGCCAAAGGCTTTTGTGCCTTGGGTGGTAATGGTAATGCCCGCCGGTGCATTCATAACTCTCGGCCTGCTGCTCGGCCTTGTAAATAAAGTAACCAGCAAACAAACATAAAAGGTAAGATTTATGGATACCGTAATCGCTTTAATTTTAGGTTTTATATCCATAGTGCTGATAAACAACCTCGTTTTCAGCAAGTTTCTCGGGATATGTCCCTATCTCG
>CAZMQF010000086.1:0-10813 GCA_964568365.1 uncultured Pirellulales bacterium | reverse complement strand
GACTGGAATCAGGATGAGGATTTTGACGACGACAATGAAATAATAGATATTAACAATGGTGTAGGCCCTTATATAGCTACTATTACACCTCCGGGAAATGCGGTAGCCGGTGAAACGCGTATGAGGATTCGGATAATATACGACGAGCCTGGTTTGCCCGACGAGACTCCTTTACCCTGCGGCGCTAATGACTACGGCGAAGTTGAGGACTATACAATCAATGTTACTCCGCGTACTGAATATTGCGAGGCCAGAGGTGGAACAGAAGAGTGTGATAATTGGCTCACCGGCTTTGAGCTGAAAACTATTGATAATTCAACCGATAGTTGTGAGCAATATGCTGATTACACCGCAATATCTACAGAACTGGAGATAGGAACAGGCTATCCTTTTATAATTACAGCAGACTGGGCGACGTTTGCTGCTGTATGGGTGGACTGGAATCAGGACTTTGATTTTGAAGATGCCAATGAACAAATAGATGTAACATACTTTTATTTTCAGGACCCTCCCTATGACGAGCCCCTTTACACTGTTTATCATATTGGAATCATTACGCCGCCGCCGACAGCTTCGCTCGGAGCAACGAGATTGCGTGTCAGAACGCAGGGAACCGACGATATGATGCCCTGCGGAGATACCGCAGATGGAGAGGTGGAAGATTATACAGTCGTTGTCACCCCAAAAGGAGCCTCCGGCGAAGAGACATACGGCGGAGGTCAGGGAACTGAGCAGCAGCCGTTTTTGATTTATACCCCCGAGCAGATGCAGGCCATCGGCCAGTACAATTATCACTGGGCAAAATATTTTAAGCTGATGGCTGATATCGACCTGGGCGGATTTGAACCGAATACATTTAACATAATCGGTGATTATATGTTCGGCTTTGCCGGTGAATTTGACGGCAACGGTCATTCGATTTCTAATTTTACCCACACTGAAACTGATACCGACAGGATTGGTGTCTTTGGTGAAGTATCAGGTGATAGTGCAGTCATTAAAAACCTTGCTTTAATAGACCCAAATGTTGATGCAGAGGGCGGTCAGGCTGTTGGAGCGCTGGCGGGAACTGTTAAAGATGGTGCAACAATATCGAACTGTTATGTAAGAGGCGGCTGGGTTTCAGGACAAAAAGCTGTTGGCGGACTTGTAGGTGGAAATCACGCCTTTATTGATAACTGCTATTCTGCTACAAGTGTTTCGGGAAGCTCTGACGTCGGCGGACTGGTTGGTAAGTCAATCGGCGGAACTACTACAGACTCGTTTTGGGACACCGAAGCCTGCCTGCCGGCAACCGGAAGTGCAGGCGGAACCGGCAAAACTACCGAACAAATGAAAACAGCTTCCACTTTTATCGACGCAGGATGGGACTTTGATGATATCTGGACCATATGCGATGGAACTAATTATCCTCGCCTTCAGGGGCAGGTTTTACTGCCTGCAGATTTTCTCTGTCCCGAAGGCGTGGACTTTCTTGATTATGCTTACTTCTCGGATTACTGGCTCGAAACTGATTGTGCGCTTTCCAATGATTGTGACGGCACCGACTTTGACCTTTCCGGCACTGTTGATGCAAACGATTTAAAATTCTTCACCGACTCCTGGCTCACAGGCTTATAATCTGATACACCGATTCATCTATTGGCCGCTTGCTTTTATTCGGCAGGGGGGAGTATATTTTTAACTTATGGCGAAGACTCTTTACATTATCGATGGTCACGCACATATCTACGCGGCGTTTTTTGCCCTGACGGTGTCGTCGACTTTTTGGACTGGTCAGCATTTGCTAACGCCTGGCAGAGCACGCCATTATCACCAAATTGGAATTCTAAATGTGATATTAGCCCGGATGGTGGCAACGATATCGTTAATTGGAATGATTTGGCTGTTTTCTTTGACCAGTGGCTCCAGCCTGGTGAATATTGCGCCGACATTGCCCCGGCACCTGACGGCGATGGCATGGTTAATATGTTCGATTTCGCTGCATTCGCCGAGAATTGGCTAAAAGGTATGGAATAATAACTACAGCGGCCGTGTCAGTTTGTTGAATTCAATGAGAGTTTTGATAAGAGATTATATGGACGCTATAAGGTTCCCGCCCTCAGTGGAATAATAATTTCGTACTAATTTTTTACCGTATAAACTCGCCATTCAATAATGCCGGTCGAGTAATCTGTTTGAGATGTAAAGACAAGGCGAAGCCTGTCTGTTGTCACCGGCTCAAAAGTTGTGCTGTTGTACCTACCAGCATCAAGGCCGTAACCTTCTGCGTCGGCAACGTCAATAAACTGCTGACCATTGAAATATTGGAGTTTATAGCTTTGTGGAAATCTTATACCGTTGTCCTTAAACCACCAAACATCAATCTTATCGACGGTAACAGGTTCCCGCCACTGATATTCTATCCAGTGCTCTGCTCGCTGCGGCCAGTTGCCGTAATGCGGATAATCCCTGCTGTTGGCGGCGTCAAGCTCATCGTTGGCTGCGTCGGCAGAAGCCCAGGGCGAGACGTATGATGCAACAGTTTTACAGGCCAGTATTGCGATATTGGAACCCGGTTCTGGTTCGGGCAACGACTCGACCGGGACTTTTTTATCGGTTGGCTTTAATCGATACAAACCCGCACCGTGCGGTTTTATAAGCGGCGAAAACCGCTCGCTGTAAACACCCATATCCTCACCTGTCCATAAGTCGGTCACTTTTACATTTTCAAAGCCGATATCCCTGAGGAAAACATTTACCGGTCTCGGCTTTTTGCCGGTACGGTTGAAAACAGCGACGTACTTATCTTTGCTTCTGGGCACATCGGCAACCCAGACGGTTAAATTGCCTTCGTAAAGGGGTTTATTATTTTCGCTGTTTTTGTTTACCGCCAGCACCGCCGGATTTGTTATCAGCTTTAATGTCCACTCGTCATTGCTCGGCAGGTCACCTCCGAACATCAAAGGCGAACGTGCGATGCACCATAGAGTCATCAGTGCAATTTCCTCGTCATTGGTAAACCGGCTCATACGGTTATTTCCTCTCTCAGCCCGGATTCCGATTCTTCCCAGAGGCAGCATATCCGAATCGGGCCAGCTGCCCGGCCGAATGTATTTATGCCACCGGCTGCATTTCGAAAAGGCGTTGTTGAGCGAATTCCAGTCGTCCCAGAAATCGCCCGTCAGACGCCAGAGGTTGGCGTGTCTGCTGATATGCTCTGCATCTTCGAAAGGCGTCGGCCCCGGTGATGTGCTGAGCACAATAGGCCGGCCGCAATTATCAATCGCTTTGCGTATCATTTCAATCTCTTGTTTATGATAAGGCACAGACAGGTCATCGACCTTGATATAATCCACTTCCCAGGATGCGTACAGTTTGAATATCGAGTCGTAATATTCCTGCGAACCCTCCCTGCCTGCGACGATTGTATAATTATCCCGAAGCCATCGGCACTGCATTTCAGTTGAGTAAATATCTGCCGCATTTGCGTCAGAACCAAGTATCGGCAATTTGTTTGTAACTGCTTCGACGGGGACACCTCGCATTATGTGAATACCGAATTTGAGCCCTTTGCTGTGGATATAATCCGCAAGCGGCTTAAAGCCTTTGCCGTCGGCAGAAGACGGAAACTTGTTCTCCGCCGGCAGATATCTGCCGTATTCATCGAGAACGTACTGCGGGTCTTTCTGGTTGTAGCCGTGCGTCTTTGTATTCTTCACAAACCAGCGGATATCGACAACGACATATTCCCAGCCGAACTTTTTCAAATGTTCGGCCATATAATCGGCATTGGCCCTTACCTCTTTTTCTGTAACAGTCGGGCCGTAACAATCCCAGCTGTTCCAGCCCATCGGCGGCTTCGACGCCCAGGCGTAAAAGTGCCGCGTCTTCTCGGTCATTTGAATTTGCGCGCACGCCGTAAATGCCGTCATAAAAAACAGCGCTAAAACAACTGTAATAACCCGATTTCTCATAATATCTGCTCCCCTGCCTATTTTTCCCTTGACTATAATTGCTTTTCTATCTCTTGCTGATTACCCACAAAATCGTCCAGGAAATTATCTTACTATAGTAACCGTTCGCTGCCAACTTTCGTTTATTTTCCTGCCGAATTTTCACTATCCGATAGCAGAGCTTCTTTTGAAATGGTAGCAGATTGGATTAGGCGGGGATTACAGCCGCTATAATTAATCAGCCGAAAGACCGGCTTTTGTGGTTTTTCTGTGGTAAAAGCTGAAGATTAATTATTTGCATCTGCCGGTTGATTGGCGTCAATCAGCTTCTTGGAACATTTTTCCGTCGGCGGTTCGTTTGAGTCGGCAGGACTGGAAATATCATTAGAATCGCTTTTCTTTTGCCCGGCTTCGAACTTCTTTTTCAAATCTTCAAGCTCTTCTTTCGTCTTTTCGGTTTCCTTTTTCAGCTCATCGATTTTTTCGCGCAGCTCTATAACTTCGGCTGGTGCGAACTTTTGTTCTTTGTTGAGCTTATCGAGAGCATTCTTTGCGGCCCAGGCCGGGCTGTTGAACCTTCTTCTTCGAGGGACAACGCCGGGCATCTCATCGGCCGGAGCAAAGGATTCGAGAAGAGCTCTTGCCTTTACATCACCGAGCGTGCCGAGAGCCCTCAAGGCGGCGGCTTTGATTCGCGGATTTTTGTGATTTACATATCCGGTTAAAAATTCCCGTACGCAGCTCGTGTCCTCTTCTTCGCGTGCTATATATGCAAGTGTGTCAAGACCGCTGCCAATTGTTCCTGTCTCAAGCTCACCGAAACGAGTCTTTATCGTTTCCTTTAGCTCATCTATAAAACAAGGGTCGTCGAGTTTACGAATGCCGTCTACAGCGGCATCAACCAGCAGGTTGCGAAACGATTCGGACTTCAGGTAGCTTTTAAGTATTTGTTTTGTTTCATCATCTGTGTAAAGAGCAAGATTGCGCAGACAACCAGCTTTGATGTCAGGATTTTTCTCTGTTTCGAGAACGTCAAGGATAATCTCGTGACTTTCTTTGCCATAGACCGAACCGATGCCTCTTAGAACACTCCGGCGTACTCTTGCATCCGGCTGTTCAATTGATTCGCACAGAGCCTTGAAAGCTGCCTCTTCGTCTTTCATCTCCAGAAGGGCATCGCAGGCCTTGATTCTTACACCGTAGAACGGGTCGTTATTTAACGTGTGTTTGAGTTTCTCGATAGTTGTCTTGTCGGTCTTTTTCTCAAGTTGGTCGATTGCTCGTATCCGTCCTATGACGTCATTGGTATCCTCAAGCTGGGCGTATAACATTTCACGTGGTTTATCGAATTCGATTTTGGCAAGCAGTGTATATTCGGGGTCGAAGCGTACGATTTCAGGTTTCGCCGGCAAAGGGAAATAAAAATCGTGCTCTTCAGAATCCACGTTTATTTCTTTATCGATTTTTCGGCCATTGGCAACAAATCGAATTGAAGCCGGGAAATGATAAATTTTCACGTTATTTACCGGCTTCTGAGTCTGCGCTACGGAGACTTTGGCAAGTTTGTCTTTTCCCGACCAGGAGTAACTTATCTTTAACTCGGGGAAACGTCCCTGCCTGACCCATTCGTCGAAGAACCTGTCGTAGCTTCTGCCGGAAAGCTCCTCAATAACTGATATCAAATCCTCGGTTACTGCACTGCTGAAGGCGAACCTTTCAAGATAGGTTTTGACGCATCTGCGGTATAAATCTTCGCCGAGTCTGTTGCGCAGCATATGCAGCACCCAGCAGCCCTTATTGTAGTTTCTATAATCGAACTGCTCACCCTCGTCTGAATATTCTTTATACACTATCGGCCGTTGTTCCTCCGTTCGTCGTAAAATAGGTGCGGCAGTATTGTACAAATTGTAGAGCATCTGGTCTCTGCCGTTTTGATGTCCATCGTGCAGCTTCTCGTAGTAGGTTGCAAAACCTTCATTGAGCCACAACTGACTCCAGTCCTTGCAGGTAACATAATCACCAAACCATTGATGCGCCATCTCATGCGAATTAAGTCCCCGGCTCGAACGTACATTTTCAAATTCATCCGAAAATAAAGTGCCCTCCGTCAGTATCGTAAGAGAGGTATTCTCCATCCCGCCTGCTACAAAATCCGCAACACAGACCTGGTAATATTTGCACCACGGAAAGTCCACGCCAATCTCTTTCTCATAAAAGTCCATAATATCTGCCGTCTCCCTGAAAGAGTTTTGTGCATATTTGATGTTGGATGGCGTGGTGTAAAAAGCAAGCTGGATATCTTTGTGTTTGGATTCAATCTTCTCGAATTTGCCGGCGACAAGAGCAATAAGGTAATTTACATGCGGGTTTTCCTGCCTCCAGCAGACCGTTTTCAAGCCTGTGTCGTGATTAATCACCTCCGATACGAGCCGGCCGTTTGCAAGCACAGTCATCTCACCGGGGACATGGCAGATAACCTCTGAGGTTGAATGTTCGTTCGGGTAATCGTAATTCGGAAACCAGTAACGATGAGAATGTGATTCACCCTGTGTAAAAAGATGAATATCTTCAGCCTTATAACCCAGCTCAGGTGTTCTGAAGAAAAAGCCGTCCTTGGGCTCGGCATGGTAGGCAATGGTAACGGTTGTTACATCTGCCGGTTCTATGGCAGAGGCGAATGTGATGGTAATATCCTCTTCGGTGACATTGTACCCGGCGATCTCTGCGCTGGATTCAACGGATGATACAAGCAAATCATACGCATCAAGCCTAAGCTCATAAAGGGATTTTGCAATGGGAGCAAATTTTATTGTTGTAATGCCGTCAATGGTACGCTCGTTAAAATCTGGGGTTACATCAATTGTGATATGCAGTATGTCAACTTTTCTGTCAGGTGCATATTTGCGTTCAGCAAAATTCTTATCATCGCCACTGTCGTAAAAAGCGCTGCCCACAGCTGTACCGGTTGAGATTGATACAATTAAACAAATTAAGATTATTTTATTCACGGCAGAAAGTAACCTATTCATAGTTTTCCCCTTTTATTATAGGTCCAAAGTTAAACGAACCTGTTGTTAAAGCTCGGCCGCTCCTCCGGATTAAATAAACTAAAACATTATAATCTAAAAATTTATTTTTTGCAAGAATTTTATAATATGGGTTATAGCATTACTATTTAGCTGCCGGAGGCCTTTGGTACGGTTTGGTAGTATAAAAAGCTGTAGTGTAGTTAATTGTGGGGCCCGGCATTTATTAAAGCAGCAAGAAGAACATGCCTGAGTCTGTCAACCGACAGGTTATTGAGATAATCCTCGCTGAAGTCGAGTTTGAATCTGCCTTTGAAGTTTCTGATTCTTTTTTCAAGCTCTTTTCTGTCCAATGCTGCGATTGAAGTTGCCGCCTGTTCAAAATATTCTTTTGGCGCCATTGCCCTGGCCCTTTGAGATTAATTTTACCAGTTCTTTATCCTTTTTGCATATCGTCGGTAATTTTTACAGGCTTGGTAACTAATTTGAGCGCTACGGGATAATCCTTACGATTGGCTTGTTATCGGCTGAAAATTTTTTTGTCATTTTACCAATGGTCTGATAACCTTTTGTTTATGAAGACTGAACTGCTGGATTACAGTTTGCCTCGAGAACTTATTGCCCAGCAGCCTTGTTGCATCCGAAGCAAATCACGCCTGCTGGTTTTGGACCGCTTGAGCGGTAAGCTTAGAGACTATATCTTCAGTGACATTGGTAAATTCCTGTCGGCTGGTGACTGTCTTGTACTTAATAATACAAAGGTATTGCCTGCCCGTTTTTTTGCACGACGCTGTACAGGCGGTGTACTTGAAGGTCTTTTTTTGCAGGAGCCCGGGGACGGGGTATGGGAGGTTATGTTAAAGGGTACTCGAAAAATAAAGACGAAAGAGCAGCTATACCTTGAAAGCAAACGAGGCGGCAGGACAATAGAAGCTGTCCTGCTTGAGAAAAAACAGGATGGTAAATGCCTGCTCAGGATTAAAACCCGCCAAAAGACCGAAACCATCCTTGAAAAGATAGGCTTTCCGCCTCTGCCGCCTTATATCAGGCGCAGCAGAGACCTCAGGCTGGCACAAACCGACAGGCGGCGGTATCAGACCGTTTATGCGAAAAAGGCAGGTGCAGTGGCAGCTCCGACTGCGGGACTGCATTTTACTAAAAAGCTCATCGAAAAATTGAAAAGCGAAGGCATACTTTTCGCATATATCAGTCTGCACGTGGGCGCAGGGACATTCAAGCCGGTAGCTGCTGAAAATCTTGAAGAGCACAAAATTCACAAAGAGAAATTCAGCATAGATTCAAAGAATTCGGAAATCATAAACAAGGCAAAAGAAAGAGGCAACAGGATAATCGCGGTCGGTACAACCTGTGTTCGTGTCCTGGAGACAGTAAGTGCCGGCTTGAAAGTACGCCCTTTCGGCGGAACGACAGATTTGTTTATCAGGCCGGGCTATAAATTTAAAGTTACTGACGCAATGGTGACAAATTTCCATCTGCCCCGCTCAACACTGCTTGCCCTGGCAGCTGCCTTTGCCGGCCTGGATAAAATCCTCGCTGCCTATCGTTATGCCATAGAAAAGCGTTATCGCTTTTACTCTTATGGTGACGCTATGCTGATTATATAAAACTCAGCCTATATAAATTTTATCGCCGGCTTTTATGTCAGCAATCCTGTCGGTCTTGTCTTTGAGCTGCTCTTTTTCAAACGCAAAAGACGGCGCTATTTCGATAAGGCAGTCGAGACTTCCGTCTTTTTTTCTGGGGACAGCAACACCTGCCGATTCCAGCCATTTTGCAGACCTTTCGGCCATCATTCTTCTGGTGACTTCGGCGCTATCGAGGCCTGTGGCATTTTTCGCGGGAGCGAACTCTTCGCTGCGAACAGTTTGCAGAATCACTGAATTGTCTGCCAACGGCAGAGCATCAAAAATGAACGTTTCAAGCTTAATACCGTTCGGCTCAGCAGGTTCTATCAACCGGCCGTTCTCATTAATGTGGGCAATCTTTTTAACGGCCCGGTGAAAAGGCAGAGAGAAGTCGCCTTCAGAATTCAGCTTTTCCACGAAGCTTCTGCTTATTATATGTATTCCGATACTGCCAAGCTCAAAGGCGAGCGAGCCGTCGGAATTTTTTTTCTCGGCAAGCTCATCCGGCAGGTCGCTGTATTCTATAACCGTCACTCTCCCGTCCACCAGGCAGAAGTTGCCTACCTTTTCCTTCGGATGATTTTTGAGCAAAGCCTTCGAAGACATCTCGGAATTATCAAGTTTATGCAGGCCTATGAAAAGCGGGTCGAGAATCTTGACAAGCGGATTATCAACCTGCCAGTAGCTCATAACATCTACCCCGCGGTTTTTCATATCTTCAAGAGCACCGCTTTTATAAAGCGCTTTTAAGCTGCCTCCGTGACCATCAGGAGAGGCGGCGATTGTGCTTTTATCTGCCAGCAGGATTTTCCCATCCAATCCGAAGTTGGGCATCGTACCCTGCTGAAATATAAAGATGTTTTTCTCCTCCAGGCTGTAATAAGAGTTTTCTTTGAAGATATCCAGGGTTTGATTGTAATTTATCGGGCTGGTCATAATATACCACGCAATATCCGCCTTGTATTTTTCGCAAGCCGCCCTTATGGTCTCTGCGAATATTTGAAACAGTGTTTTATTTCGAATCGGGCTGATTGGGTAATTGCCTTTTGGCCCATCGAATCCGAGCCGCGTTCCCTGTCCACCTGCTACGACGAAAACGGCAACCTTACCGGCTGATATTAGTTCTCCACCCATTTCGACGGCTAATTTGTATTTTTGCTGTTGCTCGCTGTTTTTCGGCTCCGACGGATAGGAAGGGGCAGGCTGAAATTCAGAAGACAGTCTTAAAGGAGCCGGTTTTTTTACATATCTTTCCACCCACCGGTCGATTTTTGAAAAGTCTAATCGCCCGATTTCTTCCAGCAGCCTTTGCTTTTGAGCCTCTTGTAACTCGTCCCAGAACATCAGTAGATGCTGCTGATTGTGTTCTAAAAGCATTTTTTTTGTGGTTTCAAGTAGTTTTTTACTAATCATAATTTAAGCTTTTCCCGACGCGAGTTACCAAAGGCCTTGTTTATAAGCCTATAAGCAGTGTTTTTCAAGCCCTTAGCCGAAGTTACCCTGGATTTAGTTTGACAAAAAGCATTTTATATGTTAATTGTAACAATTTAAATATGTGTTTCTGATGAGAAGCTTAAATTTTGCCATAGTTGATTTGTACTTTTTATAACCGGTTCTTCGCCGGAAATCCCCTTTTATAGAAAATATTGAAAGGTTAAACAGTCAATTTTTTGGATTTAAGCGTTCGGTCATTCGTCTTTATTAATGAGAACAGTGGTTAAAGGGCGTTTTTTTGGATGAGCGATCAGACAAAAAACTTGTTACTGCTGCAAAGCGAGGGCAGAAAGAGGCTTATGCTGAACTTGTTAAAAGGTATTACAGAGACGTCTTCGCGATTTGTTTAGGCATACTTGGAAATGTTGATGATGCAGAAGATATTGCTCAGGATGCGATGCTGACCGGATTTTTGAAAATGAGAAAATTGCATAAGGCAGACCGTTTCGGCTGGTGGATTTCGCAAATTGCAAAGAATCTTTGTATCGATTTGCTGCGCAGGAAAAAACACGTCAAGGCCATTTTGGCAGGGCTTCCGATGCAGAATAACCGGAAAATAAGCCAAAACCAGGACATACACAAATCTATCAGACAGCTGCCTTTGGAGTTAAGGCTCCCGTTGGTAATGTATTACTTTGATAACAAGAGCACTAAAAAAATCGCAGAAAAGTTCGATATCTCACATTCAAGTGTGTGCAGTAAAATAAAAGAA
>CAZMQF010000085.1:0-10903 GCA_964568365.1 uncultured Pirellulales bacterium | reverse complement strand
CATTCTCGGATATGCCATCACTCCCATGCTTTTTTTATGGCTTTGCGGCTGGACGTATGGAGGAATTTCAGTTATCCAGAAGCTGATGGATGAGTCAATACCGTGGAGAGAGAGGTTATCGACAATATCTTGGCTAGTAGGATGGACAGTTGGTGAAGCTGTTGTTATCAGTATCCTTTACTTTATCTTAAGACCCAGGAAGCCATGTGTGCTGACATTATCCCCAGGTTATTTTGAGTATGAAACGGGCACGCGGCCTTTCGATATTATTTCTGCATTCAAGCGAGAACAGCCAAGAAAGGAACTGTGGGCCCTTTTAACAGGGCTTGGAAACAAGACTTATCGAATCAAAAAGCCTGAGCCAAAAATGCTGAACTTGGAAAGAATTGGCGAAAGACAACAATTGTTCTTTGTCTATGAAGGCAAGCGAATCGAAATTGGTGACAGTCTAACAGAGCCGGAAAGGGAGTGGTTATACGAAATAATCACCGAACACAAGTAGGGCACAGTACTAATATACCGATTAAAATAGATATTTTGCCGGTTCGAGCCCAAGGATATTTCATAGCAAGGTTTTTGCATAAGGTAGTTAACATTATGGAAAGAAGAGAAGCACCTGAAGGATCAAAGATCAAAGTAGAGCAAGATGTTCATTCTACCAGTTTTGTTTGGAAGGATGTTGAGAGGAAGTCTGCCAAAGTTAGGCAACTTGTATTTTCAATTTTTCTCATCACCTTTTCCGCTTCATTTTTAGTCTTGGTAATTCGTCATTTTGTAGATGGAACTGATCGATGGCACCTGGGCGGGCCGTTAATACTGGCTCTAATACTTGCAATACTGTGCATGGTGGGCGGCTTTTTCTTTTTATTTCTGAGCCTTAGACCCACAAGGCCATTCAAGCTGGTATTGTCGCCCAGAAATATCAGATACGAGATAGGGGATTTCAGCTTTAGGTCAATTAATGCCCATAAGATGCAAGACTTAGGCGAGATTGCCGCCTGGATGAAGAAATACAGACAAAGAATCTATGAAGCTGAAACATCTAAAGTTACTAATCTGAAGCTTGAGAGAGTGGGTGATAAAATAAGACTATCTTTTGATTTAGGGGTAGATAGGGTGGAAATCGGCGAAACCCTTTCAGACAGAGAAAAAGAATGGCTACATGAAATATTAAGAGAACATAAGCAGCATTAAATGGCGTCTCTTACTCTCGAAATAACTTGGAAAGACTCCCCCAGAAACCCCTACGAATCTCTTTAGTATCCATTTTTGAACGCTCAAAGAATATTTCTAGTGCCTCAATCTCGCCCTTGTTAAGCCAAATACCCTCGCATTTAGGACAAACATCTATCATGATTTGTGAACAATAGGCATATTCATGATTTGACATCTCAGCACCACACTTGGGACAACATATCACAGGAAGCATCTTCTGCCTAGCCATTTCATAAGCACTGCCGATTAAATCGGGCAACCGCTTCAATTCTTCAGAATAGTCACGTTCCTGTATTTCCTCTATCTGCTCAAGTTCTCCCTTATCGAGCCACATCCCTTGGCAGGATGGGCAGACATCAACCTTAACATCCCCTTCATATACTTGTGATTCCAGAGCCGCGTTATCACATGGGCATCTCATATTCACCTTTCTTCAACAAAAGAATACTTTGAATTATATCGCATTTTTCCATTTCGTCAACAAAAAGAAGAAATATGATGGTGATGTAGGTTACTCCCTTAGAGCCTCTAACAAAATGAAGAATTTGCCAAATGGTTCCAGCATGCTTGCTATACACTGGCAACAGACTAATTGCGACGAACCGAACTGGTGCAGCAGGGCCGATATCAACCAAAGCGGATTTGTTGACCTCTCCGATCTAAATATCATTGCCGACAATTGGTTGGCTGGTTTATGATACTAAACTATACACTAACAGAGTAAAGGCACACAACACTTTATTAGCGATAGTGCTGTTAACTGTTTATATTTAGCTTTACCGGATAACAGCTATAGATACGGAAATACAAGTTTGATAAGCACTTTTAAAGTTAACTTTTAGGTGAAGGTTTCAGGCGGGACAGGAAATCAGTAATGTTCTGAGCAAAACGTCTAAAAGCAACGGCACGAGCGAGTTTTTTCAGCTGATTATCATCGGGAGCCAGTTTTAACGCTTTTCGAAGGTACTCGTCAGCCCGGTCGAATTTCGAGGTTTTCAAATAAAGATAGGCCAGGTTTTTTAAGGCAGCTATGTGCTGCGGGTCGATATCAAGGGCATTGGTAAAGAGCAGTGCGGCGTTTTCGAGTCTTTTTCTTATTATGTCAATACATCCGAGATAATAATAGGCGTCGGCGTCGGTGGAATCGAGGTCGATGGCTCTCAATAAGCAATTTGCGGCGCAATCGATGTCACCAAGCTCAAGGAAGAGCGAGCTCATAGAGACAAGAGCGTCAGGATTGCCCGGAGTCAGTTGCAGTTCTGCAAGCAGATAGGCCTTTGCCTTATTTTTATCTTTTGTATTCAGGCTGCAAAGTGCCAGGCGATAGCGCGGGCCGATGAGTGCGGCGTCAATTTCGAGAGCTTTTTTATAAAGTTCAGAGGCCTTGAGATAGTCATTGCTGTTGAAAGCAATTTCACCGAGATAAAAAAAGGCAGGTGCGAAATCGGGGTCGAGCTCAAGGATTCTGTTGAATTTTTCCTTTGCGGATTCGAGGTCGGCGGTCTGGAGGAGAAACAGGCCGAAATCAAGAATGGCATCGATGTTACCCGGGTTTGCCCGAAGCTCCTGCAAAAAGTAGTTTTTGGCATTTTCAAAATCATTCTGAGCCTGGTATGCCTGTGCGATTCGATAGTTTATCTGCGGGTGCGCGGGGTCGAGCTGTTCGGTTTTTTTCCAGCAGCGGACGGCTTTTTCAAACTGCCTCTGGATGAAAAGACTATTTCCAATGTTATAGTAGCACAGTGGACAGTCAGGATTTATCTGCTGAGCGAGATAAAACATCTGCTCTGCCAGGTCGTGAAGGTTCATTTCGGTATAAGCAATGATACGATTGCAATAACAGGGCTCGAAGTCAGGGTCAAGCTCTTGTATGTGTTCAAAGGTTGCAATGGCTAAGTCATAATAGCCAATTCTTGTATAATCGACGGCGAGAGAATTTAATATTTCGAGGTCATCGGGATTGAGAGAGAGGGCTATTTCATATTCGCTTATCGCGTCCTCGAAACGGCTGACGGCATCGAGTGCGAGAGCCTTGTCAAAGTGCCAGGATGAATTTGCAGGATTCATCTGAAGTGCCTTGTCGATTTCTGCGATGGCCTGGTCTATCTTTCCGTTCTCATAGAACACAAAGGCGTTTATGGCTGTTTTTTCGGCCTGGTCATAGCCGCCAAAAGTCATATCGTCAAAAAGCATAAGTTTTTGTAATCCCTGTGGTTTAAGTTAAAAAACCGTTCCCCACAGTTTATCGCCTGTAGGCGGTTCGCAGGTTAGCTGATTTTTGCTCGGATTTGTCTTTTTCGAGAGTTCGAAAATTTTGCTGGTAATTTTTCTTATAAACTCTTAAAATCAAGAAAGTTAACCGCATATTTTGATTTTTGCCGGCGAGCTTCCGGATTGAATGGCGAGTGTTTTTCTGGAAAAGTGCAGGCGATAGTCTTATAATGTTCGGCTTGAGATTGGCAATTAAACATAAGCAAAACTGAATTTAAGATTAAACAATAGAGTCATATTTTGGGAGAAATAAGAGAATGGCTAAGGAAATAAAGGGTCATTTAACAGCGGGCAAGGTAAATTATGCTATAGTAGTCAGCCGGTTCAACGAGTTTGTTACGAGCCGGCTTTTGAGCGGAGCGATAGACTGCCTTGCCCGTCACGGAGCATCGGACGAACAGCTAACAGTGGTCTGGGTTCCGGGTGTATGCGAGATTACACAGACGGCGAAGAAGCTGGCGGGCAGCGGTAAATATGCCGCGATTATCTGCCTCGGAGCTGCGATACGGGGACAGACAAGCCATTACGAGTATGTTTGTCAGCAGGTCTCGCGCGGCATAGGACAGATTAATTACGAAGGTGAGGTGCCAGCGATATTCGGTGTGCTGACGTGCGATACATTAGAGCAGGCGGTAGAGAGAGCAGGAACGAAGATGGGCAACGCGGGAGCAGATGCAGCGAAGTCGGCAATGGAAATGGTAAACGTAATGAGCCAGATTTGAGGGTGATTGTGCAGTATTCGCTGAGCAATTGCACAGGTAAATTAAATGATATAAAAATTCGAGGTCCGGCAGTGGATAAAAGGACGCGAGCCAGAGAACTGGCGATGCAGGGCCTATATCAGCTCGAGGTGCAGGGAACAGAGCTGCTTGAGCGTATATATGTTTTTTTTGCTGAGAATTCATCGGAAGAAATTACTGTTGAGCTGGCGTCGAAATGGTGCAAGGAGACGTGGCAGAGAGTCGAAGAGTGCGACAATCTTATAGGAGAATCAACAATAAAATGGGGCCTGTCACGGCTGAGTCTCGTCGATAAAAGTATATTAAGACTTGCTGTGTATCAATTGAAATTCTGCAGCGATATTCCGCCCAAGGTTGTAATAAATGAAGCAATAGAGCTTGCCAAAAAGTTTGGTGGTGAGAAGTCGCCATCATTCATAAACGGAGTGCTTGATGCAGCTTTGAGGAAGATAGAGAAAAGCGGTGTGCAGGATTGAACGTTAAATCTAATCCCGATGTGTATGCGATGAGAAAAATATCGGTATTGAATCAAAAAGGGGGTGTAGGCAAGACAACCACAGTAGCCAATATTGCTGCTGCGCTTGTGCAGAAGGGTTTGAGAGTTGTGATTATCGACCTTGACCCGCAGGCACATCTGACGATACATTTTGGTGTCGATGCGGATAAAGCGAAGAACGGCTCGTATGCGTTGCTGACTCAATCGGCGAATTTCGACGAGTCGCTTATGCTGGTTCGGCCAAACCTGTGGCTTATGGCGGCCAATATCGACCTTGTCGGCGCTGAAAGCGAGCTCGTGAGTATAGTCGGCAGAGAGACAATCCTTCGAGAGGCAATAGAGGCGACTGAGCAGGATTTCGATTACCTGATTATCGACTGTGCCCCTTCGCTGGGACTTCTCACATTAAATGCATTAGCAGCGGCAGAGGAGATATTGATACCGATTCAGCCTCATTTTCTGGCACTTCAGGGTTTCGGCAAGCTTTTACAAACGGTGGAGCTTGTGAATAAAAGGATAAATCCGAACCTTAAGGTCAAATGGGTACTGCTTTGTATGTTCGACAGCCGGGTTTCGCTGTCAGGCGAAGTTAAGGCTGATATCGAGCATTTTTTGACGAGCGCGCGGGGCGCCGGCTATGCGTGGTCGCAGGCAAAGATTCTGCCGGTCTGTGTCCGCAGGAATATCAAGCTGGCGGAGGCTCCGAGCTACGGCAAGACGATTTTTGAGTATGAAAAGAACTGTCACGGCGCGGAGGATTACGCAGCGGTGGCGGAATTTATACATACCGGGCAGCCGGCGGAGGCGGCTGATGCGGAGCAGAAGCAGGCTACCGAAGAACGGTGTGAAACGAGCAAAGAGGCTGTAGAAGCCGGGGAAGAAAAAGGCACAAGTCAGACAGCACCGATAGAAATTAAAGAAATCAGCGGACATCAGAAGGATTCGGACGTGGAGCAGGTTAGTCAAGCGTCATCACAAAAAGAAAACTGCGACAGCGAGAGTGTATAGTAAATTCTTTAAGGGGTGTTTGTGTAGTTAGAACTACTGGGCTGGGTTTTGTAGCATTTTCCTTAACAGGTGTAAGAATTTAGCGGCATAGGTTTGGGTAACAATTCTGCCGTCAACGGCAAGGGTAAGGGTGAGTATTTTTCGTGAAGCAGCTTTTCCGTTTTTGGCGACGAAGGCGGGGATGACGTTTCCGACGGCGAGTATCGCACAGGCAGGCGGAGGGACAATGCCTATGAAAGAATCGACGTTGTAGGCTCCGAGATTGCTCAAGGCTATGGTTTCGCCCTGTACGTCGTCGATGGACAGCTCATTGCTGCGGGCTTTGTCAGTAAGGATTTGTTCTTCTCCGGCTATTTCGGCGAGAGTTTTTTTGTCAGCGTCTTTTAACACGGGGACAAGAAGGCCGTGAGGAGCATTGACAGCAAAGCCCACGTTGACGGAATCGGCGATTTTGATAGTGTCAGCTTCGAGAGAGCCGACCATAAGCGGGTATTTGTCGACGGCAAGAGCGAGAGTGTGGATATAGAAGGCGTTTGTGGTAATTTTGACGCCGAACTGCTTTCTCAATTTCGGGCGTATGGCCATCAGCTCAGTTACATCTGCTTTGGCCTCGATGTAAAAACATGGCTTCGCCAGTTTGGATTCGAGCATACGCCGGCCGATAAGTTTCTGGATGTGTGTGAGAATAACCTGATTTTTTGCTGTACCGTTCATAATCTTTGTTAGTTGAAAATGAGCTTTTCTTTTCGTTAATTAATATTCAATAAAGGCTGAGGAGGCAACTAAAATTTGGTTTATTTTTCTGGTTGCTTTTGTACTGATATGGTAATATTTCTAAGCCGGATTCGGCTGGGTAAAAGAAATATTTTAGTTGGTTCGGGCCGTGGAGCGACTGCGGCATTTTATGATTGATTCTGAGAAGATTGATTCGAACTGGACGGACAAAAGTTGTGCGGTAGTAGCAGCACATCCGGATGATGAGACGTTGTGGGCGGGCGGTACGATTTTGATGCATCCCGAGGCAAGCTGGACAATAGTAACATTGTGCCGGCGAAGCGATGCGGAGAGACGAGCGAAATTTTTCAGGGTTTTAAGAGAATACGGTGCGGAAGGTGCGATGGGTGACCTTGACGACGGGCCGGAACAAAATCCATTAGATAAGGAGCTTATAAAAAATACCTTAACAAATCTTCTGGGGAAAACAAACTTTGACCTCGTGATAACCCACAGCATCAAAGGTGAGTATACACGGCATTTAAGACATGAGGAGACCGCCGAGGCGGTGGTGGATTTGTACAGGGCAGGTCTTCTCAAAGCCGGCAGCTTATGGTCGTTTGCCTACGAGGACGGCGGTGGAAAGTACCTTCCCCGTGCGATTGACAATGCAGATATTTATTTGCAATTGACAGATGACATCCGGCAAAGGAAATATAAAATAATAACCGAGCTTTATGGTTTTACAGAAGAAAGCTTTGAAGCCAGGACGAGTCCAAAAGCTGAGGCGTTCCGGCATATAAAAAGAGCTTGAAAGGTCAGGTGTAAAATGAAGGTATTAGTATCGTACGATTATCCACCATCACCCGGAGGTCTGGCGACGCAGGGTGATTTGCTCTATAGGGGCCTGAGGGAGATGGGAGTGGATGCGCATGCAGTGAATTTTGAGTCGGCTCAGGAGAAGGAATGGTATTACCGCTGGTTCGAGCCGGATGTGGTGCTGGGAGTCGGTTACTGGGGACATTGTCCCCATATTGTTCTGCACCCGAAGCGATACGGGGTTCTGCCGATACCGTGGATGGTCGCCGACGGATATATGGCCAACTACAGAGAGATACTCGAGGATTTGCCTTTGATACTGGTAACAAGCAACTGGGTGAAGAGGATTTATGTGCGTGACGGTTTGAGCGGAAAGAATATTGAGGTTCTGCACGTCGGCTGTGATACTGATGCATTTGCGCCGCGTGATTCCAATAACCCGAAGGTAAGTACGGTACGTGAGTCACTGGGCATCTCTCCGGAGCAGATAATGATACTTACGGTTGGCGGTGACGCTGCGTCAAAAGGTGCCCAGGAGGTGATGCAGGCACTGGCGTTAAACGATGCTCAGCTTCCGGACTGGAAGTATGTGTGCAAGGTCTGGCCACAGCCGAGAACGGAGCAGCAGAATTTTGCAGATATGCAGCTTGCCACTCATCTTGGGATTGAAAAGAATGTTGTTTATACAGCGAGCAGGGTATCGCGTAACTTTATGCCTTACCTTCTGGCGGCCTGTGACATATATGCTGCGCCGTCCCGTCTCGAGGGTTTCGGGATGATACAAATAGAGGCAAATGCCTGCGGCAAGCCTGTCATAGGGATAAAAGCAATGGGGATGCTGGATACCTTAGTTCAAGGCAAAACAGCATATCTGGCGGAAGTCGCGCAGGAGATACGATTAAGAGAAACCACACTCGGTGATGAGTCGGGCTACGAGCCGGGCAGCAAGGTTGTTTTTAAGAGGTCGCGGATAGTGGATTACCGGGCAAGTGTCCACGATATAGCAAGATACCTGCTGGAGCTGATGAAGAATCCTGAGCTCAGAAAACAAATGGGACAGGAGGGAAGAAAAAGAGCTGTTGCAAACTTCGATTACCGAGTGATAGCGAAGAAATTTATTCGGTTAGTTTCCGAAAGGCTCGGCATAAGTTAATATGAAAAGAAAGTATAAGAAATTGATAGCACAGGCGAAAGCAGCGGCATTGAAAGTTCTGCTGCATAATAATCACGGCCCATACAGGAAACTTCCCCGTGTAGCGGGCTGGGGTTATCCTGAGCCATATACGAGAGATTTAATGATTTCATCGCTGGGAGTACTGGTTTCAGGAAATGACAAATTAAAAAAGTCGCTTCGGCGTGTGCTTGAGACAGTTGGAAAGAACCAGTCAAGGCTGGGCCATATATCGTCTCTTGTCCACGACCCTAATGACAGGGGCTCAAGCGACTGCACACCTTTGTTTTTGATGGCTGCAGGCTTGTGGAAAATGGTTACAGGCAATGAAGAGTTTATAAAGCAGGCTGTAGAAAAGTCACTTCTGTGGATGGAGTATAGAAGTCCTTCGGACCGGATTTTGGTTTCACAGCTTCCCACAAGCGACTGGCGGGACGAGCAGTGGGTACTGGGTTACGGATTGTATGTGAATACTCTGACTTATATTTGTTTGCGTTTGTGGGGACAACACGAAAGAGCATCGCGTCTGCGAGAAGGGATGGGACATTTTACGGTGATAGGCGACAGACAAAACCGTCATGTTCATGAGGGACTGGTTCTGAGATTTAAGCCTTACTATGCATTGTGGTCGTATAAGGTATATCGCAGCGAACGGTTCGATTTGTTAGGCAACAGTCTGGCGATTTTGTCAGGTATAGCATCACCGAGCAGAGCACGAAGGCTTATTAACTGGGTTGAGGCTGAATGTGACGGATTACAGAGAAATGAGGATTTGGCGGTTGATTTACCGCCTAACTTTTTCCCTTATGTCAGGGAAGATGATCCGGACTGGCTGCCGAGATATGTTAAGTACAATCAGCCGGGTGAATATCATAACGGGGGTGTGTGGCCATTCGTATGCGGATTTTATATTGCGTCCCTGGTGGCGGCTGGCAGGTTTAAGCTTGCGGTGAAAAAACTCGTCGCTTTAACAGAGCTTGTCAGGCAGAGGCGAGTCGCTGATGTGGAGTTCGGCTTTAATGAATGGCACCGTGCGCAGGACGGCAAGGCGTGCGGTGAAGACTGGCAGAGCTGGTCTGCAGCGATGTATCTTTATGCGGCTGAATGCGTGGAGAGAAAAAGTACGCCGTTTTTCGACGAGGTACGGAATATGGGTAGAAAACGCAAAGATATCGCTTTGCAATAAGTGGGCGATACAGCGGCTATACCCAAACATAAACTTATTAAGTTCACCATACACTGTAAGCGGAAGGCAGGGTAAAAGCAAACAGAATGAATAACAAGTTGCATAATAACAGCAGAGTGGATATGGAGATAGGCAAACGTAGCCGAAAAGCGGAGTCCCTGTCCGCCTGCTCCATATCTTTTTTACAGGGATTGTTTGAGGGAAACGATAATGGCAAAGAAGAAGTCAAAACACAAACGCAAACCTAAATTAACCTGTCCATTCGGCCACATATTTGGACAGGATGGTATCGACAAAAAAGAATGTGATAAATGTTCTCTTGTTAAACCTTGTGGAGACAAATCATTCCTTTATGAGAAGAAAAGAAGAGAGAAAAGAGAGGAAGAGAGAGAAAAGAAAAGAGAAGAACGTAGGAAGAAAAAACCTCAAAAGCCCAAAAAGAAAACAACCAAACCTAAGAAGGAACTGGAACAGGATAACAGAGGTTTGTATATTCCTTCTCCTGCTTTGAATAAGCTGCTGGCATTGTCATATCATTCTTGTATGAGAGTATATTCCTTCTATATGAAAGAAGGAAGGAGACAAAAGACCGACAAACCTTGGTGTAATAATAGATTTGTGGCTAATGGTTTGGGATGCAGTATAAGTACAGTCGTAACCGCTAAAAATCTTCTTATCAAAGCAGGCTTCATAACGATTACAGGTAGGCGTGGTGAGCAAGGCCATTTTGGTAAGCATTATATCAAGCTCAAATACTATCCGAGTAAATTCGTTATTGAGAAAGAAGAATATTTGCGACAGCTGGATAAATATGCAGAAGATTTGGCAGATTTTTGTAATACTTTCACGTCGGAAAAGATGAAGATGGAAATAAAACTTATAAAGATAAAGACGAAGTATAAAGAATTGAAGCGGAAATACAGAAAATTGAAAGAAAAGTGTAACAAATGACGGGATACTACGAGACAATAAACGGTGAGACAGTATGGGAAGTACTGATAGAGTACTTCGTAAGTAAGAGGTACTATCGTACCTACAAGACTTCGCTTCGCTTCGCCATTAAAAGCGGCTCGCTTCGTCTTGTAAAGTAAAGTAATCGCCATAATGGTGAAATACATATAATCTTCAAATTTTATTAGAGAGTACAGTCCAATGAATAAAAACGAATTAGCTCCCATCGCGATTAAAAAACCAAAGATACCCAAAGACTGGAATTACGATGAGTCAGTACAAAGGGTTAAGCAATTTGTCTACAATTGGAAAAATCTCACTGAGTCCATAAT
>CAZMQF010000084.1:0-10903 GCA_964568365.1 uncultured Pirellulales bacterium | reverse complement strand
AGCACGTTCTGGCCGTAACTCGTCCTGTAATTAAGAGCACCAAGCAAACTGAGAACCCTGTTACTCAGCCCCCTGACATTGGCCTCCACAGCGGCATCTTTGCCAAGCTGCAGCACCTTATGGTTAACGTCCTTTTTCGTCTGGGTAACAAGCTCTTCAATCCGGGACGGATGTATCCGACCATCCTGTATAAGCCTTTCCATAGAAAGACGTGCCACCTCGCGTCTGACAGGGCTAAAGCCGCTGACAACAATCATACCGGGCGTGTCATCAACAATTACATCCACACCCGTAGCCTTTTCAAACGCCCTTATATTTCGCCCCTCTCTTCCGATGATTCGGCCCTTCATATCATCATTGGGAATCTCTACTGTCGAGACAGTGACCTCGCAGGTATGCTCAGCAGCATAGCGCTGAACGGCCGTGCTTATAACCTCACGGCTCTTTTCATCAACAGTCTCATTCGTTTCTTCGAGCTTGCGAGCGATTAAAGCTGACATCTCATGCTCACATTCCTCTTCAAGCCTTTTCAGCAGCATCTCCTTCGCCTCTTCAACGCTCATCGCCGTAATCTTCAGCAACTGGTTTTTCTGCCGAGCCAGCAAAGCCGACAGCTCTTTCTCCCTGTTGCCGATGTTTTCGAATCTCCTTTCAACTTCTTTCTCCTGCTTGCCCAGTTCCTTTTCCCGCTGCTGAAGCTGTTCAACCTGCCTGTCGATACTGTCTTCACGCTTTGTCAATCTTGTTTCAATTTCGCGCAGTTCGCTGCGTATCTGGTTCGTCTCTTTTGTAAACTCTTCCTTTTTCTTGATGGTTTCCGCTGCCGCATCTATCTGTGCGGATCTAATTATGTTTTCAGCTTCTCTTTTTGCGCCCTCGATTTGGCGCTCCATATCATGTTCGAAGGTTTTCGTTCTCGCCTTGGATACCATCTGATAAACTATCGCAGCCAGGCAAATCCCCAGAACAAAGGTTATTATAGGCACGATGACATCAGGAAGCCCGATTTCCATTAGTATGCTGTTCATAGTTATTACCTTTCAATTGCTTTCAAACGTCTATCAACTCGTTGACGTCGCAAAACTTGTTCGGCACAATCTGCAAAAACAAACAAACGGATATGAGGGACAACTGGCAGGAAAACTACAAAGAAATGGTCTGTGACAAACGAAATCCCTTCCGCCTCAATTAACTATCAGCCCTAAGATACCAGAAACACCGCTCCTGAAGATAAGCTTTTGGGTGTTGAAGAGTTAATTTTTCTCATAAAATCGGCTATTTTACGCTCACTATGAGTTTGCAACCCTTTGCACGTCAGAGCTGTTCTTAATAGATTTCGTTTCACTTTTTAACCATTTTTCCTACATCGCTGCCGACTGCTGCTGTAAAAGGCAAAATTAACACTTTATCTATACCAGCCGAAAGCGGCTTTGTAACTTAACTGCCTTTCAGACAAGAGGTTATCTTCTCTCATCTGCCCCTCGCGCTTCGGTACAAATCCACATAGATTTATACGAAACGCATACAATGACGTTCATCAAAAGCTGCCTATACATTCGACAGGATACACAATTAAATTAAGCCGGTCAAGTAAAAAAAATACATTAAAAGACTTAAAAAAAGCCTGGTTTCAGCCTGAAAAACCGCTTGCACTAAAATTCATCAGGTATTTATAAAAAATTTGAACTCCGCAGATGATTCCTTATGATATGAGTGCAAATGAGTTGTGATTCAAAAAATTTTGACAAATCGGCCAAGGCATACACTGAAGCCTGCAGGTATCTTACCGGCGGCGTTAATTCTCCGGTTAGAGCCTTCCGCGGTGTGGACACAAAACCGCTTTTTATCGCCTCGGCAAAAGGCTCAAAAATCTATGACATCGACGGCAACGAGTTCATTGATTACGTCGGCTCCTGGGGTACGGCAATTTTGGGCCATGCACATCCCAAAGTGCTGAAAGCAATCAACAATGCCGCGAAAAAGGGTGCTTCCTTTGGCGCGCCAACTATCGCAGAGACAAAGCTTGCCAAAAAAATTGCCGCAGCATTTAATTCGATCGAGAAGCTGCGCCTGGTCAGCAGCGGCACCGAGGCGGTAATGACAGCCATTCGGCTGGCGCGAAGCTACACAGGCAAAGATTTTATTATAAAGATGGCCGGCTGCTATCACGGCCACAGTGACAGCCTGCTCGCAGAAGCCGGCTCTGGTCTTGCTGAACTATCCAGCCCTTCAAGTGCGGGTGTCCCCAAGCCAATAGCAAAATTAACCATAGTTATACCCTATAACGACATTGAAGCAGTAAAAACCGCCTTCAACAAATTCACCGGCCAGGTTGCAGCTGTACTCGTTGAGCCGGTAGCTGCGAATATGGGTGTTATCCCGCCGGCTGATGGTTACCTTCAGGTTCTTCGAAGCCTGTGCGATGATAATAAAGCCCTGCTAATATTCGATGAGGTAATAACCGGTTTTCGGATAGCAGCCGGCGGAGCACAGCAGCTTTTCAACATAAAAGCTGATATAACCTGTCTGGGAAAAGTCATAGGAGCAGGATTGCCTCTGGCCGCCCTCGGAGCAAGAGCCGATATTATGGATATGCTCGCTCCTGTCGGAAAGGTCTATCAGGCAGGGACATTGAGCGGTAATCCAATAGCAACAGCCGCAGCAAATGCCACGCTCGATTTGCTCGCCCAAAATGACTGCTTCAAGCGGCTCGAGGCAACATCTGCCTTACTCGAAAGCTCACTCGCACAGGCTGCAAAGGAATCAAATATACCAATAACAATCAATCGCGTCGGCTCGATTATGAGCTGCTTTTTTACCGACAAATCCGTAAGAAATCTTGAAGATGTACAGTCAACAAACATCGGGCAATTTAAAAAATTCTTTTCAAAAATGCTCCAGCAGGGCATTTACCTCGCGCCAAGTGCTTACGAAGCTATGTTTGTCTCACTCGCTCACACAGGAGAAGACATTGAAAAAACTACAAAAGCTGCTCAAAAAGCCTTTTCGAACATAAAAAACTAATAGTAACTCCTTGACAATCTCCGATTCTCTGGTAAAATACATTCGATTATGTTGCGAAAGAACGAGATTTATTAAGGAGGTAAAGACATGAGAAGACTGCGTAGGGCCCACCAGAAGTTTCTCAGAGAACAAGCCAAAAAGCACAAAAACCTTAAGCAAAAGGCACTCGCAACCGGCGCAGCAGCCGCAATCGCATTAGGTTCCGGCGCCGGCTTGCACAAAGCTATTGCTGCCGTTCCACCCGACCAACATCACCTGCCGGTTACTCAGGATTACGACACTGACCTGCTTTCAGACTCCGAGGAATCAGCAATCGGCTATCAGCCATTTGAAGGTGATCAGAACAAAAATTTAGTACAGGATGGGGCAGAGCTTGCGAATCGCTGCGCAGCAATTATTGACAATCTCCCCTGGCGGGAAGAAGCACTGCCGGGCCAAACTTACAAACAGTGGTGGCCGCAGATGGGGCTACATACCTGCGACATATGTGGAGCAACGATGGCGATGGGACCGGGTGTTGTGGTGAATCCGAAGCTCGGCATCACTGTCGATTTCCCATTTAACCTGACACTGCATTACCTCGAACACGGCTCATTCAGTTATCTTGGTCACTATGGTGTCCCGGGGGATGTCGAGGGAAGAATTGATGTGCCGCTACTGCTTCGCGCACTCGAAAATCGATTTCCATACGAGCCTAACGAACATCAGCTGCAGCTTTACACACCCGACAACGATGGCGACCTCCTGGATGATAATGAGGAATTAAAATCCAACCTGAATATGTATGATGCAGACCAGGATGATGACATTACGCCGGATGGCATTAAGCTTGCCAAACAGTGCGCAAAGGTCATCGAGGAATTGCCCGTATGGGACGGCCAGGGACAGGAACCAAACGAAATTTATGTATTCCGACTCGAATGTGACGGCCTCGAGCAGTGCGACATTTGCGGCCAGTGGATTCATATGTGCGGCGGGAAAATCGTCAATCCCAAGCTTGGACTGAACTACCCCGACGCAAACGACCCGATGAGCACAGAATTTCTGCCTGACCTCGCACTGCACTATATGAGTCACGGCTCATTCAGCTTGGCCGGCAGTGACCACACCGGGAGAGTCAATATTCCGCTATTGATGCAAGTTTTAGAGATGCCGCAACAATGCGGACACTTAGGGACAATATATCTGCCCGGTGACTTTAACAAGGACTGCAAAGAGAATTTCTCTGACTTTGCCGACTTTGCAAACAAATGGCTCGAAAGCACTGACCCGGCTGAACAATAAAAACTGAAGGGGACACTTTTGGTTATGCAGTTACAACCGAAAGTTAAAACAGCCATTGCAAAACTCAAAGACATTGATTTCGAACTTGCTTATCTGGCTCTGCTAACAGCCAAGGGAATAAAGCCGTTAAGCAGATGGGAAAAACCTTTAGCCGACAAAGAACTGAAAATGCTGCAGCAGATAGGCCTGTTTACTAAACGAATCAAACGAACAGTCAAAACGGGCAAGACTATAACAGAGACTATTTTCAGTCAATCAGCAGGCTACATTGAGCTTTACGAAAAGCGTTTCGACGGCAGGCCAATCGACAAATCGGCCCGGACTATGCACTTTGAAGGGTTTTTGTTTGGCTATCCCCCCTGCTGCGTGGACCAATACATTCGAAAACCTTATGCAAAAAACGACCTCGCTGCTGAAAAGCAGAAGATTCTCTTCCACTGGGCCTGTAAAAACTGCAAAATCACTCCTATCCTGCTGCCTGTTTATGAAAATATCTACAAATCGCTCAATAATATATAGCATCATTTCTGAATTGAGAAGCGATGTTCTCAAACAAAATCCTTGCACTTGCACATACCGCCGGAGATAATAACGGGCACCTTATATAAGTATTTTCGCCGTTTTGAAATCAGATAAAAATAAAAACGACAAATATATAAAAGACTCAAAAAATTATGGATTTCAGTTTCGAAGAAAGGCCGGAATTTAAAACAGGAGATTCAAAAATGAACCAGGAGCGGAACATACAAACTAATCTCATAGACACAACCGACTGCCTCGAAGCTGTCAGTGTCCTGAGAGGCTGGAAAAACTTCCTATTCGTAATTACCATCCTTTCCCTCTTGCTATTACAGGCTTCCTTCTGGCTGGTAACCACCGACGCAGTCAAAGCCTCCGATGGGACACAGGACGAATCTCTTATCATAGCTGATGAAAAAACCGAACTAACTATAAAAGCCGCAAAACAATCACCCCAAGAGCCTAACCAGCCGATATTGCTCACATCACCTCAAGCCAAACATAGCTTGTCGCTTCCTAAAGACATAGAATTTGAGCATCTGGCCTGGATGATTAAATTCCTGAACTTTGTCCTCATTTTGGCAGCGATGCTTTACTGTCTTGCAACGCTGTTCATATTAAAAATTTCAATTGTAGGCAGACTCGGAGGAATCAAACACATCTGCCGCGCATTGTTCCTGTCGCTCGTTTTCATCGTATTGCTTGTCCCCTGGCAGAAGATTTTCGGCGGTGTAGTTGCCGGCGCCGTCTTCACGCCGCAGGAGCTTCTCAATTCCTGTCAGGCCATAAAACAAGGCGGAGTATTCGACCAGATACTGCACTACCTGCGCTTCAGCGTATACTGGCTGATAGTTACTCTGCTTGTCATACTTGCCCAGATTAGAAGTGGCCGCTGGACCCGTGCCACCTTACGCAGGCTCGAGGTGATATAAGAAGCTGCCGAAACCCCCTCACGTCAGCCTTAAAATCAATTCGCTCTGAGAAGGATACAGCTTCAATAACTTCTCTCTGTCCGCAGACTCGAAATCTTCAAACTCAAAACCCGGGCAAACGGTTGTCCCCAACAGGGCGAATTCGCCGCCCGCTTTTAATAAACTGCCCATCCAGACCCCCTGCAACACAACAACCTGCAATAATTGCCCATCTGCTATATCGCAGCCTAACGTTACGACTCTGCTGGAAACATCAGGAAAAAGCTGGAGCATTGTAACCTCATCGCCCAGATAAAAATGATATATCTCATCACTTTTCAGACGGTGCAGCTTTGAGACAGTATCGGCAGTCAGCAAATAAAGAATAGCCGTGCCGAGATTCCGCTGGCCTTTGAGTCCTTCGACAAGCGCTTCAGGACCAATTTTTTCTTTCGACCTGTAGGTTTCGACATAGTATCCCCCCTCTCCTGGTAACGGCTTCATTCCAAATAACCGGATTATCTCCTCTGCCTTTGTCATTTATCGGACTGTATCCCGATTAACTATATGATTAAATCAGCTATCATTACAATCCTGCGAGGCCTTTTTTAACCAAAAACAGCTGCCAAAGCAAATTTCGGATATTCTAAATTGCTCATTTTAACAACCTGAAGCATCTTTATACATAAAAACAATGTTTGTTTTCAGGCTCTTTTGAGAACTTTTCGAGTCGAAAGCACGTTTATACCAAAAATTGCGCAATTTTGGAAAAAAATCATTGTTAACAGCCACAAAGACGATTAATATATACGGCTTGGCTGTAAAAATACTTGTGAAAGGCTACCAGAGCCGAACTTTGAAGGAAAGGTCTTACAATGTTAATAACAGGATTGGCGTACCGTGCGGGGTAGGCGATTAAATTGTCTGCCCGGCCGAGCTTCCCGAAGAATCGGGACGGTGGCCTGGAAACAAAGGTTTCCGCTGCTATGGCAAGTAGCTAATGAGAATCGCTGCCGGGGTACTGTTTTGCCAGGCATTGCAAAATGGTGCCCTCTGATGGAGGTGCTTGATGTAGTGTAAGGATAAATTACAAACTCGCCGTCAACTTGCCTCTAAAGTGGAAACTGTTTAAGTTTCCACTTTTTTGTTTAATTTAAGGACGACAAAAAAATATGAATCCGGAGCTTATAAGAATAGTCGATAACATCGCTCGTGACAGAAAAATAGACAAAGAATCGATTTTCATCGACCTCGAGGAGGCGATGGTCTCCGCAGCAAGAAAGCACTTCGGCGAGCCCGACAGCGATATAAGCGTCCACATCGACCGCGAATCAGGCGATATTACTACTTACAAAAACGGAGAGCAGATAGATATTAAACAGCTCGGGCGAATACCCGCACAAGCCGCAAAGCAAATTATGATACAAAAAATAAGAGCCGATGAAAGAGACAGCATCTATGCCGAGTTCGTTCAGAGAAAAAATGAAATCATAAGCGGAACTGTCGTCCGCTACGAAAGCGGCACGCTTATTGTCAGCCTGAATCATCGCACAGAAGGCTTTCTGCCAAAAATCGAGCAGATAGCCGGCCAGACCCATCGGCCGGGTGAAAGAATCCAGTGCCTGATTCTCGATGTCAAAGAAGTCTCCAACCAGGTAAAAATCATCCTCTCCCGAACCCATCCGGAATTCATCAGAAGACTCTTTGAGCTTGAGGTGCCCGAGATCGTCGAAAATATCATCGAAATCCGGGCTCTGGCACGCGAAGCCGGCTATCGAACAAAGGTCGCTGTTGCTTCAAATGACGACAGAGTTGACCCCGTCGGTGCCTGCGTCGGCGTTCGGGGCAGCAGAATCAAAAATATAGTCGACGAGCTCGGGGGTGAAAAAATAGACATCGTCCGATGGAGTGACTCGTCACAGGTCCTTATCACAAATGGACTTATGCCGTCAAGAGTCAGCGAAATTGCCCTGTGTTTTGAACTGGGCAGAGCAACCGTGGTAGTTGATAACGACCAGCTCAGCCTTGCCATCGGAAAGCATGGTCAGAACGTCCGCCTGGCAGCAAGACTGACAGGATGGGATATCGATATACTAACACCCGAAGAATACAACCAGAGTATCGAACAATTGACTGAATGTGTAAAAAACGTAAAAAATGCCGATGATATGATAATTGATAAGCTCATTGCCCTCGGGATAATATCCGTTCCGGACCTTGAGGATGTCGGGACCGAACCTTTGGTTAAAGAGCTTAATATCGAAGCGACTCTTGCTGAACAGCTTGTCGGCTCAGCAACCGAGCACGCCAGGCGACTGGCAGCAGAATCAAGGCAAAACAAGGCCGAAAACCTGCTAAAACAACAGGCAGAGTCGGCTGAAAATGAACAGTAATCTCGCGGACCTAATAATATAAAGGAGTTTTTCTGGCGACTACAAGAGTCTACATTTTGGCAAAAGAACTTGGCGTAAAAAGCACAGCAATCGTCAAAAAATGCCAGGACGAAGGCCTCGACGTCAAGAACCATATGTCAACAATCTCAGCCGGGCTTGCAGCCACTATACGTGAATGGTTCAGCGAGGGCGAACACATTACGTCAGTCGAAACTGCTGAAAAGGTAGACCTGAAGAAAGTACGAATCAAAAAGAAAAAGAAGAAAAAACCAGCCGCAAAAAAGAAGGCAAAAGCAAAAAAGCCCAAACCAAAGGAAAAACCAACGGACAAAACCGCTGAAGAGACTGCCGTACTCGAAGAAAAACCGACAAAACCAAAAGAAAAAACAGTTACGAAACCCAAAAAACCACCGAAACCTAAACCTATCAAACCCGCAGGCCCAAAACTTAAAAAACCCAAGCCGGCAAAACTGGCCGGCCCCACTATTATACGTGTCGAACAGGCAGAGTCTCTGGTCGCCCCAAAGCCCAAACCACGCATCAAATACAATAAGCCGGTGACCGAACCGCTTATAGCCGACGAATATAAAGATGAGCGACTTGGGCTCGGTCAAAGGCCAAGAGAGGGAAGAAAATACCCACACCAAAGAAAAGACAGAGCACAAAGACGCGGTAAAGATGATGGTTATCCGGAAGAGGCAAGAAAGCTCAAATATCTGACAATCCGGCGACAAAAAGACATTGAAGAAAGACGCGCAAGACTTGACGCCGCCGGCGGTGAAAGATTACGCCTCAGACCTGTAAGGAAAATCGAAACCAGAGCCCAGCTACAGGCTCCTGCCGTAGTAAGACCTACAAAAGCTATCGTAAGTGAACCTGTCACAATCAAGGACCTGTCCGCAGCTCTCGGCATCAAGTCTACTAACATCATAAACAAACTGATAGAACAGGGAATACTGGCAACTGCCAATGAAGTGTTAAGCAACGAGGCTGCAGAATTAGTAGCTATGGATTTTGGATACGAACTGACGATTGAATATAAAGGCACCGTCGAAGAACAAATCGAAAAGCAGTTCGAACAGTACGAGCGAAAAAGTCTTAAACCACGACCCGTGGTGGCAACAATGCTCGGCCATGTAGACCACGGCAAGACAAGTCTTCTCGATAAAATACGGTCAACAACGGTAACAGCCGGCGAGGCCGGAGGAATCACCCAGCATATCGGAGCATACCAGGTCGATATCGGCAACAGTAAAGTAACCTTTCTCGATACACCCGGACACGAAGCCTTCACCGAGATGCGCGCAAGAGGCGCCAATATGACCGACGTCGTGGTCCTCGTTATCGCTGCCGACGATGGTGTGATGCCCCAAACAATAGAGGCAATCGCACACAGCAAGGCTGCGAGGGTGCCGGTTATAGTGGCCCTTAATAAAATAGACCTGCCCGGCATCGACACAAATCGCATTTACGCCCAGTTAGCCGAGTACGACCTCACGCCGGTAGAATGGGGAGGCGAAACCGACATCGTAAAAACAAGCGCCGTCAAAGGACAGGGAATCAACGACCTGCTCGAGCATATCGATTATGTACGCCAGGTACTCGACCTCAAAGCCGACGACACAATACCCGCAACCGGATGGGTCGTCGAGGCGAAAATGTCACCCACACGCGGTGCTGTGGCCACGCTGCTGCTAAAAGAAGGACAGCTCAGCAAAGGCGATGTCGTCCTCGCAGGCGCCGCCTACGGCAAAGTCAAAAACATTAAAGACAGCTTCGGCAAAAACATTAAAACTGCAGTACCCTCAATGCCGGTCGAGATAACAGGACTCAACGGCGTGCCGCTGGCAGGCGATAAATTTTATTGCCTCGGAAACGACCTGGCAAAAGCCAAGGCTGCAGCCGACGAAAACCAAAGCCGTTCAAGACTAAATATGCTCACAAAAAGAACACAGATAACTCTCGACAACCTGTTCAGCCAGATTGAAGCCGGAAACGTCAAGGAGCTCAACATCATCATCCGCGCCGATGTCCAGGGTTCGGTCGATGTCCTGATAAAGTACCTCACGGAATTAAGTACAGAGGAAGTAAAAATAAAAATCATCCACTTCTCTCCAGGTGGTATAACTGAAGGCGATGTCGTTCTCGCAGAAGCCTCCAACGCCATTATCATAGGATTCAACGTCACCGCTGACGAGAGAGTCAAAAAAATCGCTGACGAAAAAGGCGTCGAAATCAGATTCTATAATATAATTTACAGAATAACTGAAGACCTAAAAAAATCAATGGAAGGTATGTTGGAACCCGACCAAAAAGAAAAAGCAATCGGCAGAGCTACCATAAGAGAAACTTTCAAGGTCTCAAGGCTTGGAACAATTGCCGGCTGCCACGTCAATGACGGCTTCGTAAGAAAAAATGCTAAAGTAAGACTCATAAGAAACAACATCATAACAAGAGACGCTATGACCATCGAATCGCTCAAACACTTCAAAGATGACGTCAGGGAAGTAAAGGCCGGTATGGATTGCGGAATAAAAATTGCAAGATTCGACGACGTTAAAATTGATGACGTGCTCGAGTTCTATGAAATCGTAGAAGTGGCAAGAACCCTTTGAGAGGTTAATCTATAATCAGAAAAGATCCTGCAGGGCAAAGACTATTATGCCGACAAGAAGACAAGAAAAGGTCTCTCGAGTGGTTAAAGAAGTGGTCAGCGACGCTATCTCTAATCACCTTGGCGACCCGCGTATTGTCGGATTTGTAAGCATCACG
>CAZMQF010000083.1:0-11055 GCA_964568365.1 uncultured Pirellulales bacterium | reverse complement strand
GAAAACTTTAGAAAAGTTTAGTTTTTACTTAACTGCAGTAATAACACAGGCTTACAACAATTCATAATCAGAGCCCCCCTTTTCAATGCTGAAAACCATTATTTAGGTCAATCATTTTTTTCAACAAGCAAACCAACTCGAGCTTATCTGGGCAAGATAGGTAATACACAATATATAGTATAAAGGGGGGAAAATTTTATCGATTAAAAAACAGGTTTGTGCAGCGGATTGTCAATAATTATCAGACTTTAGGCCAGATACTTTTTTAATAGTAATATTTGAACTTGAGAGTTACTTTCCAGGCGTCAACGAGGCCTTTTTGTCTATCTATATCAATTGATTCGCATTCGAGATTCGCCCATCTGCGCTGGATAGATGAGAGGAAGTTTGCAAACTTTGTGATGTCGACTCTCTGCAAGATTATAGTTGCAGTTCTCGTTTTTATATCGCCGATGACTCTCGGCTGCTGTGAATCGATAGTATAGGTTGCTGAAGATATACCAGTTGAGCTTGCGATTTGTCCGACAGCCGTTGCGTAATCAAATTCTTTAGCTTCCGCCTTGTTACTATCGGCGTCGAGTCTGCCGGGGTCGAGGTCAAGAATCTGTCCCATAAAAACCTTCGCCTCTTCATGCTGTTGGGCCTCTGTTGCAGCGATACTCCTGGTATTGGGCAGATAAACAAGAGCAATTACCAGCGGCCACAGGGCGGCCAGGGATGGTACGAGGATGTAATAAAGAACAGGATTTTTATAAAAGTCTTTCATAATTTTTTCTCAGCTATTTAGCATCCAAAGTTATACTGAAGTTATGTCTTCCGCCTTTTGAAAAGAGCTCTTCTCTTAAGATTTCAAGGTCAGATTCGGTCAGGGCCTTTCTTAACTCCATAGAACTATTGTAGCTCGAAGTACTGCCTGTAAGACGTACGTACTTGCTTGTTATGTTAATCGAGTCTATTTGCAGGTCAGTTTTTTTGGCGCATTTATTAAATGCTTCAAGTGTCATTGTAAGCTTGGCGGATGTTGTTTTTTTACCTTCGGCATTGACTCGCCCCTTTTCATATCTTTCCAGCCGGTCTCTTTCCTTTTTAAGTTTTCTGAGGGCCTCGGAGAATTTAGCGGGCAATTGTTTTGAGCCGGGCAGGACAGCGATATAGTCGTTTTGGAAAACAGCGCGTATTTCTTTTCGGGGTTTATTTGCATCGAACAGTTTCTTTTGAAAAAAGACTCCGAGAGCGAGCAGGCAGATGGCTGCACAAATACCAACTACTTTGACGTTTTGTTGTATTTTCTGCTTCTTCCCCTGAAAGGAGCTAAAATCAGCTCTGAAATCGACGACAGAGGTTTTATCAGTTAACGAGACTGCGGCACCGGCTGCTGCTGCAAAGGCGACTTTATCGGTAGAATCGGACAGCACATCTGGTTCTGCAGGGATTAGGGCGGTTAAGTCTATGTTCTCGACCTGACAGCGGAGCTTTTGAGAAAGATTCTGTGTGTCTACTTTGCCGGCGGCATCAAATACTTTGAGAAAGAGGTTCTGATTTTCATCGTCCATTGCGGCAGTTGTAAGAGCGATTTGCCTTGTAAGCAAATCGTTTCTATCCTGAGTAGAGCTAATCAGAAAGGCCCTTTTAACGGCAGAGCTATCAGTGGCTGAAGACGGGACAATAAAATAGCCGTTTCTACCAGAAAGAATAGCACAGACAGTAGTCTGGTTTTGGGCTGAGGGCAAATATCTGGTAATAAATCTTGACAGACAGTTAATATCCGGCTCAATGGTTACAGGTTCAATGTTGTGTTTATTGAAAGCTGCGAGGATATCGAGCAAAATTTTTTTCTTTGCGGTAAAGACACCAAGTTCCGTTCCGGAGCGGCTTTTCGAAGAGACTTCGAAAGCGAGAGCGTCATTGCTTATATCAGTAGCGGCGGATTCCTCGGTGTCAAAGCGGACGGTCTGCGCGATTTGTCGGGGGTCAGTGAATTCGCTATGAATCCTATGCTGCATATACATTGCACAATCGAGGGCGACGGCAATCTGGCAATCCTGATAGACAAGAGCTTTTTTAGCACATTGTTCTGCTATAAGGTTCACCAGTTCGGCTGTGAGCCCGGTATTATCGTCCGCCCGGTCGCTTTTTTCATCGACGGTGACAGAAAAGAAATCAACAACTTTGTACTCTTTTGCCGTTTGAGCAAGAGATACAACGGACGCCGAGTACCGTTCTATATAAACTCCCAAATATTTTTTACCATCCACTGTGCGTCTACCTTCAAGTCTTATCGTAATCAGGTTGAAATAACAGCAATACGCGTTGTTTTATTTCCCTGCTTTTTTATAGCAATAACAGTTGAAGTTTCGGCTATACCGCATACAGCGGTTATTTTTATTGTGAAAAGAGTACTTTCGGTAGTAATAAACCTTTCGCACTTTTCAACTGAGTCAGAATACGCAAAGAGCTGTTTTTTTAAGTCGTCTATATTTTCAAAGGGCTTTATTCGTCTTCTCAGTATAACTTCGTCAGCGATTTTGACTTCATTTCCGCCGAAAATAAAGGCGGCCTCGAGGACGTGTCTGGGTGCGGTGTTAATATTAACCTTAGTTGAGGCCCAGGTTGCGATATATTTCAGAGCCGATTCATTTCTTTTCTCGCTTTCGACAGTAGGTCTTGCGAGCAGTTCGCTATCGAGCATAGAGCTGTGGAAGAGTTTTGCGAAGTCCACGCTTTGTGCGTTTTCCTGCTGAGAAGCAGAGATTGTTTTTCTGACAGTTCTGGTTCTTGTTGTTCCTGTTGTTCCTGTTGTTCTTGACCTTGCGGTTGCAACAAGTCTTCTTTCGAGTTTGGTTATAGAGGAGAATTTGATTTTAAAGGGTTTTACCTGGCTAATAGCTTCGAGCTGTCTTTGTATCTTTTCGATGTCTTCTGCGACGTTGTCGATATTATTTACGTCACTCCACATCCATTCGAAGAAATTTTCGAAACCAGCTACGGCTTCCCGCTCAATATTCTTGTCATTGAGCAAGGCCCATCCGAGAGGGTATTTAGCGTTTTCATCCTCGATTTCGATTCTGACCTTTGCCGCGCCTATTTCGAATTCTATCGGCGCAGCCACAAGAGGCCAGGGCGGCCCATATGGGCCTCTGACAGTCAGTGCATCCGGCTCGTTAGACTCTTCGAAAAGAAATCTAAAATCGGCGAGACTATTGAAGTCATTGACATCGTTGAAATCAGTTACATCAGCCATTGGCTGGAAGCTGTCTTTTATCTGGAGCTGGTTTTGCTCTGCCCATTCGGTGAGGAACTGTTCGTATTGTGCCTCGGTGAGCTGGAAAAGGTCGGAAAAATCGGGTTCATTCGGTCTTTCTATCAAACGAGGTTCTATCTCATCGAGCGTTGCAATTGCGTATTTTACTGCGGAATCACAGGCATAACGGGCTTTTGCGTAATCAATAATATAGACATTTCGGCTACGTCGAGACTGCAGACGAGAGCTTAATATATAAGCCAATGTCGAAAACACAATAAGCAAAACAAGAGTTAATAATAGAACGAAACCTCTACAGTTTTCTGTTTTGCTTTTATTTAATTTCTCTGCCTTCATAATCTTCTCAGTTCACATCGTTGAAGTCATTCATATCCGGGATGTCTTCCGGTTCATTTGCGTCTGATTCAATCGCACCAAATAAATTAATGTCCACATCATACTCTCTTTTTACTATTTCGAATTTCATTTTTCTGGTTCTGTCGACGGCGATAGTTCTGGTAATTTTTTCCGAATCCGGGACTTCCCACTGACCTGCAAAGGTTTCTACCGGCTGAGCGAAAGAGATAGTGACAATAAGATTTCTCGGCAGGTTAGAGCTTGTCCACTTGTCCACAGGTCTTGTTTTGGTTGCAGTCTGGAGCTGAAAGAAAGTTACGCCGGAACAAACCGGTACGAAAAGCCCTCTTTGCCAATCTTCCCTCAGTTCATCGAGCAATTTATCTTCGAGAACCAAGCCGGAGTGGCTTCTGTAAAGGACAAGTCCGTCGGTAAACGATTCATAGTCGTAGGCAGTTTGCCAGACGATTTCTTCAAAGTCCTGGACGCTGTTATTCTTATCATAAAAGGTTCTGCTTATCTCGAGCTGAGCGGAATGGCAGCCGTCCCTTTGCTTTTTATTCTGGAAAGTGATTTTTACGTCCTTGCTGTCGGTTATTATCCTGTCGAGGTCTTCGGCGATGAGCTGGAGGACTTCTCGCGGCAGGCGAGAATCATCAAGTTTACCTATGACGGCATTTGCGGAGCTTTCGAGCCGGCTGTAGACTGCAAGCACGGCGATGAGAATCATCGAGCCTATGACCAGAGCAGCGAGCACCTCAGCAAGCGAGAAGGCTCGAAGCAGTTTTCTTTTTTTATAAGGTACAGTCAGCATATTATTTTATTTCATACATTCCGCGAAGTATCTGCCTAATTCACTCCCCGGCGGCTTTATATGAGGGCAATTTGTTAGCACACATATGAAGTACTCACAGAACGGCAGTCCATCGCAATTACAGCCGATTTCCGGTTTCGGCTCGTCGGGCTCTTTTCCTTCCTGCTCCGGTCCTGTCTGAGTTCCACTTCCTGAAGCTCCTCCAGCTAATAATATTCTGTCAAAAGTCTCTCCGGCCTGCTCAATTTCCTCCACGGAGGGATTACCATTAGTGCGCTTATACAAATCGATGTAGACTTTTATGAAGTACCCGTCTTCGGTGACAGGCATACCATTGTCGGCCCATTGTTCGACTGTTTCCTCGTCGACTCCTGCGTATTCTGCAGCCTCAAGTAAAGTTTCTATAAGCTGACCGATTAGTGCGAGGTAATCCTGTTGTTTTTTCTTTTCCTTGATTAGTTCAAGGATTTGCTTTGTTGACAGGTCTGTGAGCCAGTGTGTTAATTCGACTTTTTTTAATTCGCCTTTAGAGTTTGTATATTCGGCGGCGCAGACAGCTTGTATCCAGAGGCGGTCAGTGATAGGCTCAAAAAATGATTCGACAGTAGTCTGCCACTGGATTTGAGGGTGCTCTTGGCTGTATCCGAAGTCTGTGTATTCCTTTACGGAATCCGTTGAAATCAGCTGTTCCATATTCTCGCGTGCAATCTCAAATGCCTGCATCTGAAGGGTAACATCGGCGGCAGAGTCCATAGAGCGATTTATAACAACGAGCACACTGGAACAGATAAAGGCCAGTATTATGATAGCAGCTGCCGCTTCAGCAAGTGTAAAGCCTTTGCCATTCAGAGGCAGCGGTGCCTTTTTTTCAGAACGGTACTTCAGCTTTTGTTTTTGGCAATAAGATTTCAACATCGCCTTCCTGTAAATAAACGATTCTGTTCAAGCGGTTAACGATAACAGAATAAGGATTATCATTTTCATCAAGCAGGACAATTTTACCTCCGTTTTGCCAGCCTGCGTGTCCTGCCCGGAACTTTGCAATCTGGTGCTCCTGGTCGGTTGCGACAAGGTCATCAAAGATGACATATTCAAAAGCGCAATTGCTGTTGAAGTATTTTTCGAGGATAATTTCCTCGTCAAGAACTTCAGTCAAATCGGGGAAGGTAATTTCTCTGAGGATATATTTTTGTTCAGTGATATCGATTATAACTTCGTATCTTCTGTCGCTTTGAGCGGCGGCATTTGCCGCGATTTGCATAGCATCGACAAATTCCTGAGCCTGTACTTTGAATGCGTTTTTTCTGAAGATATTGAAAGTATTCAGCTGTACGAGCATCGCCGAGAGAGCGACAATGACAATAACGACAACAACCTCGGTCATTGTAAAAGCGAGCCTGCAGCAAGTCAGGTTCTTTAGTTTGTGTTTTTTTCCTTTCAGCATTTTTAGTATTCCCGCCTTAGCAGGATTGAAAAGCTGCACTATTTCTGTTCAGCTTGCATCTGTGCTGAGCATATCGTCTTCGGTGTATTCTTCGCCGTCCGGCCCGGCACTTCTGATAACAAATGGTTTACCGCTTTCGGGATTCAGCTCAAAGATAAAATCATGCTTCCAGCCATCTTTAGGGATGTCGGATTCTTCCAGAAAGCCGCCCTCCGGCCAATCTTCGACATCGGCAGGCTGCTCAAGCAGTGCGTAGAGACCTTCTTCCTCAGTTGGAAGTCTTCCTGTGTTCATTCTGAAATGGATGACAGCGTTACGAAGAATTTTTAAGTTTGCCATTGTGGTTGTTTTTTGTGCTTCTCTGATTCTACCGATCACATGCGTTACGGCGACAGTTGCGAGCAGGCCAAGGATGATTAGGACGGCCATAAGCTCAACCAATGTAAAGGCTTTTTTGTTTGTTTTTCTTTTCATAATTTTTAAGACTCCATAATAAAGTGCCTGACATATACATTTAGAACTTTATTGCTGAAATTTTAAGTATCGGCAATATAGTTGCATACGCGATAATACCAACTATTGTAGCCATAATTATAATTATAAGCGGCTCAACGGCTGCGCTAAGTCTTTCGATAACAATGTCGGTGGAAGCTTCGAGGTTTTCGCTGATATTTTTGAGCATAGTTTCGAGCTCACCGCTTTTTTCGCCGACGGTTACCATATGAGCGATAGCCGGGTCGATGACGCCGCTGTCTTTTAAAGGTGTTGCGATATCGGCACCGGCGAGTATTCTCTCGCGAGCCTTTTTTACAGCATCTTTCATAATGCTATTGCCGGTAACCTCTGCCACGACGCGAAGGGATTCTGCCATACTCAGGCCCGAACTTATAAGAGTAGAAAGTGTGGAAGCGAAACGAGCAACAACCCTCTGCTTTATCAATGGTCCAAAGACAGGCAGGGACAACAGGAATTTATCTCTCAGGAATGCTCCGCGCTCGGTTTTTAAGAATTTTTTTACTGCCCAGACGGTTGTTACAATCACGGCGATTACAAGCAGCAGCCAGTAACTCGTCAGGACATATCCCACATTCATTAACTGCTTCGTAATCCAGGGCAGCTGCTGACCGGCCTGCTGGATTTGCCTGCCTATTGTCGGGATGACAAATGTTGTAAGTATAATGATGGCAATGATGCAAAAGATAATTAAGACAATTGGGTAAATCATTGCGGTTATGACTTTAGATTTGACTTTCTGCCTTTTTTCCATAAAGCTTCCGATGATAGAGAAGCTATTCGTCAGAGTACCCGTAACTTCGCCGACATGAACCATACTTATATAGATGATGTCAAAATAATCAGTATAATCCCTGATGGCATCGGCAAAAGAATCACCGGTAACAACCCGGTCATGTATATCGACAAGAGCGCTTTTGAATCTCTGGTCCGAGGTCTGCAGAGTAAGAACAGATAGAGCTTCGGTGAGCTTGATACCAGAATTGAGCAGGGTAGCCATCTGCTTTGTGAAATCAATAATTTGAGTTTTGCTTGTTCTCGACAAAAAAGAGAGTATCGTTGCCTTAGCTTCATCTTTCGAGCCAAGCTTTGTTATGTTGGTAGGGTGTATGCCACGGACTCTGAGCTGCTTTCTTGCGGCGTAAGAGCTCTCGGCTGTAATGGTACCTTTGTTTTTTCTGCCACCTGCTGCTATAGCTGTATAGTGATATCTCGGCATAACTTATATTCCGTAATATTTTCTTGTTTTATTTCCGGTTACCTGTCACATAATATCAGTCTGGGTCACTCTGAAGACTTCCGATACCGTGGTAATACCCTCAAGGACTTTTCTGGCACCATCCATTCTCAAGGTTTTCAGTCCTGCATTGAGTGCGGTTCTCTTTATTACTCCGGCACTCTGCCTTTTATAGATTAGCTCCTGAATTTCTTCGTTAATTAACATCAGCTCATAAACGCCGGTTCTGCCTCGATAGCCGGTCTGAAAACATTTATCACATCCGGTTCCGGCAACAAAATTAGCTTTTTGCTCCGGCTGGATATCTCCAAAGCCAAGCTCTCTGAGCTTGTTTTCAGCAGGTTCGACGCGCTGTTTGCAGTCCGGGCAGACTCTTCTGACAAGACGCTGAGCCAGGACAGCTATCAGCGAAGAGCTGACGAGATACGGCTCGACACCCAAATCGAGCAATCGAGTTATTGCGCCGGCGGAGTCGTTGGTGTGAAGTGTGCTGAATACGAGATGGCCAGTGAGCGAGGACTGGATTGCCATACGCGCGGTTTCGACGTCGCGGACCTCACCAACCATTATGACGTCGGGGTCCTGCCGGAGAACGTGCCTTAACGAGTTTGCGAAATTCATACCTTTTTTTGCTGAGACCTGCATCTGGCTAATACCTTCGAGCTGATACTCGATGGGGTCTTCGATTGTCATAACATTTTTTTCAGCGGAGTTTATCCTGTTAAGGCAGGCGTAGAGGGTGGTGCTTTTTCCGCTTCCCGTCGGCCCGGTGACAAAGATGACGCCGTGAGATCTATTCAGCAGGGAGTCGAATTTTTCGAGGTCTTCGTTTCTGAGGCCGAGCTCGTTCAGTCCAAGCAGGCCTGTGCTTTTGTCAAGAAGTCGCAGGACGCTTCTTTCCCCATAGCTGGTCGGTACGGTACTGACTCTCAAGTCGACCTCTCTCTGGCCGAGACGAACGCTGCAACGGCCGTCCTGAGGCATTCTCCGCTCGGCAATGTCCATACCGGCCATAACCTTGATACGCGAAACAATCAACGGCAGAACATTCCTGTTCAGGCTGAGAGTATCGTAAAGAATGCCGTCGATACGGTAACGAATCTGGATTTTCGCCTCGTACGGATGGACGTGGATGTCACTGGCTCTTAGCTGCAAGGCCCTGAAGAGAATATCGTTTACGAGCCTGATGACGGGCGGGCGATTAACAACATCAAGCAGGTCGTCGGAAGCGGCAACTTCGTCTGCGAGCTGGTCTATATTCTGGGAATCGAGCTCTTCTGCAACCTCTTCGATAACGGTGGTTCTCTGTTCGTATGCGACGTCGATTGCGGATGTGATTGCGGCACGGGTTGCGATGGCGGCTCTGACGGGCATATTCGTCATCTTTGAGACGTTGTCGAGAGCGTCCGTATCGAGCGGTCTCGACAGGACAACGGTAAGCTCATCGGCGTTTTGTGCGTCAGGGCCGGGACCATCAGTTTTTATTCCGATGAGATAATGGTGCTGGGCATAAGTAGCTGGGACGGATTCTATGAATTCGGGCGGGACAGCCTTTGGGGGTATCTCATCAAGATATTGCTGGTCGAGTGCGACGGCAAAGAGTTTTAAGATTGATTCTTCTGTGAAATAAGGGCAGGTAAGCAGGAACTGGTCTATCGGCTGGTCGCTCTGGTTATTTTTGAGAAAGTCGGCCAGCTTTTCGGCGTCGAGCAGGCCGGTCTCTCTTGCTGTTTTTATAAGCAGGTTTTTCATAATCCATCAATTTTTCCCCGGCAACAGCTTCTTTTTTTAATATCTGTCCAATTTTTACCAACAAGCCAGCCAAAGAATAGCTCATTTTACATTTTATTGCAAGATTAGAAATGCTGCAATTTTGCTTTTCTGTAAGAATTTACCGGTTCAAGAGCCATTTGTTCAGTTCCCTTCGAGGATTTTAACGGGGTCCATCGGTTTCGGTTTTATACCCGGCCAGTCCTCATATTCCTGCATCTCAGCTTCATACTTTTCGAAAGTTTGTCTGTTTTTCTGTGACACTAATTCAATATCGCTGCTTCCTGTAAACTGTACACTTGGCCTTAATATATTGGCCTTGACAAAGACATATAATCTGCTCTGCGAATCCGTGTTTGCGGTGTTCCTGAATAGGCCGCCCACTAACGGAATGTCGCCTAAAATCGGAACCTTCGTCCCTCCCTTGGTCTGATTAAGCCTTTCAAGCCCGCCGAGAATAATAGTTCGGTCATTAGGCACTGTGATAACTGTCGTGACATCACTGGTAACGAGGTCAGGCGGATTGGGACCGGATAATTTCCCAATTCCAACATCTAATGAATAGCTTTTTTCAGTTTTTGGTCTGATGTCTGTACGCGTCATTGAGATTTCGAGTCTCAATAGTTCCCCTTCGCTGATATGAGGCTTTATATCGAGTGTTATTTCTGCGTTGTATAGATCTTTAATCACCGATGCGCTTGTTTGTCCCGTACCACTGGAACCCACAAGGGTACTACTTTGGGCAGACACTACAGTTTGTGTTTCCTTTGAGGTAATAATACCTGATTCGTTGTCGTTGACAAGCAGTTTGGGTCTTGCCAATACACGGCCATATCCTTTCTTTTCCATAGCAGTCAAAAGTGCCTGAACTTTGTTGTCTGAGTAAAAGGCTTTTCCTGTCCCTGCCGTTGAACTTGCCTCCCAAAATCGCATATTCGGAATGTCTGTTACTCCTGTAAATAAGGAACCTAATTGTGCACTGCCGACTTCTCCGATGTTTGGGTATTTTGTTAATAGGTCGAGGTCGAGTGTGAATTCATCGTTTCTGCTGATTTCAACCAGAGTAACATCTATAAGGACCTGCGGTCTTCTTTTATCGAGCTGGTTGATAAGACTTTCTATCCACTGCTGATTTTTTTTGCTGGCGTAAACAATTATCGAGAAGGTGTTTTTGTCAGCGAGGATTGTGATATCCTCTTCGGTTTTTCGGGTAGTTTCGCTGCCCACCACTTTGCCGGTCGGGTCTCTTCTCTCTATGGTCTGCTCGATAAGCTGATTTAAGATACCGGCGAGTTCTTCAGGGTCCTGGTTTTCGAGCGGATAAACGACATAGTTAATGGCAGCCTCTTCAGGCTGGGCATCGACGAAGCCTATTATCATAGCAATCTGTGCGTGCTGCTCGATGGTGGCATTAACGAGCAGTGAATTTGTCGATTCGATTATGACGACCTGCGGCTCTTCTATAAGCGGCTCCTGCTCAGAAGGAGCCCCGGAAACCTCTGCCGTGATTCTGCCTCCGGGAGCTGTTCCTGCGGGGGGCGTTCTGCCAGGAGGTGTGGTTGCTCTCTGTGTGGTCCGAGAAGTTGTTCTGGTACGACCTGCAGCGGGAGCTGAGCTGATAATACCGAGCTCCTGCAATTTACCTGTTACCTCGGCTGCATCTACATTCTGAATTTCGT
>CAZMQF010000082.1:0-11235 GCA_964568365.1 uncultured Pirellulales bacterium | reverse complement strand
GATGAAGAGTGGAAAGTTTTTGAGCCGAGGATTACCAAAGTGCTGACTCTGTCACGGCAGGGTGGCGGTTTTGGTGGTATGGGAATGATGATGAGAGGTCAGCGTGGCGGCTTTGGGCCTAGTGGTCGGCCTGGTGCTCGCGGCGAAGATACTCAGGCACCGCAGCAGGAACTGACCCCCGTTGAAAAAAGTACACAGGAGCTTCAGACAGTTTTGGATAATAAAGAAGCAAAGCCGGAGGAAATCAAGGCAAAGTTGACCGCATTACGGACTGCCAGGGAGAAAGCCAGGCAGGAACTGGTCAAGGCACAAAAAGAACTCCGTGAGATAGTCTCTGTTCGCCAAGAAGCTCAATTGGTGATGATGGGATTGCTTAATTAACTTTAGTCGGCGAATTATTGATACTAATGCGTTGGGCCTTTCTTAAAGAAAGGCTGTATGATTATGATTGATATTGTGGAAAAAATGGCGGTTGAAGGTCTGCTCGACGAGCAGACCTTCGGAAAGGTTAAGCTGTGCTTATCGGAGGGTCAGACCTTAATTAGTGCACTTCTCAGCAGCGGTCTGTCGGAAGAGCAGATACTTCGTTACATAGCGAAGGAGTTCGGATACAATTACATAAATCTTGAGCAGTACCGGCCATCAAAGCAGTTTCTGTTGCAGTTTCCCGCCAAGATAATGCTTAACAGACAGATAATGCCTCTTGAGGATGGGCGTGGTTCTCTGTTAGCGGTAACGAGCAATCCGTTCGATACCATTGGTTTAGACGAGCTTTCTCTGGCAACAGGAAAAGATTTTCGATTAGCGCTGGCGCCATCGGCGGAGATTGACCGCTGTATCAAGCGGTGTCTTGGATTAGGCGCCGATACGGTGCAGTCGATGATATCTGAGGCCGGAGAAAATGGATTCCAGGTCATTGAGCAAGAGGTTGAAGATGATATGGATCTGACGGATGCAGCGGAAGGCGCATCCATAATCAGGTTCGTCAACCAGGTACTAATCGAGGCTATTAAGTTAAGGGCTACAGATGTACACTTTGAGCCCTTTGAAAACGAGCTTAGAGTTCGCTATAGAGTTGACGGGGTGCTGCAGGAGGCTGCTGTTCCGCCTGAGGTAAAGCAGTTTCAGGCTGCCATTGTTTCTCGGCTGAAGATTTTAAGCAGGCTGGATATCGCTGAGAAACGAGTCCCGCAGGACGGAAGAATCAGGATTAAAATTGCCGAGCATGAGATTGATGTTCGTGTATCTGTGATTCCAATGCTTTACGGAGAAGCGGTTGTTCTGCGTTTGCTGGATCGCAGCTCGGTTCTTTTGGGCTTAGAGAAACTCGGGATGTCTGGTGATGACCTCAATATATTTAAGGGCGTTCTTGCACAGCCCCATGGGATTATCCTTGTGACAGGGCCTACCGGAAGCGGTAAGACAACAACTCTGTACGCCGCATTGTCACGTATAAACGAGGTTGAAAGAAAGATTGTTACTATTGAAGACCCTATAGAATACCAGTTGCACGGAATTAACCAGATACAGGTCTCCCGGAAGGCGGGGCTCACCTTTGCCCGTGGACTGCGTTCGATTTTGCGGCACGACCCCGATGTTATTCTTGTTGGCGAAATCCGCGACCTCGAGACGGCTGAAATCGCTGTTCAGGCGTCTTTGACCGGGCATCTGGTTTTCTCGACGCTGCATACGAATGACGCTTCCAGCGCTTTGACTCGCCTGGTGGATATGGGGATAGAGCCTTATCTTGTCGCTTCTTCCCTTGAGGCGATTATAGCGCAGAGGCTGGTTCGGCTTATTTGCCCGCACTGTAAGGAGAAACTTGCGCAAAATGATGTGGATTTAATAAGAGCCGAGTTCGGCAGTAAGCTGCCGGATGAGCTCTACCGGGGCAGGGGATGCCGGCAATGTCTGGGAACCGGTTATCGTGGACGTGTAGGGATTTTCGAGCAGATGGTCGTGACCGAAGATATTCGCTCGCTCATTCTTGAAAATGTCTCGTCTCGCAAGCTTAGACAGCTTGCCATGCAGCAGGGGATGAATAGCCTGCGAGAGGACGGCCTGCGTCATCTTTCACAGGGAAAAACAACAATTGAAGAAGTTCTGCGGGTTACCAAAGATGACCCGTTTATGGAGAATGGTTCGGACAAGACTGTGAAAAAACCTGAGAGAGAAACTTTTTCTTAACAGAATTATGGAGGCAGAAAATGCCGGCGTTTCTTTATAAGGCAATTGACACAAAAGGAAAGGAAATTTCCGGTACACTTACCGCTTCAAACAGGCTGACAGTGATAGACCAGCTTGTAGAAAAAAATCTATGCCCTGTTTCTGTAAATGAGCAGAGACAAACAAGTGCTTCACGGACACTATTTAAGACCTCTCGTGTTTCGAAAGCGGATGTACAGGCTTTTACACGAGAGCTTGCGAACCTGCTTTCTGCAGGTGTCCCATTGAGCAGGGCTTTGAATATTCTCAGCCGTGAGGCTTCCCGGGCTGCGGCGAAGCAGCAGTGGGCGGCAATTCATAATCAGGTTGCAGGTGGAATGTCACTTGCCGATGCCCTGGGCCATTGGCCTCGTTCTTTTCCAAAGGTATATGTAGCGATGATAAGGGCCGGTGAAACAGGTGGCTTTCTCGACCTTGTCCTGGGACAGATTGCAAAATTTCGCTCACGTGAGCAGGATTTGATGGGAAAGGTAAAGGCTGCTGTTATTTACCCGATTATTTTAGCCGTTCTTGCGACGGCAATCTTAATCTTTCTGTTGACGTACTTTATACCTCGTTTTTCTTCTATATTTGCCGAATTCGGCGGTACTCTGCCGGCACTTACACGCGCCATCGTTGGCGCCAGCAAAGTAATAACGAAATACTGGATGGTTTTGATTGTTATGATTGCTTTAGTAATCGTTGCGCTGCGGCGGGCACTGGCCGGAGAAAAAGGTCAGCTCGCTATGGAAAGGACATTACTGAGAATCCCAATGCTGGGAAAAGGAGTTGCTCAATTTGCCCTGGTGCGGTTTTGCAGAATGCTGGGTACCCTGGTGGGGGCGGGTGTTCCTATTGTGACGGCTTTGCGTGTAGCAAGAGAAGCCATAGGAAACCGGATACTTGCAAATGCGGTAGGCGGTGCAATCGAGAGGGTTCAACGCGGCACGGCGCTCGGCAGAAGTCTGGCCGATTGTCATCAGTTATTTCCCGCCTCTGTTATAGAAATGATTTCCGTCGCTGAAGAAAGCGCCCGGTTGGATGAGGAGCTGGTGCGCCTGGCCGGCGCTTACGAGGAGGAGCTGGACCGGCATCTTAAAATGATGGTCGCAATGGCTGAACCTGCACTGCTTTTTATTATGGCGGCACTGGTTGGCACAGTTGTTATTGGAATGCTGCTGCCGATATTTAACCTTCAGGAGCTTATTCGATAACCAAATAGTTATAATTAGGAGAGTAATAAACGTACTATGAATGGAATGAAAAAACAAATACTGCTGATAAAGTTAAGAAAGAAAGTAACACCCGGCTTTACGCTGATTGAGCTTTTGTTGGTACTTGTGATTCTGGCTGCATTAGCGGCTATTGTAGTGCCGAAATTTACCAGGCGTTCGGAACAGGCCCGGATCACGGCAGCACGCACTGATATAGCTAACCTTGAGGTTGCTCTGGATGCCTTTGAGATTGATACCGGCCGATACCCGACTACAAGTGAGGGACTCGGTGCATTAATTCAACAGCCGAGTAACGTTGTAGATTGGCGTGGCCCATACATCAAACGGGGAATTCCAAAGGACCCCTGGGGAAACCCGTACATATACAAACAGCCGGGCCAGTACAACCAATATGGATATGATATATACTCCTTTGGTCTCAATGGCCAGCAGGGAGGCGGGGACGATATAGATAACTGGTCCGAACAATAATTTTTTCAGATAGATATTTTTTCAGATGGTTTAAAATGAAATTAAGTCGTTACAAATTTATTTGCGGATTAACGCTGCTGGAGCTTGTACTGGTTATGGTGATAATCTGCACCATATTGGCGATGGCTGCTCCGTCGCTTCGCGGTTTTTTTACGTCGCGAGAGACCAGTGATGCAGCTGCACAAATCGTTGCGCTGACTCATTTGGCCAGGTCGCAGGCCATTACCGAAGGTCGGGTTTACCGATTGAATCTGGATGTCCAGAACAGAACTTATTGGCTTACCGTCCAGCAGCAGGGAGGTTTCAGGCAACTTTATAATGACTTTGGGCGAGTTTTTTCATTGCCGAAGGATACTGAGATTGAGCTTGAGGATATTTCCGGATACGCCTCTTCCTCTTTCTCCCAAGGGCATATTAACTTTAACGCCCAGGGACAAACGCAGACAGGGACCATTCGTTTGATTAATCGTCGTGGTGATGTGTTCGAGATTACCTGTCTTTCGCCGGCCGAGCTTTATCATGTAGTAATACCGGAGAAAATATAATGTCAGCCGTCCTATGTAATAAAATATCTGTTCGAGGCACAGGGAACCCTAAAGCATTTACGCTGGTTGAGGTGCTCGCGAGTTTTGTTTTGATGGCAATTATTATTCCTGTTGCAATGAAGGGAATTTCACTGAGCACCAGGTTAACTGCAAAATCAAAGCAGCAGGTCGAGGCTGCTTCCTTGGCCAGGACAAAGCTTGCTGAAATCCTGACTTCCCAGGAGTGGAAAAGCGGTAACGCATCGGGAGATTTTGGACCCGATTGGCCGAGCTATCGGTGGTCTGTAGAAGTACTGGACTGGACGCAGGCTTCGCTGAATCAGTTGGATTTACGTGTATTTTGGTACGCACAGGGAAGGGAACAATCAATTACCTTAACGACACTTGTTTACGCAGAGAGCAGCTAAAATGGTAAAGAGAAAAAGAAATGAATTTGCATTTACTTTCCTGGAATTGCTTGTGGCAATGACCCTGATGAATATATTGGCGGTTTCGCTTTATGCCAGCCTGTATATCGGTTTCAGAGCCAGGAGAAGTTCGACTTCAGCAATCCAGCCTGTGCGGGCTGCGCAAATCGCGATGGAGCTTATAAAGCAGGATATTACAGCAGCTCTGCCGCCTACCGGAATATTGGCAGGGGAATTTCTGGGGCACAATGACAGAACGGGCGACGGATATGATTGTGACAGTTTGTTATTTTATTCCAGTAATAATACCGCCGAGCTTCAAGAGGCGGCTTGTGACATTAGAAAGGTTGAACTTGTATTTATTCCGTCTTCTGTCCCGGAGCGAAGCGTTCTGGTTCGCAGGATAACCACGAATTTGCTTTCTCCGAAAACGGTACAACCCCTCGAAGAAATTATTTGTCGCAGGGTTGTCTCGTTCAACGTCGGATACTTTGACGGCTTTAACTGGTGGGACGAGTGGGACTCGGTTTTGCAAAACAATGCTTTGCCGAAGGCAGTTGGGATAAGCCTTGAAATTGAACGCGAGGAGAAAAACGAGAAGGGCGAATACGACAACTATCAGCTTAGTTATGCCTTTATTATCCCCTGCAGTAACTTGTCATCAGCGGACGGAGTAACCATCCAGGCCGGTGGTTAGCCGAATGAGGGTAATGAAATATGTTTTGTTGTGAAAACATTAAATCCATCATAAAGAACCGTAAAGTCAACGGCACCGTGTTAATCGTTACGATTTGGATTGTTTTTGCTCTTGCCGGACTCGTTCTTGTTTTTGCCCGTTCCATACGAGTTGAGGCGATTGCCTCGGCAAATTATGTTGCCTCGGTGCAGGCTGAAGCCGTTGCTCACGGAGCTGTGCAGTTTATTATCGCCCAGCTTAACAGCGGCGAGGATACAGTGACACTGGAATCTGATAATCCTTATGAACAAATGCAGGTCGGTAGCGGTTACTTCTGGCTCCTTCGTTCCAATTTGGCGGATGATAAAAGTTATGACTTCGGGATAACGGATGAATCATCCAAAATAAACCTGAACTTAGCCTCACCGGAGATATTGGATATGCTGCTGAAGCTGCCGGGGATGACTGCCGAGCTGGCCGCCGCGATTATCGATTGGCGGGATGAAGACAGCGAAATCTCGCCGGGCGGCGCCGAAAGTGAATATTACCTCCTTCTTGATGAACCCTATTATTGCAAAAACGCACCGCTTGAAACCGTCGAGGAGGTTCTGCTTCTCAGGGGGGCATCGCCTGAGATTCTTTACGGCGAGGATATGAACAGAAATGGTGTTCTTAACTATAACGAGAACGATGCCGCCGAAAGCGAGCCTGCTGATAACAGGGACGGCCGTCTTGACCGGGGCTTTTATGATTATGTAACTGTTTACAGTGCAGAAGAAAATGTAAGTCAGTCGGGCGAAAGGAGAATCAATGTAAATGATAGAGACAGCAGTAAGCTCTCGGAGCTTCTGCGGCAGGTGGTCGGCGATGACCGCTATTTTCAGGAGATATCGGGAAATATTTCTGCACAAGGCCAGCCCTTTACGAATATTCTGGATTTTTATTTCAAAAGCGGTCTGACGCCCGAGGAGTTCGAACAAATAGCAGATAGATTAACAACAACTGATGAGCAATATATCACAGGTCGCGTTAATGTAAATCTTGCGCCGCGGGAGGTGTTGCTTTGTCTGCCCGGCCTTGTTGAAAGTGATGTGGATACCCTTATTGCCAAGCGTACTTCCGGTGATGTAAACCTTGAATCCATCGCCTGGGTTGCCGAGGCACTAAAGTCCGAGCCCGAAAAAGCTGTAGAGATTGGCAGCTATATTACTACCGCTCATTCGACCCGTTTCTCGGCTGATATTGTCAGTACCAGCGGTAACGGAAGGGCCTTTCGCAGATACAGGGTTGTCCTTGATATGCAGAATGAGCCGCCTTCTATTATTTACTGGAAAGAGCTGACGCATCTGGGTTGGCCGCTTGATACGGAGATAATTTCAACATTGCGTTCGGGCTTGTAGTTGTAAGAAAGTTAAATTTGCTCTGTTTTAAGGTGAGCACAGGTTATGCTGATAAATCACAAAATATTAGGGCTTGATATTGAAGAGCATTCGATACTTGCAGCCGAGCTTCGCACAGACGGAAGGCACTGCGAGGTTAGAGGTGTTGCGGAATTTGTTTTCCCGGAAAACGTCTCTTTCGATAAACCTGCCGAATTAGGACAACATCTGCATCAGTTCCTCAGTAGTAATCACTTCTCTGCTAAAAGTGCCGTTATTGGTATTCCTGTTAAGTGGCTCATTATGCGGCAGGAAAGTGTTCCTCCTGCCGGTGCGGATTCTTTGGCCTCAATTCTCAGGATAAAGGCTGAACGGGAATTTTCACTGGACTATAATGACCTTGTCGTCGACTATATAGGGCAGCCGAGTGGTATGGAAAAAAACTCTTTGCTTCTTGTGGCGACACTGCGTCAAAAGATAGAGCAGCTTGTTGAAACATCGCACGCTGCCGGCCTGACCGTCCTTTCGATTACCTCGTCATTTTTGGCTGTTGCTTCGGCTTTCAGACAGACAGGCTTTGAAAACGGTTACGCACTATATATAAGGCCGAACTATACTGAGTTTTTAGTTCAACGAAATAAAAGTTTCACTCTTTTAAGACACATACCGGTGGCTGTTGGAGCCCGGCAGGATGCGAAAGCCGATGTAAGTGCCCTTGGCAGGGAGCTGCAGCGTTTAATTTCTCTTTTGCCTGATTCCAGCAGTGAAACTGATACTGGAAAGTTATTCGTATGGAATGCAGCGAATATCAGCCCCGAGGCCTTACAGGTTTTCGAACAAAGCATTTCGCTGCGGGCGGAAATTGTAAACGGCGCTGCTAATTTGGCGATGAAAAAATCTATAAGGTCAGGTGAATCCGGAATCGGCCGTTTCGCTGCTGCAATATCTCTTGCATCGGCAGCAGGCAAGCCTAAGTTACTGGGTATTGATTTTCTGAATTCTCATATCAATCCCGAAAAGAAGGCGACAGACGGCCGTCGAACTCTGCGTGCAGTATTAGTCGGCCTGGCGGTTGTTTTGTGCGGCCTGTTTTTAATTTTGGGCTGGTACGGTCAGAAGGCAGAAGTTGCCGAATTAAGAACGCGTCTGGAAGGTATGAAGCAGGACATCACCGAAGCCGAAGAGGTTATTAATAAGGTCTCTTTTTCCAGAGGCTGGTACTCAGCAAGGCCCAAATTTCTTAATTGTTTGAAGCAATTAACACTGGCCTTCCCTTCGCAGGTAGAGATATGGGTAACGAGTTTAGCCATACGAGAAGATATGCAGGCAAATGTTACCGGTAAGTCTTTAGACGAAAAAAACGTCCTGCAATTACTGGATGCGTTGAAAGCAAGTGTTTCTTTTTCTGACGTGGAGATGCTCTATATGCGTAATATCGGAAGATCGACTAAAGAAATCTCTTTTGCAATAAGTTTCACTTTTGTTGAAGGAAGGTAAGCAGATGGTTCTTTCTAAGCGCGAAAAATACATCCTGCTTGTCACATTAACGGTAGTGACGGTACTCGTCGCTGACAGATATGTTGTAACACCTCTGATGTCTGTGTGGGCACAGGTGAAGGCTGAAAAACAGGGTTTGATTAACCAAATGAATTATGCGGAAAGCCTGTTCAAACGCAAAGCTTTGATGGAACGGAAATGGCAGGATATGATCTCAAGCGGTTTGGAACGTGATGTTTCGAAAACTGAAAGCAAAGTATTGAATGCGGTACGACAATGGTCGCAGGAATGCGATTTTGTGCTCTCTTCCGTGAAGCCGGAGCGTCCAGCCGGGCAGGAAAGTCTGCAGGAGATTACCTTTCAGGTTGCCGGTACCGGGACTATGCAATCAGTCAGCAGGCTCATCTGGCGAATCGAGAACGCTCAGCTTCCAATCAGGATTAAGGATATCCAGCTCGGTTCCCGTACCGAAGGTGTTGATGATATGTCCCTTCAATTGAAATTGTCGGCGATTTACCTGTTTGTAGATGTAAATGACGCGAAAGTGGAGATTTGATAATGTATATCGAAAGTGAGCTCAAAAAAATGATAAGCAATTATAAAATCTTTGTTTTTATGTTGTTATTTTTGGCCGATGTTGGTTTTGTCTTAAGTGCCGAACAGAGAGATGATGCTCAGTTTTGGGATAATTACAGGGTGTTGGTGGAACAAAATATTTTTTCCCGTCAGCGCGGTCGTTCCCTTGATAGGGATGATAGCAAGCCGAGAGAGGTTGCAGCTCCCGCTCCGGAAAGTTACTTTGTGCTTAAAGGTATTGTTCGGCAGAATGAAGACTATGTCGCATTTTTGGAAAACACAAGGATGGGCGAAACAATAAAGGCTCGGGTAGGAGATAGCATTGCAAGAGGCCGACTGAAAAGCCTTACGCTTGATAATATCGAATTCGAATTGGACGCCAATATAATAAAAATTGGAATAGGCGATAATCTTCAGGGAAAAGCCCCGACACTTTCAGTGACATATAATGAACTTATCGAATGGTCGCAATCTTCTTCTGGAGGCTCTGAAAATGAGCCTTCAGGACAAGAGAAAGGCCAGAGCAGTGAAGATGAGGAAATCTTGAGAAGATTAATAGAGAGACGGAGAAGGGAAATCGGAGGATAACTGATTATTGATATTACTAACCAATTTAAACTTGGTCTGATAAAGGAAATTAAAAAAAATGCGTAACTTTACAAAAATTTTACTTGTGACTTTTATGTTTTCGTTCATTCTGCTTCCAAACAGTGATGCACTCCCTGAGCAAGAGGATTCCAACAGCACGGCTATGGCTGATACAAAGATATTGCTTAATTTCAAGGATACTTCTCTGGAGACGATACTCGAATATCTTTCCGAAGTTGCCGGCCTTGTTGTGGTAGCGGATGAGAGCCTAAGTGACCGTTTAACTGTTATCAGTAGGCAAAGCCTGAATATCGACGAAGCTATTTCTCTTATCAACACGATACTTAAGGAAAAGGGCTACGCTGCAGTCCGGATGGGCAGAACGCTAAAAATTGTCACACTGGAAGAAGCGAAGAAAATGAATATCCCTGTACGCTCAGGAACAGACCCTGATAAAATCATTGCAAGCGATGATTTGGTTACTCATGTCATTCCCGTACGATATGCTAATGCTGCCAGATTAAGAGAGGACCTCGCTTCACTAATTCCGACTTATGCAGACCTGGCAGCTAATGAAGACAGTAATGTATTGATTCTTACTGCTACTACTGCTGATATAAAACGGTTTGTGGAAATAGTTAGTGCTCTCGACACTCATTTGTCAGCGGTCGCTGAGGTCAGGGTTTATCGTTTAAAATATGCTAATGCCACGAATGTGGCCGAGCTGATTAACACGATATTCGAAGAGCAGCAGGGTGGTTCAAGCGGTCAGCAGCTCCCTGGTCCGTTTGGAGGAATCAGGGAATTTATGAGACGAGGCGGCCGGGACGGCGGCCGGAGTTCAGAGTCTGATGTAACCGGACCACGCACAAACGTAAGTGCAGCAGCTGATGAGCGTACCAATACTGTGGTTGTCAGTGGTCCTTCTGATGTCCTGACAGTGATTGATGGTGTAATCAAGGATTTGGATTCCAAGCCGGGAGAGGAGCTTACTGTATTTACCTATCATTTGAAGAATGCCCAGGCTGAAAATCTTAGGGACGTGCTTAATAACATTTACACCGAAATAAGCTCTCTGACCGGGCAGACTGGCGGTACTCGCGCCGGCGGGACGGCAAGGACAACTGCTGCTGGCCGGGGAGGTTTTATGGGAATGGGAACAACCAGTGCACAGTCTCTCAGTGACTTGTTAGAGCAGGTGTATTTCGAAGCCGATACGGATACAAATGCTTTGCTTGTTATGGCTACACCGAAAAACTACGCTCGAATCAAAGAGATACTGGATGACCTGGATAAACCTGTTCCGCAGGTCCTTATAAAAGTTCTTCTGGCAGAGGTTACACACAGCGATTCACTTGACCTGGGTATCGAATTTTCAATGTTGAATATGCGAAGCGATGGGGACAGCTCTCTTTTCTCGACGGATTTCAGTTTGCAAAACCAAGGGCTCATCCTGAGAACCATCGAGGGTGATGTTGACATAGCATTGCATGCATTGGAAGAGGTCGGTAAGCTGGATATACTCTCGCGGCCGTATATACTGACCAGTAACAACCAGACCGCAACCATTACCGTGGGCGAAGAAGTACCCTTCATCAGGGACACTCGATTAACGGATACCGGCCAGACAATAAACACAATCGAGTATGAGGATAT